>NZ_JBEWZH010000001.1:0-345039 GCF_045310485.1 Aquirufa salirivi
CCACAACCGGTGTGATTAGTGGAAACCCTTCTGTCACTAGTCCGGCAACAGATTATACCGTAACTGCTACCAATGGTACAGGTAGTACTACTGCAGTTGTACGTATTACCGTTAATAATGCAGCACCAAGCACATTAAGCTATACAACTCCAAATGTGTATACCGTTGGATCAACTATTTCTAGTTTATCACCAACGGTTACAGGGACAGTTACTAGCTATAGTATTTCAACTCCACTACCAACGGGTTTATTATTCAATACCACCACTGGGGTAATTAGCGGAAACCCTTCTGTCACTAGTCCGGCAACAGATTATACCGTAACTGCTACCAATGGTACAGGTAGTACTACTGCAGTTGTACGTATTACAGTAATTTCAGGTTTACCAACGGATACGGATGGCGATGGAGTTTCTGATGCGCAAGAGGCGATTGACGGAACCAATCCTAATGATGGATGTTCATACAATCCAGCCAGTCAGATATTCGCTAATACGACCTTGACTTGGAAAAATACGGACTGCGACGGTGATGGAACCAACAATGGTACAGATTCACAACCGCTAAACTATTGTGTGGGTGGTGCAGGCGGAAACCCTCCAAGCATGGGTTCTCCAAGCTTTGCTATTTTCGGCACAAACGATTGTGATAATGATGGTATTCCAAACAGCGTAGAATGTGCCTCTGGTGGTCCAAGCTGCCAAGATTACGATGGCGATGGAATTCCAAACTTCCAAGATCCTGATTCTGACAATGATGGTATCCCAGATAGTATCGAGAAAAACATTGATTCAGATGGTGATGGTATCCCTAACTATTTGGATTTAGATTCTGATAACGATGGAATCTTGGATAGAACAGAAGGAGCTAGCGATCGTGATGGTGACGGAACTCCAAACTATTTAGACCTTGATTCTGATGGAGATTCTATCTTAGATGCATGGGAAGCTACTGATTCAAGACGCGGAGTGATTGATCCAAATTACAACGGACGTGTTGATCAAAATGGTGCTTTCATTGATAATAACAAAAACGGTTTAGCCGACTTTTTAGAAGCTAATCCGGCTCCTATTCCAGATACGGACAAAGATGGCACAGCCGATTTCTTAGATCTTGACTCTGACGGAGATTCAATAGTAGATAGCAAAGAATTAACTTCCGATCCCGATGGTGATGGTATTCCAAATTACCGTGATTTAGATTCTGATGGAGATTGGTTAGGTGATAGCGATGAAAGAGATGGAGACAATGACGGTGATAATATCCCGAATTACCTTGATCTTGACTCGGATGGAGATACGATTCCAGATGCATGGGAAGGTAAGAACAAATGCGCTACTTGTACGAACCTGAATGATGGTAATGGTGATGGTTGGGATGATCGTGGACAATATGTTGCTGTCATTGATACCGACAAAGATGGTACGCCAGATTTCTTAGACTTAGATTCAGATAACGACTGTATCCCTGACCAAGTAGAAGGAGGAGGAGATATTGATGGAGATGACAAGCCTAATTTCCGTGATACAGATTCAGATAATGATGGCATCTTAGACGCTTTAGAAGCTGTTACATGTAACTCACCTGTCGACACCGACAAAGATGGTGCCAAGGATTTCGAAGATTTAGATTCAGATAATGATGGAATCTCGGACAAGATAGAAGCTGGTTCCAATCCAAGTATTCCGGTAGATACCGATAAAGATGGCACTCCTGATTTCCGTGATTTAGATTCGGACAACGACGGTATTCCAGACAAATTAGAAGCAGGTTCTGATCCAAACAATCCGCTTGATACAGATAAAGATGGTATCTATGACTTCCGTGACTTAGATTCAGATAATGACGGTATTCCAGACAAATTAGAAGCAGGTTCTGATCCAAACAACCCAGTTGACACGGATAAAGATGGTAAACCAGATTTTCAGGATTTAGATTCCGATAATGATGGTATCCCAGATAAGATTGAAGCAGGTTCAGATCCAAACAATCCAGTAGATACCGATAAAGACGGTACGCCAGATTTCCGAGATTTAGATTCGGATAATGATGGTATTCCAGATAAAATTGAAGCGGGGGCAGATCCAAGTAATCCAGTAGATACGGATAAAGACGGTACGCCAGATTTCCGTGATTTAGATTCGGATAACGATGGTATCCCTGATAAAATAGAGGCAGGTTCTGATCCAAATAATCCGGTAGATACGGATAAAGACGGTACGCCAGATTTCCGTGACACAGATTCAGATAATGATGGTATCCCTGATCTATTTGAAGCAGGAGTCAATCCAAATATTCCATTGGATACTGATAAAGATGGCACACCTGATTTCCGTGATATAGATTCAGACAATGATGGTATCCCAGATAGCCTAGAAGCGGGTAAGGATCCAATCAATCCAGTGGATACGGATAAAGATGGCATCCCTGATTTCCGCGACTTAGATTCAGACAATGATGGTATCCCAGATAAAGTAGAGGCTGGTAAAAATCCAACGAATCCTACGGATACAGATAAAGACGGTATTCCTGATTTCCAAGAATTAGATTCGGATAATGATAGTATCCAAGATAAAACAGAGGCTGGGAATAATCCGAACAACCCAATTGATACAGATTCTGACGGAACTCCTGATTTCCAAGACCTAGATACCGACAACGATGGTATTCCAGATAAGGTAGAAGCAGGTCCGAATCCCAATGTACCCGTAGATTCTGATACTGATGGAACGCCAGATTTTAGAGATCTTGATGCCGACAATGACGGTGTATTAGATAAAGTAGAGGCTGGTACCAATCCTGCTACTCCAATAGATACCGACAAAGATCTTAAACCTGATTTCCAAGATTTGGATGATGATAATGATGGCATCCCTGATATCATGGAAGACAACTTAGACTATGGTGGACTACCTGATTGTGATAATGATGGTATTCCAAATCGACTAGATCCAGATGTTTGTCCTTCCTTCGTTCCACAAGGTATTTCTCCAAACGGTGATGGTAAAAATGACAATTTGATTATTCCAGGCATCTTAGGATTTAAGAATACATTGACCATTTTCAACCGTTGGGGTGAAATTGTTTACGAAACCAAAGACTATAAAAATGACTGGGGCGGTGAAAGTAACAATGTGTTCATCTTAAAAGATGGCTTACTTCCTGATGGCGTTTATTACTACATCGTTGATTTCTATGGCGTTAAACCCAACATATCAACTTACATCTTTATTAGCAGACTAAAAACCAAATAATCAACTCTGCTGAAAACAGAAATAAAATGAATAAAAATCAAAATAATAAACTGAATATGAGGAAGCCCATCAACATGCCCTTCCAAGGCATGTGGGTGGCCCTACTTGTTGCGATGTTGATTAGTATTTCTTCATACGAATCAAAAGGTCAAATAGAAACAATGTACAGTTTATATCGTTTTAACCCACAAATCGTAACACCTGCTCATGCAGGTTCCTCCGAAGTATCAGACATCACCGTGATTAACCGTCGCCAGTGGACTGGCTTTGAAGGCGCACCGGTAACATTTGCGGCTAGCCTTAACCAAAAATGGGGTGAAAATAAAGGTATTGGAGTCGTGGCATTAATGGACCAAGCTGGACCCATTAAAGCCACGACCATCAGTGCCGATTTCGCTTACCATGTTCCATTGAATGACAAATGGACCATGTCAGGGGGTATACGTGGAGGATTTTCCAATCTAACGATCGAATGGTCCTCGATCCGCTTAACACATGGAGGTGATGAAAACTTCCAAGAAGACATCTCCAGTGGCTTAAAATTTAACACAGGTTGGGGATTACGTTTCTCCAAGGGTGATGGACTATTCTTGAGTATTTCGCAGCCTAGGGTCCTAAAATATGATTTTGGAGTACTTTCTGGAGCTTATAAAGATGTCGACTATTATTATACCATGTTAGGTACCAAAGTCCGACTTAGTTCACAGATCACCTTATATCCAAGTGCTATGGTACGTGTAGCAACGGACGTTCCTTTAAGTTATGATCTAAATGTAAATAGCCATATCCGTGAAAAATTTGACTTAGGCTTTAGCTACCGCAAGGGAGATAGTTATGGTATCCGATTAGGATTTCAAGCAACTAAAAACCTTTATGCTGGATACGTATATGAGTTACCTATATCGGCCATTAGTAAAGTGACGACACAAACGCATGAAATGGCATTAAGATTTACGTTTAACAAGAAAAGCACCTTGGAAACAAAATAGATATTGAAGACAGTAGATTAGAGAACGAAAAGTGGAAAGCTAGATTAATTTTTGATCTAGCTTTTTTTTATACTTTCTTCATTTAGAAATTAAAAGATAAGCTTGATTTTCCCCAAATAAATAAAATCATTACGATACAATAGCCCTGTAAACTATTTTTCAATTAAAAAAGAGGGTACTTTTACCTTAATACAAATGAAATAATACATGAATATTAAATTAACTTTACAAAGCTATATTCTTTAAAATAGAGTTTTATCCCACAAATACGCACAAATATCCACCCAATAAAAGCCCAAATGGAGCCAAACAAGGGGAATAATTGCCACATTTGTAAAGAAAAGCTTAAATTATTGTCAAAAAAATCAATATTAGCTAAGTTGAAAATTTCTATACAGTGATGAATTTTTCAGTTAAGTCTAGAGTCAAAAAAAGCACAAAAGGGCATTGTGAAATACTGAGCAACAACTTTGTTGTCAATTTAAAATTAAGAACAAATAATAATTATGTTCTATTTTTTAAATTAATCCTTTAGACTACATTTGTAAAGCAAAACAGAAGAGGGGTATAGGACTTCGCTCTGGTTTAGTGTTCTACTTGTTCTAAATTAATATGAAAAAATTTATCTCTCAGCTCAACTCACGGTTCGGCTCTTCTGTACTAAAACTACAGAAAACTTTAATTCCACTAAAATCTGGTTTGCTTGTTTTAAATAAAATTTAAGACAATCTCCTAACCATCCATCATCGCGATGAGTGTGTTGAACTTCCATGGAAGAAACTAGCTTTTAAAAATTAAAACGTGTTCTAATAAAGATTAAATGAATTTAACATTCAACCTCAAGTCGAGTTTATTATCAAATTCTATGAAAACAATAAGGGTTTCTCTTTTGTTTATGTTAGGATTTGTTTTGATGAATCTAGAGGTTCTTGCTAAGATGCGTTTTTCTTCTAGCATTTCTCCTACAATTACCCGTACAATGGCAATGGCAGATTCTAGCCTGAAAGGCCAATTTGTTATTCCTACTGGTGATAAAAACAAGTTCCGCACTGAAAATATCGAGGCCATTGGTATTATTCCTCAGGGAATCACACCGAATGGTGATGGTAAGAATGACAAATTAGTCATTGACGGAATCTTAGGGCTTAAGAATAAGCTAAGCATTTTTAATCGCTGGGGAAATTTAGTTTTTGAAAAAGAAAACTATACCAATGATTGGGGTGGCGAATACCTCACTTCGGAATCAACTAGCGATAGCAAGCTCCTTCCAGATGGAATCTATTATTACGTGATAGATTTTTATGGACAAAAGGAAAATATATCGACATACGTACTTATCAACAGATTAGCAGTAAAGTAAAGTAACACAATGTTCTATAATTATATAAATTTTAAACTGAGAGTAGATCAAAAAAGGCAAAGTTGGGGCCGCTTGGCCCTTACTTACCTCATTTTGGGTATTTTACTTTCATGGAGTTATTCGTCACAGGCACAAATTGAAAGTATGTACAATTTGTACCGCTTCAATCCTCAAATCATTACTCCAGCACACTCAGGTTCAACAGAAAATTCAGAAGTAGTATTCATTAACAGACAGCAATGGATTGGTATTGAAGGAGCTCCTAAGACCATAGCAGCAACTGCCAACATAAAATGGGGAGAAAAAAAGGGAGTAGGATTTGTAGCTATGGTAGATCAAGCTGGTCCCGTTAAAACAACCAACATTGCTGCCGATTTCGCATACCACGTTTCTTTAAACGATAAATGGAAAATGTCAGGTGGTATTCGTGGAGGATTTTCAAATTTGGCATTAAACTGGTCTTCCATTCGCTTAGTTAATCCCAATGATGCACTATTTGCTCAAGATGTTTCCACAGGCCTAAAATTCAATACAGGTTGGGGCTTACGTTTTAGTAAAGGAGATGGTTTATTCCTTAGTATTTCTCAACCTCGTGTATTTAAATACGATTTCGGTTCAGCCAGTGGAGCTTACAAAGACGTGGATTATTTCTACACCATGGTAGGTACAAAAATCAAAATGGGTAATAACATCAATTTATTCCCGAGTACTTTAGTAAGATTAGCTGCCGATGTACCATTGAGCTGGGATATTAATTTAAACGCACAAATTAAAGAAAAGCTTGACATTGGCTTAAGCTACCGTCATAAAGATAGTTACGGTTTACGCCTTGGTATGCAAGCCTCCAAAAAAATCTATTTAGGTTATGTTTATGAATTACCTATCTCGAATATCAGTAAAGTAAGTACACAAACACACGAAATTGCATTGAGATTCTCCTTCTTTAAAAAAGCAGTAGTAGCTCCAGCTAGCGATTCTGATGTGAAATAAAAAGAATACTTAATCAACTAACATAAAAAAGCTCTGGGTTTATCTAACCTAGAGCTTTTTTTACAACTGATGTAACCTCTTAATAATTCTTTAAAACGGAAAAGCTCAGGGTTTAAACCCTGAGCTTTTTTACACCTGATGTAAACTCTACAAAAATCTTAAAACAGAACAGCTCAGGGTTTAAACCCTGAGCTGTTTTTCAATTTCCCTTACTCTTTACGCTCGCTCTTAAATTTCAATTGAAGTTTCTCTGACAGTACATGAATTAAGTCCTTTTGATAAATTTGAGCCGCCTGTTTCACCTCTCCCATAGGTGCCACACCAACTCCCAACATAGCAAACCATATCTCATGAGAATCTTGTACCTTTTTACCGTGCGACTTCCATTCGTCTTTAATAATGTCTCCCCTACCATGATCCGTCGTAATTAAGATCGTCGTTTTTCCTTTGTATAAAGGATCTGATTCAACAAAATCCCATACTTCATTTAACCAGGTATCAAAATGATGTACTGCCTGTAAATAATGCTGATATGCACCCTCATGAGCAAACTCATCCGTTTCCCCGTAGGAAATGTACATGGCTTTGGGCTTCTTCGTTTTTAAATATTGCATGGCTTGAAAGTGAATGAACACATCTTGACTTTCTACATCACCAAATACCCGAAACGATTGATTCAACATATCTGAAATCAATTTCATTTTTGGATCCTGATTCAATTCAGGATAAACTTCATAACCATTAATGACAGGAAAACCTGCCCTCTTTTCATTTAAAATACGGTCAAATGCATCCCAAGCACCGAAAGCAACCACCTGATTTTTATAGGCTGGTAATTGGTTTAAATACTCAAAAAAATTGGTATTGGGATTCGGTTTATATTCGTTGGAATTGATGGCTGTGTCCACTTGACCTGTCAAGAGCTCACTATAACCTGGATAAGAAAACCAATGCGGATTAGCGACATCTACCCGATTACCTAAGGCTCTATTACCATGAATTTGACCTTTCTGAGCTAATTCACCCCACAAAAAGGGCATCAACTTCTTTCTACGAGTAGCTAAATCATTATCCCAAAACTTCGTAAAAATAGCTAAACTATCTCCATGATGATATGCCTTCTTCTTTGCCAAAGTCGTATCCATACCTTTAAATACATCCTGCCAACGTAGCCCATCTGTCGTAATGACAATCACCCGATTCTCAGGTGCTTTTTGAGCTAAAACAAACGAGGTTTGAGCTAATAAACCAAAAACCAAGCATACAATTTGTTTCATATTATTCATTAAAAAGGTGAATTATTTTCTAAAACGTTTAATTCGATAAAAGGTCAAAAAATTCGCATCGTGGTTATTATGCGCTCCTCCTTCAGCATCGTCATAGGCAGTTCTGCAAGCCAATACAATGTGTTTGCCTTGAAATTGCCAGTCGACATATTGGAAACCATGCTTGATTTCATCAGGATGCTGAAATATCACCTTTTTAACTTCCCAATTTTTCAAATCATAGGAAAAACATAGGGCCAAGGTATTTCTAAATGAAGCAGGGTTTTTACCTTGATGCTTGACTTTGGTGGAGTCGGGGATCACATTGGAAATAGTCCAATATCGTTTAGAAAGTGGATCAAAGCGAATGGAGAATTTTTTGGCACCTCCAGGAAAACGAATAAAGCCATTTTGGTGATCAAAACTAGACTCTTTGCCGTCGGCACTAATCTTAACCATGGCAGCAAATTCATCCATCGTAGATTTATTATCTACCCTCAAGATATTCCAAACTTGTCCCCGTGTATCTAATACCGCATTTCCTTCAATCCAAGCTCCAAAATGATTGTCTAAGTAGGTTGAATCATAACGTAGAACATTCGTTTTTGTCCAACTGGCCGCCAACATGGGATCTGCATCCAATGGCATGGACATCATAAAAGTTCCATACCTTTTTCCCCATTTTTTTACTGTCCCCATGGCATCCTCCATGGCCCTCCACAAACGTCCCTCATGTTCTAAGAAAGGCATGGGAGCACAATGGTACTCCCCTTCCAATAACAGTCCATGTTGAGCATCTATGGGTTCTGACCAAGTATAACCGCCATCAGTAGAATTACGAATAATGGTATTCCCATGGTGTTTATTGGTGCCCATGATGTACAACTTGCCTTTAAATTCAAAAAGCTTGGACCAAAATTGCCCTTGAATCTGGCTAATTTGCACCCAAGATTTACCTTTATTTTTGGATAAATATACCCTAGAAACCGCTGAGCTATGTTCCGTAGATTTGGGTCCAAAAAAATCATGCGAGGCCAAATAATCGCCATTAGATAAAATACAAATACTGGGAGAACCTATATACTGACCGCTGGAAGCTGGACTATGTGCCACGATAACACCGGGAACTTGGGCAGTGAGGGAACTGAAAATAAAGCACAAGCAGACAAAGAGGCCTGCTCCCAAACTGGGAAGTTTCATGTTGATTAAATAGGTTAATTGATAAATGTATGGTAAAATCTGTAATAATGGATATACCCAAGATTAAGAAAAAATGAAACTCTAGTTATTTCTAAAACTTAAAGCCCAAATTTATCCCCAATCCTCTCACTCCTAACCATGGACCTTCTGTATTAATTTGAGCCGAGTTAGCCGTCACTTTACCGACAGATTTAAATGGTGAAGTATCCAAATTATCCACTTCTCTTTGTAATACTGCTTGCTCATCCGTACTTAATGCTGGATTAAATTCAGCTGTTAAAATCCCTGTACTAGTTCCAAAATGAGCTCCAACAATCCAAAAGTCAAAAACCATCCGATTCTTCCAAATAGGATATTGAATACCGAACATCAAACCTCCATTCATAGAAGTGATTTTTCCTTTAAAATCACGATCCACTTGTATCAGTTGACCACTAGATTTATCCTCTACTGTGATAGGAGCTGTAAGCTCATACACTAAATAACGCGCATATGGAGCCGCATAAAACCCTTGATTCCCTTTGCTGCTAAAATAGTATCGGATTTCAGGAGTAATCGCAATATTCCCTAATTTCATTCGGGATAGATTGATCGATTTATCATCCATTTGCTCCGTGATCGTCCCTTCCATAGGAACATTCCCATAAGGCATGGTTCTAAATCCGAGTGAAAATGACATGTGCTTGCTTAAGCTACGTTCATAAGTGAAATGATAGTTCCTAAGTAAAAGAGAACTCAAATTGATCTTAATACTATTCTTTGAGGGTTTTTGTGCCCACAATAAGGTTGGTAGCAATAATAAAACAAATGCAATTTTTTTCATGTTGGTTGATTGTAGGTACGCCAAGGTAGGCCAATGGCCATGAATTTAATTGAATAAATACTCGAATCCCAAAGATCGCTTAGCTGATACGAATTACTTTTTATAAAATTTAAGTGCTTCCGGCAGGTATTCCTTAATTTTCTGTATTCGAGTGGCATCAGAAGGATGGGTACTTAAAAACTCAGGAGGAGCCTGCCCTGATTTTGATTTTTGCATCCGCTCCCAAAATGCCGAAGCTTCTGAAGGGTCGTATCCTGATTTAGCAGCCCACATTAAACCAAATTTATCCGCTTCTAATTCTTGTTCGCGCGAAAATGGCAACATGATTCCTACCGATGTACCAATGCCATAAGCGCGCATAAATAAATCTTGCGTTTCTTTAGGCTTACTAGAAATAGCCGCAGACAAAACAGTACCGCCCAATTCCTGAATCATGGACTCACTCATTCGCTTATTTCCATGCTGTAATAAAGCATGTGATACTTCATGTCCCATCACAAAAGCCAATGCTGTTTCATTTTTAGTCACTGGCAAAATTCCGGTATAAACTACGATTTTCCCACCCGGCATACACCAAGCATTGATGGTGGTATCATTTTTAACCAAATTATATTCCCATTGATAACCCTTCAAAAACTCTTTATTGTTTTTTTCAGCAAAATACTTCTCCACAGAGGCTGTGATTTTCTTTCCAATTCGTTGAACCATTTGCGCTTGGGCATCTTTGGCCGGAGAAATAACGGTACTCGTTTTTAAAAAATCTTGGTATTGTGTCAAGGAAAGTGCTTGAATTTCTTGCTCAGAGACTAAGGATAATTGACTCTTTCCTGTCAAAGCATTTTGAGCACAAGAAATAACAAACAAGGTGCCTAAAAGAATCATTAGGCTACTTATACCGTATACTTGAATAGATCGTTTCATATAAATCAGACAATTGAGTTGGTTTCCACTGAGAAAATAATCGTAAATTTAAGTTATGCTAGCTGATTTACCCAATTAAATCATCCGCTATGCCGAATTCCAGTAAAATAGTTTTAACCGCCACAAGCATTCCTCACATGTTAAAAAAAGTCCTATATTCTTTATTAGGTATCATCCTATTTTTCATCTTCGCTGCGATGGGAATATCCATGATGTATAAAAATGAAATCAAGGATCTAATTACAAAAACGGCGAATGAAAAACTCCAAGCTCATTTCAAATTTGAAGATGCTTCCATCAGCCTTTTGCGTCATTTTCCCAGCTTAAGCATCGAAGTAGAAAACAGCAGCATCATTGGTAAAAATGAGTTCAAAAACGATACCCTTGCTCTTATACCTAAGCTAACGATTCAAATAGCCCCCTTGGCCTATTTATTGGATAACAACATGGAGATTCAAGAAGTGATCCTTGAACAGGCCCAATTTAACTTAATCATTCTTCCTTCTGGTCAAATGAACTGGGATATTTATCAAGCACCTCATTCAGATTCCCCACAAGAAAAATCCAATCAAAACATGCGCATTTCACTGGATCATTATCAATTAATTGATTCAAAAATTCGTTACAATGACCAAATGAGAGGATTTGCTACCCAATTAATTCAATTAAATCACGAAGGTTCGGGTGATTTTTCAAAGGATATTTTTACCTTAAACACGAACACAGAAGTTGAAAAGCTAAGTTTAGAGTTTCTAGGTAAAACCTACCTATCTGAAGTAAAAGGTAAACTAGAAGCTCCCATTGAGATGAATTTTGCCAAAATGGAATTTGCTTTTAAAAACAACGATTTATACCTAAATGAATTACCCATCCATTTTGATGCCTGGGTGGCCATGCCCGATACTTCCATCGATATGGATATCAAATTTCATGCCTTGAAATCTCCCCTAAAAGATTTCCTATCCCTTGTTCCTCTTTTATACCAAAACTCCTTCCAAGAACTTCAAGCGTCAGGTGATTTTGCGCTATCGGGTTATGCTAAAGGTAAAATGAACGGTCGCTCAATGCCTGGCTTTGGAATGGATTTACGTATCTCAAAAGGGTCATTTAGTTATGCTAAGGTCCCAGTAGGTGTTAAACAAATGGAGCTAGACCTACAAATAGATAATCCAGATGGTGTTCCAGACCATACTTTAATCGACTTAAAAAAATTCCAATTATACATGAACAATCAGCCAATACAAGCGAATTTGTTCTTAAAAACACCCCTTTCAAACCCCTACCTGAAAGCTAGTCTAAAAGGTGTTTTGAACTTAGGTGAAATAGCTAAAATTATCCCTCAGAAAAACACGCAAATGAGCGGTACCCTACAAAGTGATGTACAGCTGGATGGTTATGTTCAGGATTTTAAACAAGCAAAAGGCAAAGCAAATGGCTATTTTAATGCCCGCCAAATTCAATACAGTAATAGCGAAACGCAGCAAAAAATCAACATCAAGAATGCTGCAGCTACTATAAACCCTAAATCATTGATTATCAGTACACTGGAAGGAAATGTCGCAAATACCGAATTCTCGGCTAGCGGTAGTTTGCAAAATTATGTCCTCTACTTCTTGAAAAATGATAAAATCACAGGGAATTTAACCTTAAAATCGCCCTTGGTGGATTTAAATCAGCTGTTGAGCCGTAATGGGAATGCAACTCTGGACAGCCGTAGTAGTACTACGGCTTCTACGGCTGCTGCGGATCTGCAAATACCCAAAAACATTGATTTCACCCTTCAATCCAGCATCGATAAATTACTTTTCAAAGATTTGATCATTAGCCAAGCAAAGGGGGAAATCCACCTAGCTGATCAAGTCATATCAATGGATGATCTATCCTTTCAATTGGCCAATGCTTCTTGGAAATCAACCGGAACTTTTAGCAAAAAAGATCATCAAAACGCTTCGGTTAATTGGGCTTTCAATATCCAAGATTTAAACATTCAAGAAGCACATAAATACTTTAGCTTAGTTCAAAAATTTGCTCCTATTGCCGCAGTCGCTCAAGGTAAAGTGGATGTAGACTTTAGCTACTCGGGGAACTTAGAAGCTGATTTATCTCCTAATTTAATGAGTACTACGGCTGTTGGGAATATGGATTTGATCGATTTTAATCTAAAAAATTCCACCAGCTTTAATCAATTAGTCAGTTTGACCCAATGGAATCAATTAAAAAATCTAGCCTTAAAACCTACCCACCTCAATTTTCAAATTAAACAAGGTAGGCTACAATTCAAACCCTTTGAAGTTCAAACGAATTTGACCAAATTTCAAGTCAACGGTTCCAATGGTTTAGACCAAAGTTTGGAATACACCATCCTGACGGATATCCCAGCAAAAACGCTACAATCAGGCGTGGCGGCTAGTTTGAATCAACAATTAGCCAAATTAAATCCCAACCTTAATTTGGAGAAAATCCAACAAGCCTTAAAAATGCAAATAATGGTCAGTGGTACCGTTCAAAAGCCTCAATTTAAGGTCAATGTAATCAATGCTCAGGATGTGAATGGCAACAAACCAGTGACGACTCAAGCCAAGGAATTGGTAAAGCAAGAAGCGAAACAGCAAATAAATAAGCAATTGGATGAAGCTAAAGCCAAGGCGGAAGCGATGAAAAAAGAAGCCGAAATGCTCTCTCAAAAATTGCGGCAAGAAGCGTACGCCAATGCCGACCGATTAGTGGAAGAAGCCAAGAACCCATTTGCAAAAATAGCTGCCCAAAAGATAGCGGAACGACTCAAAAAAGAGGCCGATCGTAAAGCGGATGCCTTATTGGAAGATGCCGATAAAAAGGCCCAAGAATTGATAGAAAAGGCTCGTCAAAACTAACGAGCCTTTCCATTGCCAAATTGGTCACTGGCACGTATGGCTTTATTTCCTTGAAACTCTATTTCTACTAATTTTTCACTGGAAACGTAATTGTGCTGCTCATCTTCTAGGTGATACAATACTTTCCTGGTCATTGGGTCGATTACTTCCCCACTGGATGGATAAGCATATTTCCCATCTAAGGAGAAACTGATCCAACCGGGCATATCTTTCAATGGAATACTTGTCAACTGTTGATAAGGTGCTTTCCCTTGAAATACATGCAAACGCATATTAAAACCATCACAGAGCCAAATTTCCTTTTCATCTGGACTATATGCGATGCCGTGACTTGGATTCCCATGGCGTCTAACAAGGCCTTTGTTCCATCCTTCCACCACAATACTCGCCAATTTCTTACCCGTTTTTAAATCCCCTACTTCAAAACCCAAAAGACTATCCACAGTTACTAAACCAATACTTTCCTTACCATTGACCGTAAAAGGGCGAACAAAATTACGGAATGGGCCTATTTTCTGCACTAAAGTATGCTTTTGTGCATCCACTTGATACAACCAAGGATTGCCGATATCCGCTAAATAAACGTACTGTCCCGACAAACCATATAAGGTATTATGAGCTCTCTTAAAGCCTTTCAAGGTCTGAATGATGGCTCCTGTTTCGCAGCTGACTACTTGCCAAAAATCTTTTTCTAAAGAAGGCAAATACATGGTTTTACCATCAGGAGATATCGACATACGGTCGCATCCCCCAGCAAAGGGGATCTCCCAAATTACTTTTTCCGTAGCCAAGTCAATACGCTGCAAGGATTCCAAGGTGCTTACATAAATGCTGTTTAAAGGAATACTTACCGCAATCCCCTTCACATTGGATGGCTTTCCATTCGGATGGAATCCTTGGGTTTTAATTCGCTTTACAAATCGATGCTTATTATTGATGTCAAAAACCAATATTCCATGGCCACCATATCCTAGATAATCTCTGATTCCCGGAGCTGCTACATAGAGATAGCGCTTCGTTTTGTTTTGTGCATCCGAAGAAAAGCCCAGTAAGAGGCTCAACATCAATAGTAATATACATCGAATGGTTTTCATAGTTGCTAGGTTTTTAAAAAAAATGAGATGAACCATGGTATGTTCATCTCATTTTAATTTCAAATTAAATCATGATGCTGTTATTTTTTGTAACTGATTTTGAAAATCGTTCCTCCCAAATCATCCGCTACATACAAGGACCCATCTGGTCCTTGAGCTAATCCACAAGGACGGTGTTGAACTGGGCCAGTTGGTTTGGCCAAATCTGTTCCTGAAAAATTATCTGCAAATATCTCCCATTTGCCGGATGGTTTGTTATTCACAAACGGTACAAAAGCTACGAAATAACCCTTTTTCAATTCTGAATTTTGTCCGTGAAAAGCAACAAATGCTCCGTTTTTGTATTTGGCAGGAAACTGATTTCCTGTATAAAACAAGACATCATTAGGACCTAAGTGAGCAGGAAAAGCTACTTTCGGATTAATGGCTTTTTCTCCAGCCGTTTTCTTTCCATCTCCTCCATATTCCGGAGCTAAGATTTTCTTATTTTGAAATGGATCAAAATAAATGATTGGCCAGCCACCGTCATCCCCTTCATGAATTTCATATAAACATTCTGCGGGTATTTCAGCACTTTGCTTTGGCGTGTAGTATTGTGGATAAAAATCATGGAAGAATCCACGTCCATGAGATGTAGCAAAAAGTGTATTGGTTTTTGTATTCCAAGTAATACCTACGGCATTTTTCAACCCAGTAACATAGCGCTTACCATCTTGAAATTTTTGGCCTAATTGATCTGCTTTAAACTTCCAGATACCTCCAGCCGAATCCAAAACGGAACATGGAACCATTCCTTGGCCTGTACCAGGTACACGACAAGCATCATTCCAAGAACCAATGGTTACGTACATATTGGATTGTTTATCAAACACAAAAGGCTTGGCATTATCACGGCCTTTATCAATCAATCCACTCACAATGTTTTCATAATGCGCTTTATCTACAACCTCTGATTTATCGTTCATCTTAAAACGATTTACCCCTGTATTGGAGGACGCATAAAGAAATCCATTTTGAATTTGTATACCAGTACCCACAAAATCTCCGAAATAATTCGTTTCATCAGCCACACCATCCTTATTGGTATCTCTCAAATGAACGATTCCTTTGCCATCCTTAAACTTGGATAATTTAGCATAAATATCTCCATTATTGGCCACCGTTAAATGACGGGTAGCTCCCAAACCGGTTGCCACGATCTTGGTACTAAATCCCGCAGGAACCTTGATTTCCCACGCTTCCACAGGCAATTTAGCCGCTGGTTTATTGGACATGAATATACCTAGTGCCAACATTGCCAAGGTAAATTGACTTATACTTGTTTTAACTCTTTTCATGGTAATCTTCGAGGGAAAATGATTTATTTGTTTCAAATGCAATTCAATTTAAAGAAATCAGCCAAAATTCCTACCTGCAACTACACGTATATACATTTATTTTAACATGCTTCAATTTTCATTCTACATTCTACATTCCTAATTCTACATTCCTAATTCTACATTACACTCGAAGGAATACTTTTTTCTGGTACATAAAATACAAGAAGTACCATTTAATTCCTGTATAACAAATGGCCATAGCGACCGCATTGTATGGATTTCCTAATAATTGACCTAACCAATGAAATATACTATCTGTACTGTATTCCCAGTTAATAAATACGCCTGACATATAAATCAAGATGGAGTTCATTCCAATGATTCGGAAGAAAAATGACCATTTTTGATAGCCTTTCACGTCAATGATGTAATAAAATAAAGACAACAATAATAAGCTTATACCTCCCACCATCAAGACAAAGGAACTGGACCATAGGTTTTTATTGATGGGGAAATCGATATTCCAAACCAAAGCCAATACGATGAATAAAGCACCAAACATGGCCATGCGTTTCGTCTTTTGAGTACCATCACTTGGGTCATTTTTCAAGTAATTCCCTGTTAAAATTCCCAACAAACCGGTGGATATAGCAGGAATAGTCGAAGTAAACCCTTCAGGATCATGATTTCCTTTATACAAACGACCTGGCATAATTAAGCGATCCATGTAAGATGCAAAATTTCCTTCTTGACTTAGATCGCCCGCAGGAAAACCAGGAGCAGCATTAAACTTCAATAACAAATAGTAAAACATCAAAATCCCACCAAACCAAATGGCTTGAATCGCTGGCTTTTTGGTATACAAATAAATGATGTTGGCAAACATATAGCCTAAACCAATTCGAGCCAATACACTTCCAAAACGTATTTCTTCAATGGGTTTAATTTCCAATCCATTATTATAGACCACACCCAATGCGGCTAAAATCAAACCCCGTTTGATGACTTTCAACAACAACTGTTCCTTGTTTTTACCTTTTTCTATTTCTTTACCCAAAGAGAAAGGAGTAGCTACCCCTGCCATGAATAAGAAAAGTGGAAAAATTAAATCATAAAATCGGAAGCCATGCCACTCAGGATGCGAGAACTGATGCGCAAAGAAACCCCAAATGGGCGAATCTGTAGCCTTAAACATGGTATGAAAAACTTCATCAGCTCCCATAATCCAAAACATATCGAAACCCCTTAAGGCATCTAATGAATACAGGCGATTGGAGCTTAAACTGCTTTGATCTAAATTGGGTAAGGTAGACATATAATTAGGTTTAGAATTTCACAAAGGTATATAAAATGGCTACATTAAGCCTATTGGTGACCCATTTAGGCCAATTTAATTACAATTTTTTCGCTTTAGCTTGGGCGGCTAATTCTTTAATAGCATGCACCATTTTATCCAAATCCTTCAATCGAGTATAGACATGAGGGGTTACTCGGACACAAGAAATGTTTTCCCAAACTATACCCACTGTATGGATTTTATATTTAGTAAATAAAGCACTGTCTAATTCAGCGATGGTCATACCATCAATACTCACTCCAGCAATGGCACAAGAATAGGCTGACTTAAAAGAGGTATGAATCTTTACCCCAGGCACATCTTTTACCTGCGTGGTCCAATAGTTTTTCAAATAACGAATACGCTCTTCTTTCCTTTTAGAACCAATCGCATTGTGGAAATTAATGGCTTCTCCTATGCCTTGTTCAATGGGAAAGCTTCTCGTTCCCAAAGTTTCAAATTTACGAATATCCGTTCCTCGGGGTTTATCATTGCATACCAAAGGCCAAACTTTCTCTATTTTATCCTTTTTAATCCACAGCATACCTGAACCAATGGGCGCTGATAAAAACTTATGCAAGGAGGTTCCAAAATAATCACATCCTAAATCTGGAATCTTAAAATCGAGTAGACCAAAGGTATGAGCCCCATCCACGATTACTTCTATTCCACGCCGTTTCGCCATGGCACAGATTTTAGCTACCGGCATGATTTGACCCACCCAGTTGATGATATGCGTAACATGCAATAATTTCGTCTTTGGAGTGATAGCTTTTTCAAATGCATCCACAATCTGGGCATCATTTTCAATAGGAAAATCAAAGCTCAATTGAGTATACACAATCCCATCACGCTGCGCCCTTTGTCGCCAGGCATTGATCATATTCGGGTAATCTTGCTTGGTCCCGATAATCTCATCTCCCGCTTTAAAATCCAATCCAAAAATGACCGTATTTAAAGCCTCGGTGGCATTGCGGTTGATGGCAATTTCCTCTTTATCACAACCAGCCAATTCAGCTAATTTCTCCCGTAAAGGTTCACGACCTTGGTCCAAAACCCGCCACATAAAATAGGATGGCCCTTCATTGGATAATTTATTGTAGCGTTCTACGGCTTCTTGAACAATCCGTGGACTAGGACTCACGCCTCCATTATTTAAATTGATGATGTTGGGACTGGTGGTATATCCTTGCTGTACAAAGGCCCAAAAATCTTCGTCTTCTGCTAACAAGGCAGGAGATATATGCTGCTTAGCTTCCAAAATGCGCTTAAAATCAGCCGCATGGTTTTGTTGGAATAAACTAGAAGCAGAAAAGGCACTGCTCATCAGGCCTAGGGATTGTACAAATTTTCTTCGGTTAGTCATAGGTTTAGGTTTTAAAGCAATTTAATAAAACAACACCTCATCTAGCTTAATGATGGCAGGATTGGCTTTGTCTTTGACGTAGGCCGGGAAACGCTTAATACGTTTGGCTAGCATACGGTAATGAGTAAAATTACTTGATGGTAAAGGAATATTGATGGCTTGTGGTGAATAGCCCCCATTCTCTGCGGGCTGTTCGGGTTTGACAGAGGCAACTTTCTTCAAGGTTTTAGCTGAATTACCCGCATAAATTTCTATTTCCAAAGGTGGAAAAATATTGGAATCCTGCTTTCTCAAATAACTCACCGTCATACCTTTCACGGCCTTAGCATGTTTAAACTCAAACAAAGCATCGGCATCTTGCTGTTGAAATCCAATCCACGTATCATTTGCCAATCCGCGTGTATCTCGCTTGCCTTGTATCAGATCTTTGAGCGTAGACGCTCCTTTTGCCTGCCATTTGGCCTCCGCTTGAGTCAATAAGTAAACCGAATCTGGCACAAAATGATACTTATAAAAGGTATTTTTCACCACTTTACTGGCTAACCAACCAGGTTTGGTGGCCAAGGCCTTCACTACCGTAAATGCAGGAATATCAATGAGCCCTTGGGTCAGTAAAGTCCCCAAGGAATCTGGTTCTTGCTCTTTATCCAACGTATAATGAATACTCGTACCTTGGATGGTGTGCTTAAAAACTACCTTGTCTTGCGGTCCCAAAAAGAAATTCTCATTCACCAAAATGGGTGGATTAATCATCAATTTTTCATCAGTGGGAACAAATCCCTCCTCCCAACGAATCTTGGGGAAGGTCTTTTTCCAACTGGCTATTTGTTCAGATGCTATTCCTGTATTCCAAATGAATACTTCCTTGAGAAGTGGCAATTGAACAATCAGAGGCTGCAATTGATTAGCTGTAATTTTAGTTCCTGAAAGCGATAAAGACACTAATTTCTTGTTGGACATCAATGCTTTTAAATTGGCTCCTGATATTTCTGTAAAATTCAAATTCAACTTTTCTAGATTAGGAAATTGAGCCAAAAGCGATAGATTTTCATCTTTGATAGGCATTTTGGCTAGATTAATTCCAACCAACTGATCAGCCACTTTGCTTAAATTCTCCAAAGTTTTCAGTTCAAATCTTTTGGCCACATAAAAATCTGCTTGTAAGGCTGGCGCATCACTGGACATGGGATAAACCGAACAAAACGGGCTATTCACGGCTTGCAAATCAGATTCACTGGCGGCAGAAAAGGGATATTCTCTTTTGGGAATTTCTATGCTGGCAGGTATAGCAAATAAACGAGCAACAAGTTTACTTATTTGTAGGGATGGCGGGTATGCTTTGATCTTTTTATCCAAAGATGCTCCCTCTTTCACCCAAGCTTCTAGAAGTAAAATCTCATCCGGAGTCAACTGGCTTTTCCCCTTAGGTGGCATATGTTCTTTATGTTCCAAAGGCAAATGCGCGCGTTGTAAAAATAAACTCTTTGACACATCTCCTGCTTTCCAAAGATCGCCATGCTTACCGCCTTGTAGCATCTTGGCTACAGAGCTCATATTGAGCTGCCCCTTCGTTTTTTGATCATTGTGACAAGAAACACATTTTTTCTCCAATATGGGCTGAATTGCTCCTTCAAATAAAATGGATTCCCCAGTGGGTGCCTTAACTTCCTTTTCTGGCTGCCACAATTCCATCAAATAATTTTCACCATGCGTGATATTGGCTCCTCCATGACCTGCCAAACTAAGGAGCAGCACACCCAACATAGAGCCAATAAATGCCTGAAAGGGATTGACCAATAATCGATCAAACAAGATTAATAAGAGCAAATACATCCAAGCCACTGCTAAGCCTGCCCATTGATGAAAGACAAGTAATTCAGGTTCAAATCCGGATTCCTGCGACAAAAAGAAACCAAACAAGGCCGTAATGGCAGCACTGAAGGCTGTTAAATAGAGTACAAAGCGAAATGAAAGATAAAAGGCATGTTCACCTAATGGCCTCCGCAAAAGATGTACGAAAGGAAGCAAAACTCCCAAGCCAATCGGTAAATGTAAAATCAATGGATGAAAGCGACCAAACAGCTGAAAAGCCCAAGGTAAATTCACCTGATCTTGCCAAAAAAGCAGAAAGAGCAATAAGGCATGGAGGAAAATTAAACCACTCAACAAGATGCTGTACCAAGAAGATAATTGTTCTTTATTCATCCCATTTATGCCAAAAGTCCTGGGATTACATTTCCCGAAACATCGGTTAATCGATACCTTCTCCCCAAATGTTTATAGGTTAATTGTTCATGATTAATTCCCATTAAATGTAAAACTGTAGCATGAAAATCATGGATATTCACAGGGTCTTTGGCCACATTGTATCCCAATTCATCTGTTTCGCCATACACTGTACCTGGCTTGGTGCCTCCTCCTGCCATAAAAATACTGTAGGCTCTTGGATGATGATCTCGACCATAATTATCTGGGGTAAAATTCCCTTGACAATAATTTGTTCGACCAAACTCTCCTCCCCAAATCACCAAAGTTTCATCAAGAAGACCCCTTTGTTTTAAATCCGTAATCAAAGCAGCTGAAGCACGGTCTACATCTTGCGCCTGCATGCCCATTTCGTTCGGTAAATTCCCATGGGAATCCCAACCTTGATGATACAATTGAACAAAGCGAACCCCGGATTCTGACAATTTTCTGGCCAATAAAGCATTGGCGGCATAGGTGCCCGGTACCAAACAATCAGGACCATACATTTTAATAATGTGATCAGGCTCTTTGGATAAATCAGTCAATTCGGGTACCGCCGTTTGCATGCGGTAGGCCATTTCATACTGTTGGACTTTCGCCTGAATTTCAGGATCACCACTTTCATCAAATCCCAATTGATTCAGTTCTGCTAAATGATCCAACATCCGCCGACGATCCTGTTTATCAATTCCTTCGGCATCATTTAAGTATAAAATAGGGTCTTCACTGGAACTAAAAACCACACCTTGATGGGTAGAATCCAAAAATCCATTGGTCCATAGTTTGGAATAAACCCCTTGACCATTTCCTCTTCCCCTAGATAATAATACACAAAAAGCAGGTAAATTTTTATTCTCACTACCTAAGCCATAGCTCATCCAAGCCCCCATACTGGGTCTATTACCCACTTGAGCGCCCGTTTGTAAAAAAGTCAAAGCCGGGTCGTGGTTGATGGCATCCGTATTCATGGTGCGAACGATACAAATATCATCCGCTATTTTGGCAATATTGGGTAATAAATCACTGATATAAGCGCCCGACTGTCCATGCTGACGGAAGCTATAATAAGAACCCATCAAAGGGAACTTGGTCTGACTGGCCGTCATGCCTGTTAAGCGCTGACCACCCCGAATGGACTCAGGTAAATCCTGACCCATCATTTTGGTTAATAAAGGTTTGTAATCAAACGTTTCATATTGGGAAGGTGCCCCATTTTGACATAAGTAAATGATTCTCTTCGCCTTAGGGGCATATTGAGCTAATCCCAAAGGGCTAGTTGAAACATCTGTTCCGTCTCCCTTCCAAATTTTAGGAATCAACAAAGATCCTAATGCCAGGCCACCAATTCCCGCAGCAGCTTTTCCGAAGAAATGCCTTCTGGTGATATTCAGTCTATTTTTAAAAAACTCGTTTCCCATAGATGAAAAGGTTTACACCCGCATTAACGTTTCTTCCATATTATAAATCATTTGAATCGTTTGCATCAAAGCAGCCGTAAATGGATTGGCCACGGCTTGGTTTTTTTGATATTCGCCAACCTTCATCAATTGCTTGATTTTTGTAGGCTTTCGTTGGAATTCCAATTGTTCTGCCTCCAAATACTTCTTCAAAATGGCCAGTTCCTTGGCCTGTGGCGTTCTGCACACTATTTTTCGAAATACCTGACTCAAGACTTCATCTACTGGAAGTTTCAGCTTGGCCATATTTTCCGCCAATACGCGGGAACTTTCAGATACATGAGGGTCATTCATCATGACCAAAGCCTGCAAGGGTGTATTGGTTCTACCTCTTTGCACTTCACATTGATCGCGGTTACTCGCATCAAAAATCAGCATGGATGGTGGTGGCACGGTACGTTTGATAAAAACATACATCCCTCTTCGATATAAATCCTGTTGGTGATCTTGAATGTACGTCATCAAAGATCCACGACCAGAAGATGCCACTTCCCATATCCCTTTAGGTTGATAAGGTTTGATGCTTGGTCCACCTATTTCTGGATTTAAAATATCAGCACTAGCTAAAACATGGTCGCGCACATTTTCCGCTGGAATACGTAAACGAGGAGTATGAGAAAGGTAAATATTATCAGGATCCACTTTTAAATGTGCTGATGTAATGCTGGAAGATTGGCAGTAAGTAGCAGAGGTCACAATCTGTTTGACCAAACGCTTGATATTCCAGTGGTGCGACTTAAAATCAACGGCTAGCCAATCCAATAGTTCTGGGTGGGTCGGTAATTCTCCCTGCATACCAAAGTCACCCAGCGTCTTAACTATCCCTCTCCCAAAAAACTGAAACCATACTCGGTTCACAAATACTCGCGCTGTCAGTGGATTTTGATCATCAACCAACCATTTAGCCAATCCCAATCGATTCTTACTATATTTTTGGGGAGAGAAAGGTAAAATACTTTTCGGTATCCCTACTCCTACTGGCTCACCGTGGGCATCGTAATTTCCACGGTTAAGCACAAAAGTTGGTCGCCAATTACTGGAGTCCTTCATCACCATCACTTCTACTGCTGCCGTATCTCGTTTATTGATAAATTTCAAAATAGAAGCCACTTCTTGACTGGTAATTTTAATATTGGGAGGATCGGCAAAAGAGGCATCAATCGTCCCAAAAAGACCTTTTTCAGGAACCTGATTAAAAAAAGCATACGTACTGTAATAGTCCTTTTGTGAAATAGGATCATATTTATGGTCATGGCATTTGGAACATTCAAAGGTGAGCGCTAAAAATGCTTTACCAAAAGTACTCGTACGGTCATTGACATATTCCACTCGATATTCCTCATCAATCACCCCACCTTCCTGTGTGATTTTATGGTTTCGATTAAAGCCTGTGGCCAATATCATTTCTTTGGTGGCATGTGGGATTAAGTCGCCCGCTAACTGCCACGTCAAAAATTTGGAATAGGAATAATTGGAATTAAAGGCATGAATGACCCAATCCCGCCAAGGCCACATGGTCCTTAATCCATCATCTTGGTAGCCATGTGAATCCGCATAGCGCGCCACATCTAGCCAATACGTAGCCATTTTTTCTCCATAGTGCTTGTTGGCAAGTAGCTCATCTACGATCTTCTCATAGGCTTGAGGACTCGTATCTTTCAAAAAGCGATCTTGCATTTCTAAACTCGGAGGTAGTCCTGTTAAGTCAAAACATACTCGTTTTAAGAGACGCTCTTTATCGGCTTCTTCACTAGGACTTAGCCCTTTCTCTTTCATTTTGGCATAGGTAAAATGATCGATGGGGTTTCGTACCCAAGCAGCATCTGCCTCGGGAATTTCAGGTGTTTTAGGTGCGATGAATGCCCAGTGTGGTTTGTATTTAGCCCCTTGCTCAATCCATTTTTCTAAGAGCTCTATTTCGTGAGGACTTAATGTCAAATTGGATTTCATGGGAGGCATCCGCTGTGAAGTATCTTTGGCGGTAATTCTAGCCATTAATTCAGAAGCCTCTGGATTACCAGGTACAATGGCATGGGCTTTGGCATTATCTTTAAATGCAGCATAAGCTCCCTCAGGTGTATCTAAACGCAAATTGGCTTCTCGTTTATTGGCATCAGGCCCGTGGCATTTAAAACAGCGGTCTGAGAGAATAGGCCTAATGTGGTAGTTGTAATCCACTACATCCGGCATCGTGGTATCATCTGCCCGAGAGCTCGTGCATCTCCAGCTTGTATAAGCTAGAATACTGAAAGCTGCTAAAATAAGGATGAATCGAATGGATGTTGGGCGCATGGCTATCATGTTTATTATTTTATTTCCATGATAAACATTCCATTTCATTGAGTTCTGGTCCTCCACCTCGATTGGCACTTCCTGCAACTACATAAATTTTTCCTTTCCAATAAACAACCCCTGTACCATGTCTGCCTTGCAGTAAATTTGGTAGACTGGACCAAGTTCCTGTTCTGGTATCCAACACTTCTACTTCTGAATGAGCAGGAACTTGTTTGACACTTTCTCCATTCATTACAGCTAGGTAAGGCCCATTTGCAATGGAAGATGTACCTGCACGTAAGGTAGGAAGGCCTTCTGCCAAAGTTGACCATTGATTGCTTTTGAAATCAAAAACATCCACCTCCTTGATGCAAAGATCAAGTACTTTACCAATCTTGGCATGGGAAGTACGCCCTCCAGCAACATAGGCCTTGTCTTTACCCACCATCACGGCTTGGAAATGATCTCGAGCTCTGGGTGCATCTGGCATAATTTTCCAAGTATTGGATTTTGTATCGTATTCATCAAACCATTTGACATGTCCATCATAATGACCGTCGATAATCCCTGCCACTAAATAAATTTTATTTCCCCGGGTAAATACCCCGACAGAACCCCTCAATCGATCAGCTGGAATGGAAGCACCTTCTCTCCAGGTTTTAGTTTTGGGATTAAATATCAAAAATTGAGGAATTGGTTTTTCATGCGGATAATTACCTGTTAAAGCACCGATGACATAAATTTCATGTTGAAATGAAATGGCCTGAAAATGATTAAATTCCATGGGTGCATCGGCTAAAACAGTCCAATTGGATGTTTTAGGATCAAACTCTTCAATAGGTCTTTTTCCTCTTCCACCTAAAGCATAAAATTTCCCATCGCATTCTACCATGGAGCTTTCATGTCTTTTTTGTGCAGCTTGTTGAGATGTGATGATGTTCCAAGAACTGGAGGAATCCTGCGCAGACACACACCAAGAGATTAGCCCAAGGCAAATCAATAGAAACTTTTTCATGGTTTAATAGGTTTGAAAGTCTAATGTAAAAAAAATATAGAAATGTTCCGCTTTTTTAAGCCGATAGACCTAGATAAAATTTCAACAAATTATTTTTAGCTTAGTGCTAGAATTGAAAAGAAAATTGACCCTTTAATTTTACTATAATGCATAAAAGACTCAGTATTTTGGGCGGAATTGCGGTGGCCTCCATCAGCATCATGTCATTAACCTATGCTCCTAAAAAAGCATTAGTGGACGAATCCACAGAAAAAACGTATACGCAATATTGTTCAAGTTGCCATGGAGAAAAAGTTGATGCCTTTGTGGATCGTACTTGGAAACATGGAAAAACTAAGCCCGAATTGATCGCCACCATTACGAATGGTTATGCCGATTTAGGTATGCCTTCATGGAAAGCTGCATTAAGTGCCAAAGAGATTGAAAAATTAGCTGATTTAATTACGGAGAAATTAGCGAGTGTAGATCAATACAAATTTGCCAATAAGCCTTCATCCAATGTATTCAAATCCGAAGGAATGACGGTGGTATTGGATACGATTGTCAGTGGATTAGAAAGTCCATGGGGATTTGCTCAATTACCTAACAAAGATTATTTAGTTACTGACCGTGCCGGAACATTATATCTAGTAGACCAAAAACAACATAAAACGGCCATCAAAGGAACTCCTGCTGTAATGGCTAAAGGTCAAGGTGGATTATTGGATGTGGTTTTACATCCCAACTATGCTTCCAACGGTTGGGTTTACATGTCCTATTCCAAATTTAAAACGGAGGGAGGCCAAACAGTTACAGCCACAGGAATTGTGAGAGGTAAAATCAAAAACAATGAGTGGGTTGAATCTCAGGATATATTTGAATCGCTACCTTACACCAAGACTTTCCACCATTTTGGATCACGTATCGCCTTTGATAAACAAGGATATTTATTCTTTAGTGTGGGAGAACGTGGCATGGAAAAAGTCTTCCCGCAGGAAACAGATAATGACAATGGTAAAATCCATCGTCTGAATGATGATGGTAGTGTACCCAAAGACAATCCATTTGTAGGAAAAGATCTAGCTAAATTTCATCACAGCATTTATTCGTATGGACAAAGAAATCCGCAAGGTTTAACCTTGAATCCATATACAGGAGCCATCTGGGAAACAGAACATGGTCCACGTGGTGGAGATGAAATCAATATTATCCAGGCTGGTAAGAATTATGGCTGGCCAACCATTTCTTATGGAATCAATTACGATGGTAAACCCATTACGAGTATTTCTAAGAAAGAAGGCATGGAGCAACCCATCACTTATTACCTTCCATCCATTGCTCCTTCAGGATTGGCCTTTGTAGACAGTGATAAATACCCTGCATGGAAAGGCAATTTAATGATTGGATCTTTACGTTTCAATTATATGAACCGTGTGGTGATAAAAAACAACAAAGTCGTTTCGCAAGAAAAAGTACTCGTTAATCTAGGGCGTATGCGCAATGTGAAAATGGGTGTAGATGGCTATTTGTATGTAGGAGTTGAAAATCCAGGCATGGTTTTCCGTTTAAGACCGCAATAAACCCAATATTTTAGGATTGTTTGAAACAACGCTGTCAAGGTTCGGAACCTTGCCAGCGTTGTTTTTTTACATGCCAAACGAATGAGAATGCATATCTATTGTCCAATAAATTGATAATCGATTTTCACTAATCCAAACAGGCATTTTACATTTTGCCCTTGCTATTTACCACTCATCCAAAGCATTTTATTGTTTGTCATATAGTACTATGTATAACAAAGTACCTAGTATAGCTTTGCATTGTCAAAAGAGAGACATGCAACCCTCGGGCTCTTGTTTGCATCTTCGACATGTTCTCTGTTAAACAACCAAAAAACAATTCAATCCGCCTAATGAAAACTTTTATTTTATCTACCCTATTTTCTATTATTGCCCCCCTCCTCGCATTTGCCGATAACGGACTTTCAGCTAAAATCCGAGATGAAAAAAATCAGCCTGTTCCTTTTGCTTCTGTTCTTTTAAGAAAAGCAAGTGACTCCACGTTAGTAAAAGGATTTATCACCGATGAAAATGGTGAATTAAAAGCCTCTGCTTTACCCCAAGGAAACTTTACCTTAAAAATTCAATTTACAGGCTATAAAGCCTATTCCAAAAAATTGGGCGAAGTTACGGCCAATAGCCAATTGGATTTAGGCATTATTGCCCTAGAACCCCTTTCTACTCAACTAAACGAGGTGGTAGTACGAGCAACTAAACCATTTATCGAAAGACAATTAGACAAGACCGTTGTCAATGTAGAAAACTCGGTTATGGCAGCAGGCAACTCCGCCATGGAAGTATTAGAGCGCTCCCCTGGGGTCATTGTCGATAAAGATGGAAACATCAGTTTACGTGGAAAACAAGGTGTTAAAGTCATGATTGATGGTAAAATATCCTATTTATCAGGTAATGATTTGAGCAACTTCTTACGCAATCTTTCTGCTGATCAAATTTCTCAATTAGAAATCATGACCAACCCTTCTTCCAAATATGATGCGGCAGGTACTGCAGGTATCATCAACATTAAAATGAAGAAGAATGTGAATATGGGCATGAATGGGTCTGTAAACGGTACTATCGGCCAAGGTGTATATACTCGCTCCAGTGCGGGTTTAAATTTAAATTACCGCAATAATGGTTGGAACGTTTTTGGAAATGCTTCCTACTTTGGAAGAAACAACTTACAGCACAATAACATCACTCGTTATTTCCGTACCCAAAATGAAGTTTGGAATTCAACCACCGATTTCCCTTTCAAAGGCACTTATACTTCCATGAAAGTAGGGGCAGACTGGACGGTCAATAAAAAAACAACTTTAGGGATTTTATTCTCTGGAGGCTTAAACCAAACAAGCTTAAACAATGGTTTAAATCAATCTACTCAACGTAATCTGGCTACCAATGCCATCATGAGTAAATTGGATACCTACAACTCCATGGATAATCCATTCCATAACTTTGCCAACAACATCAACTTCAAACATACATTTGATAGTACAGGAAAAGAGTTGACGATTGACTTAGATTATGCACGCTATGTAGATAAAAATCAAAATGATTATTTGACTCAGTGGTATGGTTCTGAATTCAATAAAATCAAAAATGATTCCCTTTTACGTACAGGAGCATTTTCCAACATTGACCAATACTCCTTCAAATCGGATTATGTCTTACCTATTGGGAAAACCAGCAAATGGGGAATGGGTGTAAAATCCAGCTATGTAAAAACGGATAACGACCTTCAGTTTAGAGGAAAAACAGCTAGTGATGTGGATTATACCTTCCTAAACAAACAAAGCAATCGCTTTATGTATGAGGAGCAAATTCACGCAGTTTACTTAAATACAGAACGTAAATTGGGCAAATGGAGCTACCAAATAGGTTTACGTGGAGAATGGACCATTGCCGATGGAAAATCAATGGCTTATGGAAATGCGGCTTCAGATTCATCCTTCCACCGCGACTTCAAACAACTATTCCCAAGTGCTTTTGTTCAATATGAAGTTAACAAAAACCATACTCTAGGTTTAAACTATAGCCGTAGAATTAATCGTCCAGGTTATTCCGACTTAAACCCATTCGTTTTCTTCTTAGACAACTATACCTATCGAGTGGGTAACCCGATGTTGATGCCTCAGTTAACCAATTCATTTGAATTAACTCATACATTCAAGGGAGCATTTAATACCACTTTTGGATATAGTCATACCGATGATGTGATCACTCAATTATTGAGACAAGATACTAAGGCCCGTAAAACCTATCAAACTTCTGCCAACTTGGCTCAAAGTACCTCGTACAACTTAAGTTTCTCCTTGCCGATCCCAGTAACTAAATGGTGGACAAGTAATACGGATATCCAACTGAATCGCAATGAATTAACAGGTAAAGTGGATCAAGCACAAATCAATCCTGTGGGAAATATGTTCTACATCAACTCCAACCATACTTTTAGCTTAAAAAATGACATTAAACTAGAACTAGGAGGACAATATTTCTCAGGAGGATTGGAACAAGCCTTTAATTTTGGCCCTGGTGGTTCATTAAACCTAGGTATTCAAAAAACAGTCTTGAACAAAAAAGGAACCATTCGGATAAATGCAAGTGATATATTGTATACACAAAACCCAATGGCAACAATCAAATACGGAGATATTGATATAACCGTGAAAAACAGAAACGATACTCGTGTGGTTCGATTCAATTTCACTTACCGATTTGGAAATACAGCTGTCAAAGGAGCTCGTGTTAGAAATACCGGTTTGGATGCTGAAAAAGATCGCGTAAAAAGTGCCAATTAATAACCCATTTAAATACTAAGCGACTAATAATCAATTTCTTAAAAGATGTTAAAGCTTAACAGTTTTTAACTCTCCGACAAGGGCGAATCTAGGTTCGTCCTTGTTTTTTTGTATCCAGATTTCAACAAGAATTATGGTCGGGTTTTTTAGCCCAAAACTTCATTCTTCTGACGATTCTCCACCACTATTTTTTAATACGCCTAGGTCATTTTTACCCAAGCAATTCTGTATATACTTTAAAACTAATCAAACAATCTACCTAATGAAAAACCTCCTATTAACAACGCTATGCCTTATATTAATACAATTGACCTCGTTTGGTCAATCAAGTTTAAAAGCCAACATTGTCGATGAAAAAAAGCAAGCTATCCCCTTTGCTTCCTTCTTACTGAGAAAAAGCTCAGACTCCACATTAGTAAAAGGTTTTATCTCCGACGAAAATGGAATTTTACAGGCTCAAAATGTACCCAGTGGTCATTTTACCCTTAAAATTCAATCAACGGGCTATCTGGTTCGTTTAATTAAATTGGATGAAATAAAAACCAATAGCCAAATTGATCTAGGTACGATCCAACTTGAACCCTCGACTATAGAATTAGCCAATGTAGAAATTAAAGCTACTAAACCATTCATTGAAAACATGGTGGACAAAACGGTAGTCAATGTGGAAAACTCCATCATGGCCGCAGGAAATTCGGCTATGGAAGTCATTGAAAAATCACCTGGAGTCATCGTTGATAAAGATGGGAACATTAGCATACGTGGCAAACAAGGCGCCAAAGTAATGATTGATGGAAAAATTTCTTATTTAACAGGAAGTGACTTGAACAATTATTTGCGAAATCTAGGAGCTGATCAAATTGCTCAATTGGAAATTATCAGTAATCCTTCTGCCAAATACGATGCCGCTGGAACTGCTGGCATCTTAAATATCAAGCTCAAAAAAAATTCACAAATGGGCATGAATGGCTCAGTGAATGCAACTTTAGGTCAGGGGTTTTATACCCGAGGCCGTGTCGGTTTTAACCTTAATTATCGAAAAAATGCTTGGAATTGGTTCAGCAATGGATCCTATGTTCATCAACCTAACATGAACACCATTGATATTACGCGGCAATTCGCCAAGCAAGGGGAAGTTTGGAATTCAAATTCCTTCTATAATTTCATTTCCCAAAATACCCAATTAAAAGCTGGTGTTGACTGGACCTATTCCCCCAAAACAACGCTGGGCTTTCTCATTTCAGGAGGCAGCAGTCAAACGAATTTGTATCGTGGCATGAACCGAACTACACAAAGAAATTTGAACAATCAACTTCTAAGTCAATTAGACACTTATAATAATTTAGATAATCCATTTACGAACCTAGCCACTAATTTCAATTATAAACATAGTTATGATAGCACTGGTAAAGAACTTACCATTGACCTAGATTTTGCTCGTTTTCATGATCAAGGTACCAATGTCTATTTAACTCAATGGTTTGGTGCAACAAATAATCTAATAAAAAGTGATTCCCTCATCCGCACCCAATCCTTCTCCTATATTGATCAATATTCCTTCAAGTCGGATTATGTACTACCCGTCAATAAAACGACCAAATGGGGAATGGGTTTAAAATCCAGTTTGGTTAAAACCGATAATGATGTGCAGTTTTCAAGTCGGATCAAAGAAAACCCTTCCTATTCTTTCCTATATGCATTAAGCAACCGGTTTCAGTATAATGAACAAATCCATGCGGCTTACATCAATCAAGATAAAAAATTAGGTAAATGGAGTTATCAACTGGGCTTACGAGGTGAATGGACCATTGCTCAAGGAAAATCCATTTCGTATATGTCCGATGTTCCTGATTCTAGTTTCAAACGTTCCTATTTCCAAGTCTTTCCTAGTGCATTTCTCCAGTTTGAAGCAAATAAAAAACACAACTTAGGATTGAAATACAGTCGACGCATAGATCGCCCAAACTACAACTCCATGAATCCATTCATCTTTTATATTGATAATTACAATTATGAGGTTGGTAACCCTAATTTGTTACCCCAATTGACCAATTCATTTGAATTTACTCATACCTATGCAGGAGCTTATACTACTTCTTTAGCATATAGTCATACAGATCAAGTTATCACCCAATTGTTGAAACAGGATACAGAAAAGCGTATTACCTACCAAACTACGGATAACTTAGCTCAAAGGGTGACTTATAGTTTAGGTTTTTCCTTACCCATTCCTATTAAATCTTGGTGGACAAGCAATACCGACATCTATTTAAATCATGTTGAATTAACAGGCAAACTAGATCAAACTTCCATCAATCCCGTTGGAAATATGTTGTATCTAAATTCCAATCATACTTTTAGTTTGAAGCATGATATCAAAATAGAAGTAGGTGGGCAATACTTTACAGGCGGATTGGAACAAGCATTCAATTTCCAATCTGGAGGAGCGCTCAATCTTGGCATTCAAAAAACCATCATGAATAAAAAAGGAACTCTTCGATTGAATGCCAGTGATATTTTGTACACTCAAATTCCCAATGCCTCTATAAAATATGCCGATTTAGACGTATTTGTAAAAAGCAGAGGTGAAACCCGAGTTGTTCGCTTGAACTTTAGTTATCGATTTGGTAATTCCAGTATCAAAGAAGCGCGCGAAAGAAGCACAGGCTTAGAATCTGAAAAAGGAAGAGTCAAAAACACTAATTAACATCCTTCACACAGCGAAAGCCCGTGTGCATGAGACCAGAATCTGGACTTGATTTCATACGGGCTGAGCTTCGATAGGACGCACAATAGGAATCATTGCACAAAAATGAACCACCCCGCATCACTTTTTTAGGTATGCCCGGTTCATCTGGATCGTAACTATTCATGGGACCTTTGGGATTTAAAACAAGGGTTCCTTTCTTTTTTAAAGTAGCATAATAATCATGTCGGTAATTATCAAAACACCATTCCCAGACATTACCAGCGATATCATACAATCCAAAACCATTGGCTGCAAATTGCTTTACTGGAGCCGTCGTATGTACGTATCCGTCCTTGGCCTCATCTTTGTAAGGGAATTTTCCTTGCCAAGTATTGGCCTTGAATACACCTGATTCAATAGGTTCAGAACCCCATGGAAACTCTAGATTTTTCAGACCACCCCTTGCGGCCCATTCCCATTCAGCTTCCGTAGGCAATCTTTTTCCTGCCCACCGAGCATATGCCTGAGCATCGTCCCAAGAAACCTGTACCACAGGATGATTTTCTTTTCCAACGATGGAGGATTGTGGCCCTTCTGGATGACGCCAATCGGCGCCCCTTACAAATTGCCACCATTGACTGTAATCCATTAAATTGACAGGACCTGTTGTTGGGACAAATACTAAAGAACTAGGAGCTAATAAAGAATCAGGTGGACGAGGTGTGCCTGCAGGTACTTGTTTCTTCAATTCCTCCCAAGAAATGGCCTTTTCGGCCGTAGTTACATAAGCAGTAGCAGCAACAAAAGCAGCGAATTGAGCGTTGGTCACTTCCGTTTCATCCATCCAAAATGATTTCACCGCCACTCGATGAACGGGATATTCATCCGTTCTACCTTTTTCATCATGAGCTCCCATATCAAAAATTCCTGCCGGAATTTTTTTCATTCCCTGCACCATGGAAGATTTGATCGAATTTTTTTGGGTCAAATTTGCTTTGACGAATCCCCTCTTAGATGGCAATGGAACATGGCAAGCTGCTAATGAATCCTTTTGACGCTGACTCAATTGCGCACACAGATCATGTGGCAAATTCGTTATCATCAACACTACAAAAACACAGCTCCAATTAAATCTCATACTTGGGGTTTTCTTTTCATCGTAAAACTGAATCAATGGGGAATTTAACAGAAACAAAACATATAAACCAATTAATACTTGAGGAATTGTTTGACAAATAAGCTCCTAATTTGACTAATTGCTAAGTCGGCACAATTAGCCTATTGCAAGTCATACTAGCCTCCTTAATCGAAATCAGAGAAATAGCTGATCATGATCAGTTAAAACATTCGTTTGTTTGATTAGTTTTGGAAACATTAAACCCCTTAATAAATTATGAATGACAAAATAAAACGTCATGAGTTCTTGAAATCCCTAGGATTGAAAGGAGCTTCGTTAGTTGCCGTTTACTGCGGTACCACGGCGATGAGTTCATGTAAAAATGAAACTGGGATAACTCCTTCCTCTTCGACCGATTTCACTTTAGATTTAAGTCAGGCAGCTTACTCCAAACTCAATACGGTTGGATCTTATGTAGTGACCCAAAATGTGGTGGTTGCACGTGTTTCAAGTACAACATTTGCTGCCGTTACCCAAATTTGTTCCCATGAGGGAAGAGCTTCCGTTATCTTCAGTAGTGGAGGGTTTTATTGCCCTGAACACGGAGCCAATTTTGATACGAGTGGAAAAGGATTAAATGCCAATGGAAGCAAAGGATTAACTACGTATAAAACAACATTAACTGGAAACTCACTGAGAGTTTACTCCTAATTCTATATTTCCACTAGATTAACCTTGTTTTTCAAAAAGAATTTTTAACATTAGCCGTTTAATAACCCTTAATGTTCTATCATAAAATGAAAAACAATCTTAACAGAAATGAATTCTTGAAGTCTTTGGGCTTCAAAGGAGCCTCTCTTCTGGCAGTATATTGTACTGCTTCAAGCCTAAGTTCTTGTTCAAAAGAAGAAAACGTTAGCCCTTCTTCCAATGTAAAACCGGGTACTCCAGCTTCGGGAGTCGACTTTACATTGGATTTAACCAAAACTGATTATTCCAAATTGAATAATCCTGAAGGTTTTGTCATTGTTAATCAAATCGTAGTCGTGCGTGTTAACTCAAGCACCTTTGCGGCAGTGACCCAAGTGTGTTCCCATGAGGGAAATGTAGCTATTAGTTATGCTAATGGTGGCTTTAATTGTTCCGTGCATGGTGCTCTGTATGACATCAATGGAAAAGGCTTAAATGCCAATGGAAGCAGAGGTTTAACTACTTATAAAACAGCCTTAACAGGCACTAATCTGAGAGTTTTCTCATAAAATAACACACACATGAAGAAAATAACCTTCCTACTGCTCCTTATAAGTGGTATGGCTCATACCTCTATGGCCCAAGATGATTTGATGGCTATGCTAGATAAAGAAGCTTCTAAAGATCAGGTATTTACTCAAGCAACCTTTAAAGGCTCTCGTTTAATTAATGGGCAAACCATCGAGACAATAGCCAAAAAACATCTGAATTTTTGGATTTCACACCGCTTTGGGGCGGTCAACTCTGGATTTCTTGAGAACTTCTTTGGTTTAGATGAAGCACGCATCCGACTGGGACTAGAATATGGTATAACAGATCAATGGTTGTTGGGGGCTGGACGTTCCTCCATTGAAAAGAGTTATGACTTTTATACCAAATACAAGGTTTTGAGACAATCGAATCAAATGCCAGTAAGTGTAGCAGCTTATGGTAGCATGGTCATTAATACGATGCCAACTGGATATACGATGCCAACAGGCACTTTGATGCGCTTCTATAATGACCAACAGCGTCAAAGTTTTGTAGGTCAGCTTTTGATTGCTCGAAAGATGAATGAAAAGCTTTCCTTGCAAATCATGCCTTCTATTTTACATAATAATTTGAGTGAAACTCCCTATCACGAAAATACCATTACTTCCATGGGATTTGGAGGAAGGTATAAATTGAGTAACCGCCTCAGTATATCGGCTGAATATTATAAAAATTTGGTTGATAAAAATGCTTACCTAGCTAAATCTGGAGAAGTATATCCTTATCAAGATTCATTTGCCTTAGGCTTTGATATCGAAACAGGAGGACACGTATTTCAATTGCATTTCTCCAATTCACGAGGGATGATTGAAAAACATTTCATAGGTCAAACAACAGGTACTTGGGCAAATGGAGACATATTTTATGGATTCAATATCGCAAGGACTTTCAGTTTTGATCCAGAAGCAAAAAAAACACACAAATAAACCCCTTATGAAACGATTAATTTTGGCAACTATCCTAAGTTGCACCCTAGCATTTTCTTTTTCTGCCCATGCCCAATTGTACCAAGCACAAAATGGAGAGGTCTCCTTTTTTTCTAAAACTCCATTAGAAAATATTGATGCCGTATCCAAAAGTGTCAATAGTATCATTAATGTCGCCACGAATGAAATTGCTGTACAAATGCGCATTACATCATTTGTATTTCCCAATAAACTCATGCAAGAACACTTTAACGAAAACTATTTGGAAAGTGAAAAATTTCCCATGGCCTCGTTTAAAGGAAAAATCAAAGAAGTCGTAGACCTAAAAAAAGCAGGGACATATCCTGTAACGGCCACAGGTACAGCCACCATACATGGTATTACCAAGGCCATTGAAATTAAAGGAAACATTGTTTCAGATGGTACCCAGTTACAATTAAGTAGCCAGTTTGATATTCGATTACAAGATTATCAAATTGACATACCCAAAATTGTCTTTGCAAAAATTGCAGAAGTGATAGAAGTGAAAAGTAAAATACAGTTTACTCAAAAGAAATAAATGAAATACCAGTTCCTTGTAATAACCTTAGTCACCTTATTTATGGTGGCTTGCCTAAGTGATAAAAACAGTCCTTTGCCTGCCACAGAAGCAGGAACAGGAAATAATACGGGGGTAGAATTACCTAATTCTACCGCTTCTTGTGATACAAATACCATCACATTTGACAAATCGGTTTGGCCTATACTCCAATATAATTGTACTTCTTGCCATAGTGGTGCCATCATTTCTGGTGGGGTTGATTTAAGTACCTATGATAAAATAGTACCTTATATTAAAAATGGAAAACTGTACGGTTCCATGACTCATGCTAATGGCTATTCACCCATGCCGAATGCCGCTACGACTTTGTCCAAATGTGATGTCACTACGATCAAAAAGTGGATTATTGGCTCCTACCCTGCTGGAAGTATTCTTGTCAATTTAAATCCAAGCAATCCCGTAAACCCAGTAGTTGCTGTTAGTCCTACCGTACCTCCCGTGAATCCTCCAACGGTGACATGCGACCCGAATTTGGTATATTTTCAACAAAAAATCTTACCTATTATTATCTCAAATTGTGCCATGAGTGGCTGCCATGATGCCATCAGCAAAAAAGATGGAGTTCAATTAACCGATTACAGTAATATCATGAAATCGGTTAGAGCGGGAGATCCGGCCAACAGCAAATTATATAAAAGCATCATTCGAACAGATGATGAACGTATGCCTGTTCCACCGATGGCTCCACTAAGCACAGATACCAAAACCGCCATTTTCAATTGGATTAAACAAGGGGCGCTCAATAATTCTTGTGAGCCTAGTGGAAGTGCTTGCGTTACAACTAATATCAGTTTTTCCAGTACGATTCAAACGATCTTAAAGACCAATTGCCTGGGTTGTCATAGTGGAACAACAGCATCTGCAGGTATTGATCTAAGCACTCATGCGAATGTCTTGAAAGTAGTAAGCAATGGTAAGCTGTATGGTTCAGTCAATCATAGTGCGGGTTTTGTTCCAATGCCAAATGCCTCCACCAAAATCTCCAGCTGTGAAATCAGCCAGATTAAGTCCTGGATTGATGCTGGAGCGTTGAATAACTAAGGTGTTTTGACGTATTTTTTAAAATGGCTAAGATGGGATTCTTGCCTAGCTTAGTCATTTTTTTTCTTCTTGGAGATCCGATGAGATAAAGTAAAAAAGGCAGGATGTATTATCAAGTAGTATTGATTAAATTCAGGCATTAAACCTGATATATGAAATATATACTATTACTATCAATAACCCTCTTTACTGCGTTTAGTGGCTTGTCAAAAGCCCCCAAATCCAAGAAACCGAATGTCATCATAATCCTCATGGATGATTTAGGTTATGGTGATTTGAGTTGCTACGGTGCCCTCCAATTCGATACACCCAACATTGATCGAATGGCCAACCAGGGTATTCGTTTCACTAATTTTCTATCTGCACAAGCTGTTTGTAGTGCTTCTAGAGCGGGTATTTTAACGGGATGCTATCCCAATCGGGTTGGCGTTTCGGGAGCCTTCTTTCCCAATTCTCCTATTGGACTAAATCCAGAGGAAGAAACAATTGCAGAAATTCTAAAAGACAAAGGCTACGCCACAGGGATTTTCGGAAAATGGCATTTGGGAGATAAAAAAGAGTTTTTGCCCAAGCAACAAGGATTTGATGAATATGTGGGTATCCCTTATTCCAACGATATGTGGCCTGTGGATTTGGAAGGTAATCCTATCACTAAACCCGGCACTTATAAGCAAGATTTACCCATATTATCCATATTTGATGGAAATGAGCCAAGTATATATTTGAGAAATTTAAAAGACCAAGAACAAATCACTCAAGTATTGACCCAGCGTTCGGTACAATTCATCGAAAGGAATAAAAACAAACCCTTTTTTGTCTACTTAGCGCATTCCATGCCTCATGTTCCGATAGCAGCTTCTACCTCATTTCAAGGCAAAAGTAATCAAGGACTTTTCGGAGATGTGATGATGGAAGTGGATTGGTCCATCGGTGAAATCATCAAAACATTAAAGAAAAATCACTTGGAAGAAAACACCTTGGTTATATTCACGAGCGATAATGGCCCTTGGTTGAATTATGGCAATCATGCGGGTTCAACGAATGGGTTAAGAGAAGGCAAAGGAACCACTTTTGAGGGTGGACAAAGAGTACCCTTCATCGCCTATTGGAAGGGAAAAATTCAGGCAGGTCAAATTTCCAATAAATTAGCTGCGGCCATAGATGTATTACCGACTATTGCACAAGTGACACAAGCCAAATTACCAAAAAAGAAGATTGATGGCGTTAGTATTTGGCCCATTTTACAGGGCGACAAGCAAGCTGAGCCAAGAAAAGATTTTTTGTATTATTACCGTAAAAATAACTTAGAAGCTGTTAGAAAAGGTCATTGGAAATTAGTTTTACCTCACCCAGGGAGGACCTATGAGGGTTTCTTACCTGCCAATGATGGCTTAGCTGGCCAAGTCAATGAAAATGCTCCAGTTCCTCAGGGGCTCTATGATTTAAGAAGAGACCCTGGTGAGCGCTATGATGTACAAGCTAAATATCCCGAAAAAGTAAAAGAACTCTTACAAGTAGCGGATCAGGGTCGAGAAGAGCTAGGAGATGATTTAACACAAAAAAAAGGGAAGGGAAACCGGGATATTGGCCGAATCAAAAAACCGAATGTGGTTTATATTTATGCCGATGATTTAGGATATGGAGAGTTGGGGGCATATGGTCAAAAAATCATTAAAACTCCTTATTTGGATGCTTTAGCCAAACAAGGAATAAAATTTACGCAGCATTATACATCAGCTCCCGTATGTGCCCCTGCGCGTTGCATGTTGTTAACAGGTAAACATGCTGGACATGCTCAAATTCGTGGAAATCATGAGTTAGGAGGTTTTACCGATGAAACAGAAAGAGGACAAATGCCTTTGGAAGCCAATACATTTACTCTTGGTACCTTAATGAAAAACGCTGGCTATCAAACGGCAGCCATTGGTAAATGGGGATTAGGTATGGCGAATGGAACGGGGAATCCCAATGCTCATGGTTTTGACTATTTTTATGGATTGTTAGACCAAAAACAAGCACATAACTACTATACTACCCATTTATGGGAGAATGGGAAATGGGATACTTTGAATAATCAATACATGAATGTCCATCAATATCAAGGTAAAGGAGCACCAGCCGACATTGATTTTAAGCAGTTTCAAGGCAAAGAATATGTGGTGGATAACATGATGGACAAAGCATTAAACTTTGTTGAGAAGAATAAAAATAATCCATTCTTCCTTTACTTACCACTTCCCCTTCCCCACCTTTCATTACAAGCACCCGCTGAGGCCATCAAGCCCTATTTAGGAGCTTTCCCTGATAGTGCCTATTTAGGTAAAAAAGGGTATACTCCCACGGCTCACCCAAGAGCCACGTATGCAGGCATGATTAGCTATTTAGATACCCAGGTTGGTCGACTCGTACAAGCCCTTAAAAAGCATAAAATCGACAGTCAAACCATAATATTCTTTTCATCTGACAATGGAGCCACCTTTGATGTAGGAGGAGTAGATACAGAATTTTTCCAAAGTACTGCTGGATTAAGAGGTAGGAAACAAGATCTTTATGAAGGAGGCATTCGAGAACCCTTGATTGTTTCTTGGCCAAGCGTAATACCAGGAGGTCAGATTAATCACTTACCTTCTGTGCAATATGACATGATGGCTACTTTAGCAGAATTAACGGGACAACAGGTTGCAGATACCGATGGAATCTCATTTTTACCTAGCATTTTAAAAAAAGGAGAGCAGCAACAGCGGTCTTTCATCTATTTTGAATTCCCAGAAAAAACAGGTCAAGTTGCCATCCGTATTCAACAATGGAAAGGGGTAAAATCCAACTTAAAGAAAAATAGGCTCGCTCCTTGGGAGATCTATGATTTGGACAAGGATCCATTTGAAAAGAATAATATAGCTGACCAGCATCCAGAATTAATCCCACAACTAGACGCCATCCTCAAACGCGAACATCGAGCAGCAAAAATACCTGATTGGGAGATTATCAATTAGTTACGAAATAAATGTCAGGTTTCATTCGTTGGTTTTTTGATTGAAAAAATCAGGACCTATTAAAAATCAACGTCGTCAAGGTTTAGAACCTTGCCGACGTTTAGGAAAAAACCAACAATTCTGCGTTTATTTCAAACCTACAGGGCAATAATTGATTTTAAGGGCATCCATACCAGGTAAAATTCCTTTTACTCGACGAAGGAAATCATCATAATCTTTGGGCTGTTTGGGTGACCAAGAAATTTCAGATAAAGCTAATGCCCTTGGGAAAGTCATGTATTCAGCATAAGCAGGCGTACTGATGTATTCTGTCCAAACATTCGCTTGAATACCTACAATATGCTTAGCTTCTTCTGCTGTCAATTCGGGTAAATCGGGTTCAAATGAGTAAGATTTAGATAAAGTTAAATTTCCTCCAATAGCTAAAGGCTGGGTTTTGGGATCAGCTTGATAATAATCTAAATAGAAAAAACTATTGGGCGACATGACCACATCGTGATTTTGTTTGGCTGCTTCTATACCACCTTTAGTTCCTCTCCAGGACATCACCATAGCATTGGGCGATAATCCTCCTTCTAAAATTTCATCCCATCCTAGTAATTTTTTACCCTTTGAAGTGACAAATTTATCGATCCGACGAATGAAATAACTTTGTAATTCATGCTCGTCTTTCAAGCCTAATTTCTTGATAAGATCCTGACAAAAGCGACTTTCCTTCCATTGTTTCTTTGGGCATTCATCTCCACCTATATGAATGTATTGACCGGGAAATAAGGCCATTACTTCGGTCAAAACGTTTTCCATAAAGGTAAACGTTTCTTCCCTTGGACATAATACATCTTCTGAAATACCCCATCTAGTAGCTACTTGATAAATTTTATCAGGATTACAACCTAATTCTGGGTAAGCAGCCAATACAGCTTGAGAATGACCCGGCATTTCAATTTCAGGAATGATGGTGATGAATTTTTTGGTGGCATAGGCAATTACCTCTTTGATTTCCTCTTGCGTATAAAAGCCTCCATAGGGTTTATTATCATATTTTTGATCTCGATAATGACCTACCATGGTCTCCTTGCGAACAGAGCTAACAGTCGTCAACAAAGGATATTTCTTGATTTCAATACGCCAACCTTGGTCTTCCGTAAGGTGCCAATGAAAGGTATTCAACTTATAAACAGCCATCAAATCCAAAAATCGTTTGATAAAGCTCACTGGAAAATAATAACGACCTACATCTAGCATCATTCCACGGTAAGAAAAACGAGGAGCGTCTTCAATTTGACAAGCCAAAGCCGTCAATTCTTGACTAGAAGTGACATTCGAATATATTTGCGCTGGCATTAATTGAAATAATGTTTGTAAAGCATAAAATGCGCCTTTCCCCGATTTAGCTTGAATTTCAATCTTCTTGGTAGTAATATTCAAGCGATAAGCCTCATCCCCTAAGCTGGAATTTTGAACAAAAACAATGCCTTTTGAACTTGTGGAGCCTGATTTTATGGGCAGATTCAATCCAGAAGATACACTTATTTGATCTTTCAACATGGTGGCCACGGCATTGAAACTTTCATCTTGAGTACTCAAGGTAATGGCTGTACTTTTTTGAAAAATAAATTTACCTGGTACAGGAATTAATTTAGCCGGCTTAGGAACTAAATGATAAGCTTCTTGAGCTTGTAAATTAAAACAAAGCAAATAGGCACAAAGACCCCATAGGAATGATTTCATATTGAATAGGTTAATTGGAGGAAAGCAAAGATAACTTTTCATTTGAAAATGGAAAGTCTTTAGTCCATTTTTAGAAATTTCCGCGAAATTAAATCGATTATTAGCTGATCAAAAAATCAGGAAATTGATAAGATGTTAGCCGAATAAAATAAAATTAATTGGCCATTCGTTCTAACGCTGTCAAGGTTTAGAACCTTGACAGCGTTGGAAAATTTGCCCTTTTATTCGTTCTAGTAAATCGTATATTTGCCATGACGATACACCTACTATGAAAAAAATATTCAATGGCATTTCATTTTCCGTTTGGATCATCATTGCTGTTATCATGACCTTAATTTACCCCAGCCCTTTTCTTGGTGCTGGTGGAATCCAATTCAAAATTTTCATCATTCCCCTTTTGCAACTCATCATGTTTGGGATGGGTTCCACCATGGGTATTCACGATTTTCAAGAAATATTAAAATCTCCTAAAGCTGTATTTTTGGGTGTCTTTTTTCAATTTAGCATCATGCCGCTGGTAGGTTGGGGATTAACCAAAGTATTCGACTTCCCTACGGAAATTGCCGCTGGCATCATTTTAGTAGGCTGTATGCCTTGTGGATTAGCTTCCAACGTAATGTCATATTTAGCCAAAGCGAATGTTGCTCTTTCTTTAACTCTGACCTCCATAGCAACTTTTCTTGCTCCTATCCTCACTCCTTTCCTCATGAAAACCCTAGCGGGTCAATTAATCGAAATACATTTCTGGGATATGGTATGGGAAATATCAAAGCTCATCTTAATACCCATTATATTGGGTGTCATATATAATCAACTAATTGGTCAAAAATGGCCTTGGTTTCAAAAACAATTACCGCTTATTTCTATGCTCAGTATTGCTTTTATCATCATTATTATCACAGCAAATGGCCGAAATTCCTTACTTTCCGTTGGTCCACTCTTGGTATTAGCATGTTTCCTTCATAATACCATTGGTTTCATTTTAGGCTATTGGGGTGGTCGCGTGACCGGTTTACCCGAAAAAGACTGTCGGACTATCGCTATAGAAGTGGGCCTACAAAATGCTGGACTCGCTTCTGGTCTAGCTATGGCCATGGGAAAAGTAGGCACGCTCGGTTTACCTGCTGCCATTTTTGGTCCCTTAATGAATATCAATGGATCTACTTTGGCCAACTATTGGAAAAATAAATCAGTATGAAATACTATTTCATTTTACTACTCAACTTGATATTTCTCCCGCTTTGGAGTCAATCTAGTCCTGACCCCAATTTCCATATTTATATTCTGATGGGTCAATCCAACATGGCTGGCCGTGGCGAAATGGTAGAGCCCTATTCATCTCAATATCATGAACGAGTTTGGATGTTTCATGCTCAAAATCAATTTGTTCAGGCGAAACATCCCATGCATTTTGACAAACCTAGTCTAGTGGGTGTTGGTCCTGGACTTAGTTTTGGTATGGAAATGGCCAAACAATCTCCTTCGGTAAAAATTGGATTAGTTCCTTGTGCTGTGGGAGGTTCCTCCATCAATTCTTGGGTTATCAATGGCTACGATGAAGCTACGAAAACTCATCCTTTGGATGATGCTATTCAAAGAATTTTGGCAGCTCAAAAACTCGGAGTCATCAAAGGAATACTGTGGCACCAGGGAGAAAGTGATTCTGAAGCCAATAAACGAGTAGGCTATATTGACAAATTAAATGCCTTAATAGCTCAAATTCGAAGCATCACCAAGCAAGCGAATTTGCCTTTTGTGGTGGGAGAATTAGGCTATTTCAATCAAAACTACCAGGATTTCAACCAATTACTAAGCTCTTTTCGAGCTCCAAGTCTGCACATTGCGGTTGTATCTGCTAAAGATTTAACGGCAAAAAGTGACCACATCCATTTTGACAGTCGATCCGCGACTGAATTAGGCAAAAGATATGCTTTCGCCCTGCAACAATTACCCTAAAAAATTTCACTCAATACATTTTTCATGCAAACACTTATTCAAGACCAAGATATCCCTTGGAGCGATATCGAATCCGGGATCCAAAGAAAAATTATGGCTCATAATGATCACATGATGTTGGTCAAAGTCAACTTTAAAAAAGATGCCATTGGTAGTCTACACCAGCATCCGCATACCCAAGCTTCCTACGTTTCCAAAGGAAAATTTGAGGTCAACATTGCTGGCCTAAAAAAAATACTTCAAGCTGGAGATGTCTACTTTGTACCAAGTCAAGAAATCCACGGTGTAGTCTGCTTGGAAGATGGGGAGCTTATTGATGTTTTTAATCCTTCTAGAGAAGACTTTTTATAAAATCTGTCAAATTACTTACCTTTAACATTCTATTTTTTAGCATTAAACTAAATGAAACAAAAAACATTTTTCTCCAGGCTCTTGGGGTTGGGTTGCCTATTTATCCAAGTCGGTTTATTCGCCCAAAAAGAGCCCGTATCTTTTCAAGACTTAAGTTTTTGGAAAGCAAATGGTAAAAATAATTGGCAAATCGCTGGCCAAGTATCTGCTGATTTGAATAAAAAAGAATTCATGGCCACTCAGCCTGGACAAGGAGTTTTGGTCAATCTACCAGAACCTCAAAACAGGGCTAATTTAATTTCTGTCAAAGAATATGGCGACATGGATGTGGAATTTGACTTCATGATGGCCAGTCACTCCAACTCAGGCTTTTATTTGCAAGGTCGCTATGAGGTTCAATTGATGGACAGCTGGGGCGTTCAAAACCCAAGCACAGGTGATTGTGGCGGTATCTACAAAAGAAGGAAATTCATCCCCCAAGAATATTTATATGAAGGCCATGCCCCTAGGGTCAATGCCTGTCTGGCTCCTGGCTTATGGCAACATATGGAAATCTCTTTCCAGGCACCTAAATTTGATGCTCAAGGAAATAAAATCAGCTCTGCCAAGGTGCTTTTCATCAAATTAAATGGTTTTATTTTACATGAAAATGTGGAGTTAAGTGGCCCAACAGGCGGTCCGATTTCTGAAAAAGAAGTAGCCCGAGGTCCTATCATGATCCAAGGAGATCATGGTGCTGTAGCCTTTAAAAACCTGAAAATCAAAGACTTTGACGGTCAAGCAGCTAGCTTAAGTCCCTTTAACTACCAAGTTTATTACGGTAAATTCAAATCTCCTAAAGATTTTATCTACAAAAAGCCCAATGCTAGCGGCTCTCAAGCTCAATTAGCCTGGAATGCCAGCAAAAACAATGATGAATTTGCAGCTATTTACACGGCCAACTTAAACACACCAAAGGCTGGAAAGCATAACTTAGAGCTAATCAGTGCAGGAAATTATACCTTGCAAGTGAACGGTCAAATGATAGCATCCGATACACTGTATTCCAACAGAAGAAAGAAAAATGTAGAAGTGGATTTACCTGCTGGAAATTCAGCTATAAAAATCACCTATTATAAAGCTGATGCTGACATGAGTCCTATGTTAGGTTTTGGTATTGAAGGTCCCAATTTCAGAATGGTCAATTTCCAACACCCATCTTCCACACTTATTTTAGGCAATGGCCCATCTGACATTATCCTATTGGATGCAGCGAAACCTACTCTTCTACGTTCTTTTGTAGACATCCAAAAAAATGATACACGCAAACGCTTAGTTCACTCGGTGAATGTCGGCAATCCAGCTCATTTACATTATACCTATGATTTGGACAATGGGGCAATCGCTCAAATCTGGAAGGGCGACTTTTTGGATACCACACCCATGTGGGACAATCGGGGTGATGGATCATCCAGACCTAGAGGACCTGTTTTGAGTCTGGGTTCTAGTCCATTAATAGTAAAAAATACTGATTTGGAAAAAGCCATTGATAGCATGCCAGAATCGGCTGGTTTCAAAATTGGAGGATATGAAGTGAATGAACAAGAATTGCCTACGTTTGAATATGAAATTTGGGGATCTCAAGTTCGAGATGAAATTCGTGTCATGGAAAACAAATACCTCCAGCGAACTTTAAGCATCAAAAAACCAAGTTCCGATGCTTCCCTGAAAGTCGTTTCTGCTAAGTCGATCCAAGCCATGGGTAATGATTTATATGCCATTGATGGCCAAAGTTATTACATACAAGCCCCACAGGCGAGTATTCGTAGCACGGCCACAGGACAGATTTTGGTCCTACCTCTTGCTGAAAAAATCACTTACTCCATTCTTTGGTAAAAATCCAGAATATACGTTATGAACATACAACGATTCACCCATAGCTTAAAAGCCTGCTTCATCATTGGCTTACTATGCTGTCAAACGGTTTTAGCTCAAAAAGCTCCTACCGAAAATGATTATTATAAAATAGTTCGCATGGCAATTCCTGAAGGAATTACCTTAGAAGTTGGCGGTTTAGTTAGCCTTCCGAACGGAGATGTTGCCGTTTCTACTCGTCGCGGCGATGTATACATCATTGAAAACTATTTATCTTCCAAACCCACTTACCGCAAATTTGCCAGTGGATTGCATGAAATATTGGGTTTAGCCTATAAAGATGGTTATCTGTATTGTGCCCAACGAGGTGAATTAACCAAATTGGTGGATCAAAATGGAGATGGTAAAGTAGATAAATACCAAACTGTGTACTCTTGGCCCATCTCGGGTCATTACCATGAATATTCATTTGGACCAAAAATCGGACCCGATGGTTCATTTTATGTTACAGGAAACGTAGGATTTGGTAATAGCGATTGGTGGGCAGGGAAATCCTTAGTTCCTTGGAGAGGTTGGACCATGAAAATTTCAGCAGATGGAAAAATGGAACCTTTTGCTGCGGGTATGCGCTCCCCGTGTGGTATTGGTATGGTTGATGGCGAATTTTTCTATGGTGATAACCAAGGAGATTGGCAGGGTTCAGGCTTCATTTCTCATGTGGAAAAAGGAGATTTCTTAGGCCACCCAGCTTCTCTAAAATGGGCAGACCGTCCTGAATCTCCTGTAAAAATGAGAAAAGAAATGGTCTTTGCTCAAGTAGATCCGAAAGACAATCCTTTCGTGAAGCCAGAATATGTGAAGAATGAAGCCATGACTACCATTTACGAATTAGGTAAAAAGACCTATCCTAACATGGGCATTAAATCCCCTTCTGTGTGGTTACCTCATGGTATCATGGGAGTTTCTACCTCAGAAATTATCACAGATGAAACCAAAGGAGAGTTTGGCCCCTTTGCTGGTCAAGTGTTTGTAGGAGACCAAGGGATGTCCAAAATTGACCGAGTATTTTTAGAAAAGATCAATGGCAAATACCAAGGAGCAAGTTTTGAGTTTCGCTCTGGCTTCCGTTCTGGTGTTTTACGTATGGCTTGGGGCAAAGACCAACAAATGTTGGTCGGTGGAACGAATCGTGGATGGGGTTCTGTGGGCTCTGAGGATTTTGGACTTGAGCGCTTAGTCTATACGGGTAAAATACCTTTTGAGATGAAAGCTATCCGTGCAATGGTGGATGGTTTTGAAATTGAATTTACGCAACCAGCTAACAAAAAATTGGCAGAAGATGTAAACAAGTATGAAGTCTTTAATTATACCTATAAATACCACCCAGTTTATGGAAGCCCTATGGTCAATCGTCAAGACAATGCTGTACGGGGAGCTAAATTGAGCGAAGATGGATTACGCGTTCGACTGGTTATTGATGGAATGCGTGAAGGTTATGTCCATGCCATTAAACCAGATGGTGTGTTATCGGCTCAAGAAAACATCCCATTATTACATAGCAGTGGATACTATACCTTAAACCAAATTCCTGCTGGAGAAAAAGCAAACATTCCTTTGGTAACACCTAAGCGTAAGCCGTCCAAAGATGTGATTGATGCGGGTGAGAAAGCAAATACTCCCGATAACCAGACTAAGGAAGCAGGACCAAAGAAAACGGCTTCCAAGCAGGTGGTCACGGATAAAGAAGCGATGGCGCTTTTGACTAAAAATACTTGTTTGGCATGTCACAAAGTCAATGAAAGAGCGGTAGGACCCGCCTATACGGAAATTGCCAAAAGGAAATACAGCGTCGCTCAATTGATTTCTTTAATCAAGGAGCCTAAGCCTCAAAACTGGCCTGACTTTGCCACTCCGATGGCACCGATGAGCCATGTTCCTCAAAAAGATTTGGAGAAAATAGCCACGTGGATTCACGCATTAGGAAATAAATAACATGATAAAAAGAGGCATTTAGGTGCCTCTTTTTTTATGCGATGGCCCACAAGCCTATCAGGCCCATGAGGTAGGTTAAAAGAACACAAAAAGAATCTATCCCCATTTGAAAAACTTGCCGCCTAGAATGCAGCACCATACCTACCATGTAGATACAGGTTAGTATAATACCCATACCTGTTAAATACATATCAGAATTACTCAACGTAGGAATAACAGCCTCACCACTAATGATAGAAGCCACTAAAAACAAAACCGGCAGAAAGGCATTACCTCCAAAAATATCACTCACGGCCATATTATAATCCCTCATTTTAGCCGAGGCTATACCCGTGGATATTTCAGGCAAAGCAGTTGCCAAGGCCAAAATGGTTCCACCAAAAAGCACTCCACTGATATGCCAGCGTTTGGATAAAATTTCACCCGAATATTCCAAAGCCCATCCCGCCATCAAAGTTAAAACAGCCCCCACAGCCAAAACAAGCATGGCCGATTGAATGCCTCCTCGAAAAGGTGATTTTGGATGACGCAATTTGGATAAGCGAATTTGACGCTGCTCCAGAACTGTTTCTTCGGATTTGGCTAATCGGGATATGGAATAAACTGATCCTAGCCAAATAATCAGGATGAGCCATTCTATCGGGGTCGTTCTAAAAAACACTAATTGGGCTGGAAACTGTTTGGCCATCATGACTAAAGTTAAAATCATAATTAAGGCTACGCCTTCTAATATGAGGATCCGCGAATGTCCTTTTAAGGTCAACGGGGCTGAACGCCCCACCCCAAAAACATCGATTAATACCAAAACAACCGTTTGGATAGCCACACCGCCCAACAAATTACTGACAGCGATGTCATAATCATGATGGTATGCAGCCACTGAGGTAATGGCTATTTCTGGCAAATTGGTAACAATGGCTAAAAACACCATGCCCCCAAAAGCCTCTCCTAATTTAAAATGAGTGGTAATCGCATCTACTGCTCGGGTAATTTTAACCCCAGCAATCCATATAATCACCGTACAGCTTAAAAATATTAGTAATAAGCTAATGGAAGATAAAACATGAAAGTCCATGAAATCCTAGATAAATTTTAGCTAAAGTATTCATTGTTTTGTTAAAAATCATTTAGTTTTGAAGAATACACAAACCTATCTAGGTGATACCTGAAATTATCACTTGAAAATTGGAACTATGAAATGTAACCTTCGCCTCGGGCTGATTGTACTACTACAATTATGTCTATTATCCTTCAGCTCATGGGGTATTACTCCCCAGTTAAAAGAAAAATCAAAAGCTAAAAAACCTTTGATTGTATTTGTAGCTGGTGACCATGAATACAGTGGCGAAAGTACGCTTCCCCTCTTAGCTGAGATACTGGAAAAAAATTACGGATTCCGCACAAAAGTTTTGAAATCATTTCCTGATCAAAATGCTGAGAAAAATATTCCCGGACTGGAGGTCTTAGCCGAAGCTGATTTAGCTGTGTTTTTCCTTCGCTGGAGATTATTACCTGCTGACCAAGTTGCCATGATCGATGCCTATGTCAAATCTGGCAAACCAGTCATGGGCTTCCGCACTACCACACACTCGTTCAATTATCCCAAAGGTGACCCCTTAGAATCGTACAATGCCTGGGCTGAATCCACTTTTGGAGCGCCTCCGGGTTGGGGAGGAAAATCCAAGCATACCCACTATGGCCACAATGCCAGTACGGATGCCTCTGTGATTCCTTCTGCTAGAAAACATCCTATTTTAACAGGTGTGGCACCGAGCTTCCATGTTCGTTCTTGGTTATACCGTGTTTTGCCAGATTATCCAAGCAAAGGAGCGGAGTGGCTAATGATGGGTAAAGCTGTCAACCCAGATAAAACGGCTGAAGATCAGCCGATAGCTTGGACCTGGGTAAATCCTTACAAAGGCCGGGTTTTCTTTACTACCATGGGACACCCTGAAGATTTTTCAGTGGAGCCTTTCCAACGTTTGATTGTAAATGCCATCCATTGGGAATTAGGTAAAAAAGTTCCTAAAAACTGGGCGGGTAAATTAGACATTAACGTTCCTTACCGAGGAATGAAATAAGTACGTATTGACATAAATCACTCATAAAATATGAAATATCCCGTTGCGATGAACATGTTGGTTTACGGACCCGACATGAATGAATCACTAATTCCTCATTTATCCTACATCAAAGAAGTCGGTTATACGGGTGTTGAAATTCCAATATTCGAAACTGACTTGGCCTATTGGAAACCATGGAAAGAGGAAATAAACCGACTAGGTTTAGAGGTATTTACGGTGACTTTTTTAGGTGCTGATCGTAATACCATTTCACCGGATCCAGCTGTCCGTAAAAATGGAGTCGAGTTTCTAAAAAAAGCGGTAGATGTCACAGCTTATTTAGGGGCAACTTGGTTATCTGGGCCTTACCATTCTGCTTTAGGTGTTTTTTCAGGAGCGGCACCAACCCAACAGGAATTAGACTGGTCCAAAGAGAGTATGTTGGATCTAGCTGAGCACGCTCAAAAAATGAATGTGATGCTAGGCTTGGAATATTTAAACCGATTTGAAAACTATGTGGTAAGCTCAGCAGATCAGCTGTACAGCTTAGTAAAAGCCATCAATCATCCGAATGTCAAAATCATGTTTGACACTTTCCATGCTCATATTGAAGAATTCAATACTGGGGAAGCCATGATCCGCATTGCAGATGAAGTAGGTCATTTTCAATTATCAGAAAATACCCGCGCTACCTTAGGGGAAGGTCAAGTACTTTGGGCAAATGTATTTGAGAGTTTAGATAAAATGAATTACAAAGGATGGTTAGTAGTGGAGGCCTTTACTCCTTTGCTTCCGGCGGCATGTATCTGGCGCAAAAATTACAGCACAGAGGAAGAATTGATTTTGAAGAGTTACCATCACATTCAAAAATTCATCGGATAATGAACAGCTACTCGAAATCAATCCAACAGGGAGGCATCATGACAGCATTACTTTATGCCGTATTTCTCTATTTAAACAAAGATGTCCTCAGCCAAGAACTATTGATTTCCAGTGGCTATTTTCTTGTTTTATATGCCTTCATCTTCACCATGGGAAGGCCCGCAATAGTAGAAAAGCTGCAAGATTTTTATCATCTAAAAAAAGAGAGGGCCCTTTGGGTTCCTCTCTTTTTATTTTCGTTGCTCATTAGCCATTACTTATTTCATGGCATCAATCCATTCATTGGTAGCTCAGGGCTATACTTCTTCTTGTACCTATTTCCAACTTTAGCCTTTCTTGCCTTTCCTCGACAAGAAGCTTCTTGGTCAGATTTGATTATCCTTCTATTGGTATTAATCCCTTCCACCATCATCCATTTTCCCGGAAATAGTGATATCCCTTACGATACGGATGGTTTCAGTTCTGTCCAAAAAATCATACTGATACTAGGAGCTGCCTATGCCTTTACCGTGGTTAGAAAATTACCCGATGTAGGCTTTTATCCTACTTGGAAATGGTCATTCATGAGCGTAGCTCTAGGTTCATGGTTGTCTTTCTTGGGATTTGTCTATCTCATGGGAATTGTTTGGGATTTCAATATAACACAACCCTTCCAAGCTTTCGCTTGGGTATTGATTCCTACTGCTATTCGAGAATTAATAAGGGTTTACATAGGAACGGCCTTATTTGAGGAATTATTTTTCAGGGGATTAATTCAAAATATATTGGCTAAAAAAATAGCCTTTATGGCCAACTGGAAAACCTTTTGGACCTGGGGAGCCCTGATTTTCACCACGCTGAGTTTCTTTACAGGTTATGCCATGTACAAAGACTTATTCTGGTTTCCAGGATTAATCTCGATGGCTCTTTTTGCTGGAGCTTATTTCTTAGAAAAGAACCATGTAACTAAAACGGGCACCTATACTTCCTTGGCCATCACGAGCATGTTCTTTGGCCTTGTTCACTTTCATGCGGGCTCCGTCCTATTTGTGGGTCTTGCCAGCGTAGCAGGATGGGCTTATGGATATACATATATCAAAACTAAAAATGTCTTTTATGCAGCCTTGGTACATTGCTTAGTCAACTGTTCCGAATTTCTATTTTCATTACATACCATCAAATAAACCAAAAAAAATCAGGGCAAACATCTTTCGACATCTGCCCTGACCGGTTTCATAGGTTAGAGGTTTATTATAAAATCTTTTCGGTATCTGTGACAAATACTCGAGTACTAATGGTATACTTTCCGCCAGAGGCATCTTTATATTGTAAATCCAAATAAAAGGCCTGATATCCTTTTTTAGGATATTCTTTGATCAATTTCAATTGAGGCAAATTCTCTAATTTCACGCGAGAACTAAGCCATAAATTATTTCTAAAATCTTTGTCCATAGATGTGGTTTCCCACAAAGTCGCTTCCACTAAATCTTGCGTGGCTACCTGTACCTTTAGCTCAGCACCCGCTTTAGTCGTTGTTGCATTCCAAGTACAAACTGGATATTCCCTCCCTTGAATGGTATTGGCAAAAAATCCGCTTAAAGCTTCAAAAGCTTGCTTCCCTCCTGCTAAATCATGACCCGCATTGGGCACATAATGTATCATGTTTTTACCGGGAATCTGATCGTAATAATGTTTGATGGCATCCACTGTCCAATACTCGTCATTCGTTCCAATGAATAAGGTCTTAGGCACTTTCAATTTGGCACGATATGAAAAAGGATCTACTAAGGCGGTTAATGTTTTTCCGTCTGGGGTATCTTTCCCTTGTGGGATTCCCAAACTCACATAATCTTGAATTTGTATGCTGTATTCTCCGTAAGTTTTGAACTGGTAATCTAAAGTAGCGGGCATGTTCAACATATCAATCACCATAGGACCGATAGCTTTCACTCTAGGATCATCAATAGCGGCACTTAGCCAAGTGGTCCACCCTCTTTTTGAGAAGCCTGAAATCACAAATCCCCCCACTTTTGCTTTAATGCGCTTTTGACTAAACTCCTGCACAGCATCCATCCCTCTAACCGCTGATTTCACCATCGGAAATAGCAAAGGCCAGGTATAATCTTTGGTTTCTTTGAATTGATGTAAGGTATATGAAATTAACTCATCTTCCGTTTTATCCCCATACAAGGGTTGATTAGGAACTTGACGAATCAAAGAAACAATCGCTTTATTTTTATCTGAAATATTGGCTAAAATTGGCCAAAGTCGTTCATCAGCTACTAAATTAGGTTGCTCGTTCTTATTTGAGCCACCTGAAATAAACAACATGGCATCTTGGTATTTGATTTCCTTAGGAACGAAAATAGTCAATTGGTGACGCCATGTATACTCTCTCCATTTTTGAGAAGTCAAAATCAATTGATAGGCTTTAGTAGATCCAATGGTAGAAGAATCTCTTACCTCCCAATGATAGGTAGCATCACCATTATGGATATAGGAAGTCAATGCTGTCTCCGGCGTAACTTTCGTTTTTTGGGCAAAAACACTGCTACTAATAAGTGCAATGAGCAGGATGTTTTTAAGCAAAAAGGAGCACATTAATTTCATGGCGTTTATATTGGTTAAACACACCACAAAATAATAGCATAAAACAACTGAATAAGTTAATTAAACTTTCCAAAAAGTAAACTATTCTAGCAAAAACAGACAATACTAGGCATCTTTTCTGCCAATATTGACCAAATATCCAAAAATAGCCGCCGTAAAGAACATCAAAAGACTGTAAATAACAGGAGGTATACTCATGGTACTATTTCCGATCACCGTCAAGGCAATGAAGATGGCCAATGTCCCATTATGTATGCCAATTTCCATCCCGATAGCAATGGCTTGTTTTTTGCCTAGTTGAAAAAATAAGGGTACAAAATAACCAATAGCCATACTAGCGACATTCAATGTCAAGGTAGCTAATCCTACCGTTTTGAAATCATCTACGATATGATTCCTTTCTTTGATAATGGTTAAAACAATGACCAAGGTTAAAAAGATGGCAGAGGCTATTTTGACAGGTTTATCCAGAGTCGCCGCTAATTTGGAAAATTTTGATCGAACCACCATTCCGATAGAAACGGGTAATAAAACAATCATGACCACCTCCATTACTTTGGAAAATTGTAAAGGAACATATTGATCCGACTGCATGAATTGTTTCATGGCAAAATTCACAATGATGGTAATGGAAAATACGGATATTAAACTATTCAAAGCTGTTAATGTAACATTGAGTGCCACATCTCCTTTAGATATATGTGAATATAAATTGGCCGTTGGCCCACCAGGTGAAGCAGATAATAACATCAATCCTACAGCCAATTCGGGAGAAAGTCCAAATCCCATAGCTATAAAATAACAGATAACAGGAAGTAAAATCATTTGGCAAAACAGCCCCAGCACGACTGCCTTTGGGAAAGTAACCACCCGCTTAAAATCTTCTAATTGCAATGAAAGACCTAGTCCCATCATAATGATGGCCAGCGCCAATGGAAGTAATACGGCTGATAAAAAATTAGCTTGCATGTGTGATAGGTTTAGAATAATTGTACTAATATAATAAAATTTTGCATTGGGTTGATATCCTCTAAAAGAAAGACTCCGAGTACATTTCAAAAATTTTACACTCCCTTTATTTGGCTTAGATATAATTCAGTAATATTGCGCAATGAAAAACCTATTCTAACACATGAAAAAATACACATCAATCTTTTCCGTTTTTTTCTTATTATTCATTCAAATTACGGCTTTAGCCCAAATTGTGCGTGGACCCTACTTACAAAGTGTAAGCCCAAATCAGGGAATCATACGCTGGCGTACTGAACAGGCCACGGACAGTCGGGTTATCTACGGTGAAAATCCAAAGAAATTAACGAAAGTCATTGAACTTAAGCAGGCCGTGGTAGATCATGAAGTCGTCATCACAGGATTAAAACCCAACAAAAAATATTATTATACCATTGGAAATAGTAAAACCATGGAAGCAGCTTCAGAAAAAAGATTTATTCTGACTGCCCCTAAATTGGGATCGACTCAAGCCGTTCGCATTTGGGCATTAGGAGATTTTGGTTCTGGTTCAAAAAACCAATTAGAGGTTAAAAATGCAGTAGTGAATTATACCAAAAACCACCGAGCAGAGGCTTGGATTTGGTTAGGAGATAATGCTTACAGCAAGGGATTAGATGAGGAATACCAAAAGAAGGTTTTTCCTATTTATCAAGATGAGTTTTTCCAAAATTTAAACTTATACCCTGCTCCCGGAAACCATGATTATGCAGGTAAGCATGATCCTTCAGAGCCTCCCTATTTTAAGATTTTCAATATGCCAGTACAAGGCGAATTGGGTGGTGTACCTTCTGGGAATGAGTCCTACTATTCTGTCAATTATGGTCAGGTACACTTAGTATCCATTGATTCAGAACTGATGGAGCCTTCTGGTTTACAGGTAATGGATGGTAAAGGAGCTCAATATGAGTGGTTAGAAAAGGATTTGGCAGCCAATAAATTACCTTGGACTATCGTCTATTTCCATAAACCGCCCTATTCCAAGGGTTCACATGATTCGGATACGGAAAAAGATATGGTTAACATGAGACAACATGTAAACCCGCTATTTGAAAAATATAAGGTGGATATCGTGATGGCAGGCCATAGCCATGTGTACGAGCGTACGCATCCTTTGAGAGGACATTATGGAATCAATGCTACTTTTGATGCCTCAAAACATATCGTTGCAACAAGCACAGCACCAAACCAGTATGAGGTAGGAAAAGATGGCCAAGGTGTTATTTATATAGTCAATGGATCAGGTGGCCAGCTTGGTGGACAAAGAGAAGGATATCCTTTAAAATCAGCCATTTACTCCAATAATAAAATAGGAGGATCAATGATTTTGGATATCACTAAGACCAAATTAGAAGCTGTTTGGCTTGGATCTGATGGAGAAATTCATGATCAATTTACGATTACAAAAAAATATTAGGGCTAGGGATAAATCGCAGGAATGAAATGCACTGGATTTATCCCTATTTTCTTGTCATTTGCTCTAAAATACTCATAGAAAAGTATAAATTATTCCCCTGTTTTTTCTATTATTAGCGATATTAACATTTCCGTCAAAAGGAATTATAATCTCTAAACTAATGAAAAACAAAAATCAATTCGACTCAAGAAGGCATTTTCTTCTGAAGGCTGCCACAGCCGCTTTAGCAGCTCCCGTATTATTAGGACAACCTCTTAAAGCCGCCTCCGCAAGCGGTCGTTTGCAACATGCCTGCATTGGTGTAGGAGGAATGGGTTGGGGAGACTTCAATCAGTTTAAAAAACATGCTAATGTAGACATTGTCGCACTTTGCGATGTTGATGAGAAGAATCTAAAAAGGGCATCCGAGTTATTACCCCATGCGCGAACATATACCGATTGGCGCGAGATGTTCAAACAAGAAAGTGATAAAATAGATTCAGTCAATGTTTCTGTTCCAGACCATAATCATTTTGTCATCGCCATAGAGGCCATTCGAAGAAGAAAGCATGTATATTGCCAAAAACCCATGTGCCACGATGTGGCGGAAGTAAGGATTTTGACATTAGAAGCCACCAAGGCTAGGGTTATCACCCAATTAGGAACCCAAGTAGCATCCACGGCTGGGGATCGTACGGGTGTCGAAATATTAAAATCTGGGATTATAGGAAAAGTGAAACATGCCTATTTATGTTCCAATAGACCTGGAGCCGTGGCAAAATATCGACATGTGGGACCTCGACCTACAGAAGGAATAGAAAATCCTCCTAGCCACTTACATTGGGAAAACTGGATTGGTACAGCACCTATGCGGCCGTATGTTCCCAATATTTACCATCAAGCTATATGGAGAACTTGGCAAGACTTTGGTACAGGCTGGTCTGGAGATATAGGATGCCACATCTTTGACGCCGTTTGGAAAGGTTTAGGCATGAAAAATCCAATATCTGTGGTGGCGGAAGTACAACAATCATGGCAAGAATCTCCCGAAAGAAGAGCAGATACATGGCCACAAGGAAATCATATTACTTGGACATTCCCCGGGAATGAAAAAACTGCCTCCGACAAGTTAACTGTTGAATGGTTTGATGGTGAATTTTACCCACCGAAAGAAATTAGAGCACTTTTTTCTGAAACGGATTATCCAGCAGAGTCTGCGATGATCATTGGAACAGAAGGGGCCTTATTAATACCGCATCAAAAAATGCCCGTTTTATTGCCAGAAGCTAAATTCAAATCTTATCAACAGCCCGTAAAACCAGACAGAAACCATTACCATCATTTTGTAGATGCCTGTTTGGGAGGAGAAAAAACGGAATCTCACTTTGCCCAATCCGGTCCTATGACCGAGGCTGTATTATTGGGAACGGTTGCCATCCGGGTACCTGATCAGTTACTCGTTTGGGATGCGAAAAAAATGAAGTTCCCTAATTATCCCGAGGCCAATAAATACATTCAAAGAAAATATAGAAAAGGCTGGTAATGAGCCTTTTCTGATTAATATCTTCATCGCTTAGCTATCAGGGCTAAGCGATTTTTTTATACCTAATTCATGCAAAAAAAGGAGGGCAAATTTGCCCTCCTTTTCTCAATCACTCAAATCGAATAAACTAGTTAGGATAACCTGGATTTTGAGGTTTCAAATTCGGATTATTCAACATTTCTTGCTTTCCTAATGGAAGCAATAAGTGCTTCTCTTGCAATGGACGGTTGGAGCTAAGATTTACGTGACCAACGAAATTATCAAATTTACCCGTTGTTTCATTGTAAACCTTACGCAAACGAACCATGTCAAACCAAGTAATTTGCTCATAACATAATTCATGCCAACGCTCTACCCATACTGCCTCTCTAAAACTTGCAGCGCTATAGCTTCCTAAACCTGGAGTTTCCAAAGTAGCTCGATCACGAATTCGTTTGAACGCATCATAAGCCGCTTGAGAAGGACCACCAACTTCATTTTGAGCCTCAGCAAAGTTCAACAATACTTCCGCATAGCGAATTTGAGGAACATTCAAATTATCTAAACGTGTTCCGGCTACACCAGCAGAACCATTGGCTTTCTGATTAAAATGTTTGAATACATAAGGTGCGCCTAAATCAAATGGTGCGCCATTTCCATTGGTGAAATAGCTGGTATAAAAATATCCATCTTGATTTTTAGCTCTTAAATCCCCTTTTTCATACGAATTATAAAAAGCAATGGTTGGAACAGAACTACCTGTTCCTCCTGGACCAGAATAAGTCACTGGCTTAAAGTTAGGGAAGAAATTTCCCATAAAATTACCCGCTACCAAGGTATTACATTGAATCATAAATAAATGCTCCACACGGTTTTTTAAACCTTCTGAATGCACATCTTTATAAGTAGGGAATAAATTAATTACCGATGGATTGGCATTGGCGTAAGTAATTACTTCCAAAGATTTATCAGCCGATAATTTATAGTAAGCAGCCCCTTTATTTAATGGGAACCCAGCCATGGTTAAATAAACTTTACCCAATTGTGCTTTCACCGCAGCTAAACAAACACGACCACTTGCATCCATCCAAGGTAAGCCTGCCTTTTCGGCTTCTAATAAATCATCCACGATTAATTTATAAACGCTTTCCACAGGAGCTCTAGAAGGCAAGAAATCCTCAGAACCAGCCGTTTGAGGCTTGGTAATGATAGGAATATCACCCCATAATTGAACGGCTTGAAAATAAGCCCATGATCTTAAAAAACGTGCCTCACCCAAAATTTTCTTCTTTTGGTTTTCATCCATTGGAGTGATTGGTGGCACTTTTTCTAGTACTTGGTTCGCCTGAGCAATGACCTTGTATAAACCATTCCAATAGTTCACCACGTGAATGGTGTTAGGATCATGTACCAAACCATACAAGTTGTTTAGGTCGGAATTTTGAGCTGTTTCTGTAGTAGAAGTACCCGTTAATGCCTCCAACAACTGCCAGTTAGATGAAAATATACCTGCTCCACCACCCATGAATCGAGTATCAGCATAAACTGAAGCTAATGCGGCTTCGGCATGATCAGGAATTTGATAAAAAGCATCTGGCGTTAGATTCGATGGTGCTTTTTCAACCAAGAAATCAGAACAACCAAATTGCCCAAATAAAAGTACCCCACCTAGGGCCACTTTCTTTATTTTGGAATTTATTTTGAATTTCATATTACGTTTCTTTTAAAATTTTCCTTCATTAAAATGCTACCTGTAATCCTAACATGTATATCGTAGGCTTAGGGTAGTTGTGCCAAATCATACCTTGTGAGAACGCTGAGTTTCCTCCACCTTGGTTGGTTGGAGTAACTTCAGGATCGCCAACAATCGGATCTTTTACTAAAAGGAAGAAGTTTTGAGCAGTTGCATATACTCTCAAACGACTCAAATTCAATTTGCTAACCACATTGCTTGGAACATTATAGCCAAACATCAAGTTTCTACCACGTAGGAAAGAACCATCTTTGATCCACCAAGTATCCACGTTGGTTACATAACCCGCTCTTGTATCGCGAATTTCAGCAATCATGGTATTTTGATTGGTTGGTGTCCAAGCATTTAATACAGACGTGTAACTATTGGCTAAAGCTTGACGGTCTTCACTTGGATGAAGGTTCATCAACATCACTTCGTTTCCATAGTTAAACTGCATTTCTAAGGTCAAATCAAAGCTCTTATATTTGAACGAGTTTGAAATAGCTCCCCAGAAATCAGGACTACCATTACCAATAATAGAACGGTCAGCATCTGTAATCGCACGATCGCCATTAAAGTCTTTGTACTTGATATCCCCCGGTAAAATCTTAAGACCATTTCGATAAGAAGTCCATTTAGCGGCCTCCTCTGCTTCGGCTGTACCCCAAACGCCTAGACGAGTTAAGCCCCAGAATGCACCTACTGGCTCACCAACCCGAATGATGTTAGTTGGGTTAGTAAAGTTGGGTCCTCCCACATTAAAGATGTCAGATGGAGTAGCCAAAGTCAAAACCTTATTGCGGTTGAATGAAATATTAAACTGCGTATTCCACTGGAAATCTTTGGATTTTATGTTCGTCGAATTGATAGAAAACTCAAATCCTCGGTTTTCCATAGAACCCACATTACGACGAATGGTAGCATATCCTGAGGTTTGAGGAACTGGAGCATCCAATAACATGTCGGTAGTCAATCGATAGTAGTAATCCGCCTCAATGTTAACTCGACCTCCCCACAAACCTAATTCGATACCAAAATCTGTTTGTGCTGTTTTCTCCCATTTCAAATCTGGGTTAGCTAATCTAGAAATACCTGTTCCAGAAACACGACCGTCATTGTAAACCGCAGAATAGTTGGAACTCAATAAAGAAAGAGATGAGTACGCCGGAATTTCAGAGTTACCTGTTAAACCATAACTAGTTCTAATTTTCAAATTAGAAATCGTTGCATTTCCTTTCAAGAAATCTTCTTCTGAAACTCTCCATGCCAAGGCACCTGAAGGGAAAATCGCAAATTTATAATTCTCTCCAAACTTAGATGAACCGTCCGCACGTGCCGTCGCTGTAGCCAAATACTTATTCTTGAAAGTATAATTTACTCGACCAAAATACGAGTTAAAGGCAAATTTAGAGGCTCCTGAACCCACTGTAGGGTTAACGGCTCCAGCACCTAAGTTATTAAATCCAAAATAATCCGTGGCAAAACCATTGACACTTGCTCCTATGTTAAAGAAGTCTGTTTGCTGCCAAGAAATACCCAATAAGGCATTGATTGAGTGATTTTCATTAAAATCCTTCGTATACGTCAAGTAGTTTTCTAATGACCAGAACGTTTCCGTTTGATTGGTTGCCGAAGCATTACCTTGACCACCAATATTCAATGTTCTTGTTTGAGATTGGTTATTCTCTTGAGTCATGATATTCGCTCCCAAGATGGTTTTCATCTCCAAACCTTTCATGAAGGTAATGTTGGAATAAATGCTTCCCGTAGTAGTCTGTGTATTTAAAATATACTTTCGACCCATTAAACGGTGAACAGAACTCATCGTTCCTTCTGCAAAGGGGAAATCACGGTTATTAGCATAAGTTCCATCCGCATATTTTACAGGAAGGAATGGGAAGTCTTCTACAATCTGTCTTGAAACAGCATCATTCACGTCAGATAAATTTTCCGTTTGATTGTTGTATGCTAAAGTTCCTCCAACTTTCAACCATGTTTTGATTTGATCATCAATCGTAAATCGACCAGAATAACGCTTCAAGTAGGTTGTTTTGATTAACCCTTGATCATCACGATATCCTAAAGAAAAGGAATATTGAGTTCTTTCATTACCACCACTAAAACCTAATTGGTGATTTTGAGACAATTTATTTTGTGTTGACTCATTAAACCAATCTGTATCAAATAAAGGATTACCACTGGCATCAAATACACGAGTATCCGTTCTTCTCAGTCTTGGATTCAAATAAGCCCATCTTCCAGCTGCCCAACCTGCTGGGTCATACTTGGCCATATTGGCCCAAGCTAAATCTTCTACTGCCATGTATTGTTTTGCATTCAATACTTGTGGCTTGTTAGGACCCGCTACATTGACACTGAAATCAGCATTATATGTCACACTACCTTCTCCTGATTTACCTTTTTTTGTTGTCACTAAGATAACACCATTGGCTCCTCTTGCTCCATAAATAGCAGTAGAAGAAGCATCCTTAAGCACCTCTACAGAAACAATGTCATTCGGGTTCAAATAATCTATGGCCGAACTAAATTGATTCATGTTTCCTTGAGGCAACATCACTCCATCAACTACATACAAGGGGTTATTGGACGAGTTGATGGAACTAAAACCACGTACACGTACCGTAGTACGGCCACCAGGACGACCCGAGTTGGTACTTACCTGTACACCCGCCATTCTACCTGATAAAGCCTGATTTAATGAGGTAGCAGGACGCTCCATTAATTGATCCGTCTTAATAGAACTTACGGATCCTGTCAAATCTGATTTCTTCTGCGTTCCGTAACCAATAACAACAATCTCATCCAAATATTTATTATCTGGCTTCATATTGATGTTGATTGCCGACTGGTTTCCAACCGTAATCTCTTGTTGGGTATAACCAATGGCAGAAAATACCAAAACCGACTTAGAATCGGCAACCAAAATCTTGTAATTACCATTGGCATCCGTCATGACACCCCTGGTGGTTCCTTTGACTAATACGTTGACACCAGGAATACCTGAGTTAGTTTCATCAGTCACTTTACCCGTAACAGTGATATCTGCTACCTTGATGATTTTAGTTTCTTTTAGGCTTCCTACCCTTTCACTTAGGGCAGCCTGCGCTGGCAACATACTGAAGCAAGTAAGTGCAATTCCCCATATCGGAGTAACTGCTCTCATGCTCAATTGTCGATACGACATGAGTATTTTTTTTTGCATAGTTTGACCATTTTACTGGTTATTTTAGGATTAGTAATGGTCAATAATATCATCCAAATCCTATTATTCCTAAAAAAAATTATTAAATACATGTTAAGTTTGTAACGAAAAGTTTAAATTTTTAGTCAAACAAAATTCATATCTGCATTTATTTACAGCAATGATTTACTTATCGGCAAATCATATACGTAGCGTTCATTTGACACCAAAATGAAAAAAATAAAGAATCAGTCTACTTTTTAAAAATAGAGAATCTGCTTCGACTAGAAATACGTCCCAGCGTCTATATTTAGAAATTGAAAATGAGTAGATTTCAGTGTCAAACAGCTTGTTAGATAAATACAAATCAATCCTGATAATACCGCATGGGTATTGTACAATAAATGATATATTTGAATAAACTAAGCCATTATGAAAGCAAATCAAGACCGTAGAACCTTCCTGAAAAATTCAGGATTAATAGCCGCAGCCTCTGCATTCCCTTATATTTGGACCAATTCAGAAAAGCATTCTTCATTTAACCCTACCAAAAAAGCGGGAGATAAAGTCAATTTAGCTTGTATCGGAATAGGAAACCAAGGAGGTTCTGATGTCATGTCATTTCATAAAACGGGCTTAGCTAATTTTGTCGCATTTTGCGATGTGGATATGGGCGCTCCACAAACCTTGGAAGTCCTTAAAAAATTCCCAGATGTACCTAGATTTCAGGACTTCCGTACGATGTTCGACAAAATGGGGAATCAAATTGATGCGGTAGCTATTGGAGTACCAGATCATGCCCATTTTGCTATTACTATGATGGCCTTAGGATTAGGGAAACACGTGTATGTGGAGAAGCCGATGGCCAGAACTTTCAACGAGATTGAGTTGATGATGAAGGCAGCCAAGAAGCATTCCAAATTGGTGACCCAAATGGGAAACCAAGGCCACTCAGAAGCCAATTATTTTCAATTTAAAGCATACAAAGATGCAGGTATCATCAAGGATGTAACTGCCATTACTGCTCATATGAACTCTGCCCGCCGTTGGCATGGTTGGAATACTCAAATCAAGAGTTTCCCTCCAGCAGAAGCCATACCGAGCACCTTAGATTGGGATATATGGATGGGCGTAACCCAAGCTCACGATTATAATAAGGATTTTATCAATGGTCAATGGCGTTGCTGGTTTGATTATGGATTAGGCGCTTTAGGGGATTGGGGAGCTCATATCATAGATACGGCACACCAATTCTTAGACTTGGGCCTGCCAACAGAAATCAATATGTTGCGAGCAGATGGACATAATCCATATTTCTATCCGCAATCCTCAACGATTTTATTTAAATTTCCTGAAAGGGGCAACATGCCACCGGTAGATATTACTTGGTATGATGGTGTCAATAATATTCCTCCAGTACCTCAGGGATATGGAGTGACCGAATTAGATCCAAATATCCCAGCAGCTAGTAACGGAAAGATACAACCTGCTAAACTGAACCCTGGGAAAATTATTTATTCCAAAGACTTAACTTTCAAAGGAGGATCACATGGAAGTACTTTATCCATTATCCCTCCAGAGCAAGCCAAGGACATGGCCTCTAAATTACCTGAAGTACCTAAAAGTCCTTCCAACCATTATGCCAATTTCTTGAAAGCCTGTATGGGACAAGAGGAAACTCGATCTCCATTTGCCATTGCTGGCCCATTAAGTCAAGTTTTCTCTTTGGGCTGTATGGCACAGAAATTAAATACCAAATTGATTTTTGATCCAAAAAGCAAACAGATTACCAACAATGCATTGGCTAATTCCTTACTAAAAGGCGCCGCACCAAGAAAAGGTTGGGAGCAGTATTATAAGGTTTAATATCCTAAATGAAGAATGTAGAATTATGAATGTAGAATTATGAAGGCCAAAACCAACACTATTTTCTACTTACACAATTTCGAGATGGTACGATAAAAAATTCTACATTCTTCATTCTACATTCTCACCCCTTATTTATATATGTTTTCCAAATAAACCACCTCTCCTTTCTCATCAAAATCAATCAGATTATACCATATAATCAATGGAGCGGTTTTATTGACTTTAATCCATTTGGAAGGAACATTATAATAAGGCCCTTCGATTTTCAAGGTATCCATGGCGCGGGAATTAGGCCCCAAAAGCATTTTCGCATATCGAATCGGATCTTCTAAACGGATGCATCCATGGCTGTAAAATCGCTTGCTAGAAGCAAATAGCTTCTTCTCTGAAGTATCATGCAAGTACAATCGGTAGGGGTTAACAAAAGGAATTTTCAAAATCCCTAAAGTATTCCAAACACCCGTCTTCTGTCTAAATGTATACGGAAAATAATTCTTACTTAAGACTTTCCAATGAACCGTTTTCACATCTACGACCTGATTGTTTCTATCCAATAACTCCAAATGACTGGCATAAAAATAGCGGATGTTCTTTTGTATCTCAGGCAATAATTCCTCTGTAGCGATACTTCGAGGAACATACCAATTCGGGTTGATAATCACGTTTTTGATTTGGGCTGTTAATACCCGAGTAGGCCGAGCAGGTCTACCCAAAACCACTTTCATTTTCATGGCAACTTGATTCCCTTGATACACTTTCAACTGGGCGGCAGGAATATTGACCACGGTCACCTGTAGATTTTTCCGAATGTGATGTAACCATCGATAATGATTGGTCGATAATGTCAATTGAGCAATTTTAGATGGATTATGAAGCAAACTATCCTGACTTGATTGAAGTAATTTTAGCAAGGTCTTTACCTCAAAAGATGATTCATTTAGATAATTAACTAATTTTGCAATTGATTGTTTTTTCAAATAAGAATCCAGACACTGACTGACTTCATTTCTTCTTAATTCAAATACATAACCTCGAAATTTAAAGACAGGCCTAGGATTTCCAAAACTCAGATCCTCAAAAAAGGACTGTGCTAGATATTGAATTTTTGTTTCTAGCACCAAGGAATCTGTACCTAACCAAGATTTTGCTGGTGATTGTAGCAGCGAATCTAAAAAACCGTGAGAATAGAATTCCGTTTTAAGCGCGACACTAGGTGCTTGATGCAAGAGGCTATCCAAACTTTTGATGGCATGAGGTCTACTTAACCATGGGTATTCAGATTGAGCCTTCAGTCCTAGGCTCATCAACACACACACACCAATAAAACATAAAAAAATGCGATAATTCACCATATAAAAGCAACAGCTCTGAGGCACCAGCTCCTTGTTAAGCCTCCCAATATACCATTTCTCTGGGAGGAATAAATAACATGGCGATGTTGAAGGTTGCGTTTTCTATTGGGCATTTTCCAAATTACAAAATTCCTTGAAGCTTGATGTACTGCAAAAGCATGATGGTTTTGGCATCTTTAATCTCTCCAGACTGAATCATTTGCAAAGCTTGATGGATAGGGATTTCCAACACTTCGATATTTTCTTGCTCATGTTCCACTCCTCCCCCATCACTCACTTTCATGGATTTAGCATAAGCCGCAATAAAGAAATATAAAATCTCTGTGACAGAGCCTGGCGACATATAGGCTTCAAAAACTTTTTGTATCTCCGTAATCTTATAACCCGTTTCCTCCTCCGTTTCACGACGAATACAATCTTCGGGATTGTCTTGATCCAGTAAACCTGCGCAGGCTTCAATCATCATGCCATCTGGGTTTCCATTGACATAAGTAGGTAAACGAAATTGCCTAGTTAAAATAACGGTTCCTGCTTCCTTATTGTACAATAAAATAGTTGCCCCATTCCCCCGATCATAAGCTTCCCTTTGATGTGTTTGTACATGGCCATCTGACTGAGTATACTCGTAAGTAATTTTTCTCAAAACGTACCAATTGTCTGACAGAACTTCGCTTTGGGTGATTTTTATTTGAGCCATAGTGTATATGCTTGCATTGAAAGAACGAAATAAGTTGTTTCACGGGAGAAATCAATCTAGAATTGTCGAAATATGATAAATGGAAAGATCCAGATAAAGGAATCAGGTGGTATTTAATTTTGACAATCATTGGTCAAAACTACGTAAATATTAATTTAGCACTTGCGATAACAAGACCGAGAGCTAAGAGATAGCGCAGTGTGGGGACATTGAATTTCTGACTCCCATAATATGAACCTAGGAGTCCTCCCAAAATGGTTGCCGCTACGGCCCATTGAAAATTTTCAGTCACTTGAATACCTCCCTTTTGAATTTGGCCATATAAACCTGATAAGGAATTGACAAATATAAACAAGGCAGAAACTGCTGCCGTTTGCTTTAAGGTGGCCCATCGCATCAAAAGCATCAATGGACTTAAGACAATCCCTCCACCGATTCCAATCATACCCGAAAGCAAACCAATAGCCCCTCCAGAAACAAGTCCAGCCGAAATGGAAATCGGCTTAATTTCTTCCTTTTCGTTGCGAAATTGAAAGATTAATCGGAAAATAGAAATCAGAATACATAATGCCAAAATTTTCTTATACAGTGAATCTGTCAGCGTCATGGTACCTCCCAAATAGGCCAAAGGCACAGAGGCTAATGCAAAAGGCCAAAATAAGTTAAACTTGAAATGTCCTGCTCGATAAAATCCAATAAATGAAAACAGCGACACGGCTAAGTTCATCACCAAAGCAGAAGGCTTCATGATGGCTGGGGCTACCCCCATAATAGCCATAACAGCCAAATATCCACTTGCCCCTCCATGTCCGACAGATGAATAAAGAAATGCGATTATTGCTAAAAATAGTAGTAAAACGACTAGTGAACTCATCATGACTTTGACTAAAACAATTAGGGTGACAAAAGGCCCAAATGTGGCTTCAAAAAGGCCTTATTTGAAACAATTTAGCATTTTTTAATGAAATTTAACAACTAATATTGCGTTAATATTGAAATTTTAAAACCAGATAAAATAATGAAACTCTCTAATCAACTCTCAGCACTTTTAATCATTTCTGCCTTGTTTGTTTCCTGCAAATCGGATGATCTCACGAATGGCACAGGAAAGCTTGCCCTTAGCGTTACGGATGCCCCGATTGACGCTGCCAATGTCAAAGCCGTTTATGTTACATTCACGGGATTAGAATACCAAAATAGTGGTGGATCGTGGGAAACAGCCACGGATTTTACCAGCCCCCAAGTTGTGAATATTCTAGATTTACAAAACGGAAAAACATCTCTACTAGGTAACTATACCTTAAAATCTGGAAACTATACTGGATTACGCTTCAGATTAGATGCACCAACCAAAGGAACAAATAATCCCAGCAATCCAGGTTGCTATGTAGAGCTCACCACTGGTGAAAAAATGCCCTTATTTGTACCCAGCGGTGCATCATCGGGTTATAAAGCGAATGGAAACTTTTCGGTTCCTATCAATGGAGTTGTGGAAGTTACGGCCGACTTCGACTTGAGAAAATCCATAGTTGTAACAGGATCTGGAAGCACTTATATTCTAAATCCTACCATCAAAATTGCAGTCAATAATCAATCTGGAACAATCACAGGATTAGTGAGTAATTTGGCAACGGATAAAAAATACGTGGTTTATACGTATGAAAAGGATAAATACACCAACAGTGAGAGCGCTGAACCAAGTGGTGAAAATGTACGATTTGCTAATGCTATCTCAAGTACCAAAATAAGTTCGACAGGCGCCTATACCTTGGCCTTTTTAGCTGCAGGGAGCTATGATCTAATCGTTGTATCTGAAAACGCGAACGGTTTAGTAACCGTAGAAAAACAAATTAGTGCCATCGTGGTTCAAAGTCAGAAAACAACTTCTTTGAATATAGCATTGTAATTCAATCCCTAAATTATTATCGGGGTCTACATATAGTGGACTCCGATTTTTTTTTAAAAGAAAGGTCAATGAATTTTATATTTCCCTCCATATCAATATTTTTCTTAAGAAACAGTTGGCGGGTATTTAACGCCTAATCATTTGTAACCTTAATTTCCTTTTAACCATCCATTTTTTTATCTTTGATTGTAATAACCTGTTCCACCGTTTTATTTTTGAAAATTGGATGTAAGAATAAACTAATATCAACTGTTAATTCCATTGATATTAGTAGCTATTTATTCAAATCAACTATAAAACATAGCCTTGATTTCATTAAAAATATCCAAAATTTTGATTGTAATACAAACAAAGTCGCATTAACCTAAAAACCACCTTAATCGTCTGACATGTATACCCGTGTACGTGGGAGATTCTTCTAAATTATAACATCCTAAAAATTTCTTTTAAATATTTAAATCATCAAAATGAAATCAAATTCATTTAGTTCCAAAATACTTAGTGCTTGTTTCTTGCTCTTTTTTCTTTCATTTTTGCCTGTTTCAGGTCAAGATTTAAATACCTTGTCACAAAAGAATTTAAGTGCCATAAAAGCAAGTCAAATTTCTGACGCAGAAATTCAAAAAATAAAATCGCAAGTAGAAAGTTCAAACATGGGCTTGGAAGATCTTAAAAACTCTGCTCTGGAAAGAGGCTTACCCAGCGAGGAATTCGATTTGATTCGTCAAAGAATTGAAGGTCAAAAAAATAACAACCAACAAAATTCAAACGAAAAACTAATTGAAAATTCGGCAAAAATAGAAGCTCCAAGTGCCAAAAATAATACTGAAATTGATCCATTAATATTCGGTTCTGAATTATTCTTGCAGAAGTCTAATTTCATGGCTAATTCTAGCTTAGCCTCTCCTTACAATTATGAAATTGGCCCCAATGATGTACTTAAAATAATGTTGTATGGCATTCAAGAATTTTCGACAGAACAACGTGTAACTAAAGAAGGCAACATTACTATTCCTAACATAGGATTAGTAAAAATTAGTGGATTAACCATGGAAGCTGCGCAAAGTAAAATTAAGCAGCAAATGGAAAAGAATATTTATAAATCATTAAAAACAAACGAATCAAAATTATCGGTTACACTTTCCAACATTAGAACCATTCACATCACCATTATAGGTGCAAATAATTCAGGAACCTTTAATGTCAGTTCTTTAACAACGGTATTCAATGCATTAAATATTGCTGGGGGACCATCTAGAATTGGCACTTATCGAAATATCGAATTAATTAGAAATAATAAACTATTACGAACCATTGATTTATACCATTTTTTAATCAATGGAGATCAATCTGACAATGTTGGATTAAAGGAGAATGATGTCATACGTATTCCGCCTTTTAAGGATCGAATTGAAATTAAAGGTTTTGTTAAAAGACCAGGGATTTTTGAAATTAAAGCTCAGGAAACTTTCAATGATCTATTAAATTATTCTGGTGGATTTGATGATTTTGCTTATCAAGCTAGTGTACAAGTCATAAAAAAAAATGATGAAGAATTCCTTATCCAGGATTTAATTAAAAACGAATATTCATCGTTTCATCCAGAGGGTGGAAGTACTTTTATCATCTCTAAAATATTAAATCGTTTCAAAAATAGAATTAAAATTGGAGGTGCTGTTTTCCGCCCAGATAGTTATGAATTAAAAGAAGGATTGCGTATTAAAACTTTGATTGAAAAATCTGGCGGGTTAAAAGAAGATGCATATTTATATGGCGCTCATTTATTCCGAAATAAAGCAGACCTAACGAAAGAAATCATCAACATCAATTTAAAGAAAGTTTTGGAAGACGATCAAAAAGAAAATATTTTATTACAAAGAGAAGATTCCATTCATGTAACATCCATTTTTGATTTAAAAGATAAATTAAAAGTTTCTGTTCAAGGTGAAGTACATAAACCAGGTAGCTTTATGTATTACGAGGGAATAACGATAAAAGATTTAATTCGATTAGCTGGAGGAACTACCTATAAAGCTAATAGTAAAATTGAAATTGCTCGGTCGCTAAACAAAGGGGGGCCCTTAACAGACAAATCTCTTGAATCAAAAACTCAAATTCTAAATTCAGAAATTGATGCTAATTTAAACGTAGTGGAGGGTTTTGAAAATTTTCAATTAGAACCCTTTGATTTTATTTCTATTACTAAAAATCAAAATTTCAATGATGTTGAACAAATCAAATTGACTGGACAAATTCGTTTTACGGGTACGTATTCATTAGCGTCCAAAACAGAAAGGATCAGCGATTTAATTCAACGATCTGGAGGAGTTCTACCAAGCGCTTTTTTGAAAGGGGCATATTTAATCCGACATGAAAACAAAAAAAATTATTTTGATTCTGATAACAATTCGGCTTATTTAGACTCACTAGAGAAAATAAAATTTGAAGGATCGATTAAATCACTGGATGGTTATGCTCAAATAAATACTACCAAGAAAATAAATTATCTAGCCCTAGAACTAGATAAAATACTCATGAAACCTGGTAGCACATTTGATGTTATTTTAAAAGATGGAGATGAATTGGTTGTCCCCAAAATAAATAATCAAGTTAGGATTTCAGGGGCCGTTTTTCAAGAAACTATTATCCCATTTGAAAATGGCCTTAATATCAAAAAATGTATATCATCTGCCGGTGGGGTAACCGATAAATCGATACGAGGTAAAGCCTATGTCATTTATGCTAATGGCCGTTCAAAACAAATTAAACGCTTTGGGTTCTTCCGATTTAATCCAGTGATAGAACCTGGTTGTCAAGTGGTTGTACCAGTACTAACTCAGCCTAAGGCCAATGTATTAGTAACTATTTTACAATATACGGGAATGATTGCCCAAATTGGCACTACACTACTCACCATTTCTTTACTTAGTAAATAATAAAAATGTCGACTAATTCTGAATCAAACATTCAAGCCGTAGAAGAAGAGGGTAATATTTCTATCATGGATATTATCCAAATTGGCATCAATTTATACCATTTTCTAAAAAATAAGTGGATTTTCATCGCATTGGCTTCCGCTATCGGCTTTGGTGCTGGTCTATACTTTGCCATGAATGAGAAACCTACTTATAAAGCGGTATTGACCTTTGCATTAGAAGAGGATAAAGGCCCTGGGGCTGGAGTTAGTGGAATAGCAAGTCAAATAGGCCTAAACCTTGGTGGAGATGCAGGAGGTAATTTATTTTCTGGTCAAAACCTTTTAGAAATAATGAAAAGCCAGCTGATGGTTCGTAAAACATTATTAAAACCTATCACAATAAATTCTAAAGAGACTACTTTAGCTGATTACTATATTAAGATATACCAAATATATGCGGAAGATTATCCGAATAAAACAACCTTTTATCAATTAAAAAACTTCAGTAGAACAGAGGATTCAACCATTGCTATTTTATACAAAAACATCATTAATGATCATTTAATCGTACTCCAACCAGATGCTAAAATATCCATTTTAAAGATTGAAGTAAACTCTATCGATGAACTTTTTTCCAAATTATTTTGTGAGCATTTAATTCAAGAAACCTCTGATTTTTATGGAGAAACTAAAAGTAAAAAATCTAGAATAAACGTCAATATTCTGCAACATCAAGCAGATTCACTTCGAATGGAATTAAATTCAGCTATTACAGGTGTTGCCGTAGCCGTCGACAATGTTTATAACCTAAATCCTGCATTAAATGTCAGAAAAACGACAGGAGCCAAGAAACAAATCGATGTACAAACTACTACGGTAATGTTAACCCAAGTGCTTACAAATTTAGAAATGGGGAAATTGATGCTACGAAAAGAAACACCTCTCATCCAAGTCATAGATAAACCAATATTACCTCTAGAAATTACTAAAAAATCAAAAAGGGAGTCTGCCCTAGGTGGTTCTATTTTATTTGGATGTTTAAGTATCCTCTTCTTTTTAGCAAAAAAGTATTTTCAAAAAATGAAGGATCAATTAAAATAGTTGATACAAAAAAAAATCCCCGGAAATACCGGGGATTTTTAAGCAACCATTTATCATTTTATTTGTAAGTCGAAACCTTCACTGGCCCCAGCAAACCTGATTCCTCAGTTTGACTATTGGGACGAATCAAAGGAAAAGAAGTAAATGTAATCTTCTTCGCTCCTGGCTGAGCATCACCCACCAAGCGGTTTACCCAAGAATTAATTACTTTAATTTCAATCGTATTTTTACCCATTTTTAATGGAGAAGTAATATCTACCACAAATGGTTTTTTCCATAGTGTCGCCACCTTGATTCCGTTCACAAATACCTCCGCTAAGTTTTTTACATCCCCTAAATCCAGCTTAATACTTTCTCCACGAGCAATACTCAATAATTCATACTTGTTGCTATAGGTAGCCGCACCAGAGAAATATTTAACTCCTTCATTTTCATGCTGATTCAATGACATCAAGGTATTCATGGTAATCTCCGATGGAGCACTTCTGTCTTTTTGGAATTGAACTTTCCAAGGTCCATCGATCACTTGTGTTTTCACTACTTGTGGTTTAGCGTAAGACGCCTTTAATGCCGTAGCCTTGCCTTCAAAAACCACAAAATACGCATCCCAAGGACTAAAATCTAGGTTCAACATTGTTCTTCCTCCTTTCATTTCATAACCCACTTTAGCAACTTCTCCCGTCTCTGGATTCCATATAGAAGGTACTTTTCCGCTAACACGGAAGGACACTTGCGCAGAATTTGATTCATTGGAACGACTATTCAACCAGTAAATTTGCTTATCGGCCAAAGCACGGTGAACATACAAAATCTCTGCTTTTTGATTCGAAATCTGAACATCTTCTGACACCTTTACCTGTGCCAAAACCTCTTTCAAATTCTTCCCAAAGTGTACATTTGGTATTTTTTTCAATTGAGCCAATTGACTAGCAAACTCTTGCTCATGGTCGACTAAGCTTGGCGTATATTCTGGAGCTTGTCCTGCCACAGCTACTCCATCATTCGCTAATTGTAGTATCCTATTCAACACCGACAAGGTCATTTGTTTGGCCGTAGGATCTAAGACCAACACTGAATATTGACCGCCATTGGGATTCGTCAATTTTTTGTTTTTTGCTGTAATGACATTTTTCAAAGCAGTAGCATTCACAAAATCATACTCATAACCCACTGGTATTTTGGGTAATGATTGGGTAAAATTGGAAGTGATGTTGGTATTTTCCCCATAGTAATACAGGATATCAGCAACAAACTTACCTTGTTGCAACATATATGAACTCCTACCCAAATAATCTCCCCAAACACGAGCCTGATCTGCCCAAGTCTCCTGGCGAGTAAACCATTGTCCAAATGGCCCTAAAGTGAAACCCGGAAATAAATTATCCATAGGTTGATGCACCGATGTATGAATCACAAATCGATTCAAGCCTGATGCCATTTCTACATCTGCTGTTCTCTTTAAAGTGCCCGGATGTGGTTTAAATGGATTTCCTACGGTGGTCATTGATTCACCCGCTACGATATTCTGACCATACATATGGGCTACTGAGGCTGACTCACGAATATCGGCTCTACTTCTAATTTCTTCATCAGCACCGGGTACCAATGCTCCAGGCTGCCACATGGCCGACATGGGAATATCCGCTTTCTTTTTCACATCCATACCGTCGGCTAAAAAGATACGACCTGTTTCATGTGATTCTGTATAACGTTTCATTCCTCTCTCTGCCAAAATCTCTCCGATTAATTCGTAATGATTTTCGACAATCATCTCTCCTATGGTCTTTCTAAAATCCCAAAGAAACTTCTCACTGGATTTGAGATCTTGGACAATCTGACCTACTAATACGGGTAACCATGTTTTCATATCATAGCCACGCTTAGTTTTGAATACCTCAAACATGGCGGGAGTCCAAGTCATGTGACCCGCTTCATAACTATCCAATACCATGTGCGTCAAGCCCTGCTTTCCTATCAGATCAGCACCCGTAGCATCTTTGTATTGGTCTAAGTAATTATTCAAATATCGGCTTACTGCTTCTCTGTCTATCTTATCCACTTCCAAACCTGTAGCTTCTGGTGAGGCTGGGTGATTCTTTTTACCAGTCAAAGAATATCCAAATCGATAAATGACCCATTCTCCCGCAGGGGCATTCCAAGAGATGGAACCGTCTGCTTTCATTTGACCCGTTAAATCCACCACTTGATTCGTATGAGGTCCAGCAGGATTATAAGTTGAAATACCAGGCGTCTCTACCCAAGGCTGAAAACCTGCTTTGCCTTCAAATAAATGCACTTTAGGACTTGTATGAACGACAAATTCCGAAACTTGGGTTCCCTTAGGACTATTGTCTTGACTGCCTCCAAACATCGCCATCATGTTAGGGGCTGGAGGCAATATTTTATACACTAAGCGAACATATTTTGCCTTGACAGGACTAAATGACAAGGTGGTTTGAGCAGTAATAGTGCCCGGTATAGCTATGATTTGCTTAAAAGTAATTCCATCCAAACTGTATTGAAGGAAGCGATTTTCTGGTCCTCCTCTAAATACCGCTAATTCGCCATACCCTTCATTCGCAATGGTCACAGCGGCAATTTCTTGGGCTTCTGTAAACTCGTATTGAATCCATGTTTCTTCGCCCACATTTTTAGGGGGTAACATGCCAAAATTATGCAAATCACCATCTGTCAATTGAGCTAAAGTAAATGTACCTCCACTGCTGGTCAACTTAGGATTCATGCTCGCCAAAGTTTTATCAAGTTGGGATAAAGGATAGGCTATTAGGGCAAAATCTTGGTAAAATTCAGGCGTCACTGGCGCTGGACCAGGAGCTGGACCACCAAATCCCCCTGCCTCCACAGGGGTATTTTGCATGGGACCTGTTACAGATGATGGTGCAGGAATTTTTCCTGTAAACACTTTGCCTCCACTAATACGTGTCTCTGACCACACGTATTTTTTCATGGCATCGGAGGGTTTTACCCAAGGGCCTCCGGTTACACTCCAACCTGGAGAGCCTGCAATGGCCATTTCTAAGTTCTTTTTTTGGGCTAAATCTGCAGTAAACCTAAAGGCCTCTTTCCAGCCAGGATTCATAAAGCCTAGCTTGTCTTTCACCACCACTGGAGTCATTAAACTGGCATCAAAATTCTGAAAACCACCTATCCCCGTCTTTTCCATCCACTCCAAATCCTTCTGAATTCCTTCCTTGGTAATATTCCCGTTCATCCAATGCCACCATACCCTTGGTTTAGCAGCATTCGGAGGAGTTTTAAATTCAGCTTTTAATGCATCCTGAGCTTGCACACCAAAGCTTACGATAAATGGACTTATTAGGGCTACTAAATAGCTACGCTTAACCATGAATAATTCAGTTTTGTAGTGGCAAAATACCAAAGGTATTTGAGCTAACTATCATTGTCCATCCTAGGGCAAACCCACTAAATCAATCAATTGGCATTCATTAGATATTCCTGAAGAAAAAATACTCCTTATTTTTAAAAAAAAGAGTTCGATTTACTTTTGAATACTAAATGCATCATGCACTTTTCCATCAGATCCTAACCACTGTCCTACTAATTTTTTACCTAGGATGTCCAAGATGAGTGATCCTCCCAGGGCTACGGTAGAAAAAGCTGAAGATTTCAATGGAAAACTGGGTTGACTTTTCCCCAATTGTCCACCTGAACCAGCCACGATATATATTGTGCCTTGGGCTGAGGATTTGTCAACTACGTAATGATTAGGTTTTATTTCCTTAGCAAACACATGCTTATTAGGATTAAAGCTCTCATTCTGCCCCAAATGCCCCCGAATTGGTACTGTTCTTTCATAAGAATGACTATGTCCTGCCAATACTAAATCCACCCGATACCGCTCCAAGATAGGTACTATTTGTTGACGTACCTTCGTCATTTCCTCATCCGTATCTGTATTGTGTGATCCTTTAGAATAAGGAGGTTCATGAAAATAGACGATGGTCCAGGGTAATTTATTAGCTACCAAATCACGTTTTAGCCATTGAGCTTGTTGACCCGTACTATCCACAATGCTAGTTCCGTCTTCTGAAGTTTCTTCCGAATTAACCGATACGAAATGTACATTTCCTATGTTGAAAGAATAATAGGCTTCGGTACCCGATTTTATGCCTCCTGCCTCTCCATTCATCGGCATGGTAAAGTTTTGATAATATGCCAATTTCTTGGAATCAGGATTATCCTTATAATCATGATTGCCTGGATTAGGCCATAATTTGGTATTCGGAAAGAAATCCTCTTGATATATTTCAAATACGTTTTTTTGATACTCCACATCTTTTCCACTTCCATAGGCATTGTCTCCTAACCAAATCCAAGCATCGATGGGCTTCTCTTTGACAAAATCTTTGACTGCATCTCGAACCAATATCTGGTTTTTAGAACCCGTACCAAAATCCCCTAAGGCCCATATCCGAATAGCCTGCTGACTTCCTTGTTTAGGTAAAGTCTTAACAAACTGATTGGAAACTTTTTCTAGTTTGGCAATGGCATAAAAATAGGTCTGATTGGGTTGTAATCCGGAGATTTTCACCTCATGTTCCGTCGTCAAACGGGCATCTTGAACTGATTTGGCATTTCTGGGTAATTCTTTACCATAATATACCCGACTCTCGGTAGGTAAATCCGTCCTCCAACGAATGACACCTGAGGTGCTAGTGAAGTTTTGTAAATAAGGTCCACGGATGATTTTTGCGTGTTGAGCCCATGCAGGAATACCTCCTAGCATCAATAGGATAATAATATGTTTCATAGAATAGGTTTACATGAATATGCCAAAGCTTGTAGGCATTGGCATATGGATTCAATTTTAATTAACTCAGGAATAAATTACTTAGAAAGACTGATTAATCCACAATAGCTTGATGGATCAATTGGCGCATTTTGGTATGGTAATAAATTGTATGTGGGTCCTTTTGGGTTAACATAATGGCGATTAACTTCTCTTTCGGGTTGATAAAAAAGTGCGTATTATTGGCTCCTGACCAAAAATACAATCCTTTATCTCCTAACACCTGACTTCCGCTAACACTTTCTAATACTGCAAATCCCAAACCAAAACCTTCCCCTTTACGATCGGGAATTCGTTTTTCATACATTTCCCCCACATGGTTAGAAATCATTAATTCCAATGTCTTTCTACTTAAGTATTGTTTCCCTTTCCATTTGCCATCATTTAATAACATTTGGCAAAACTCCATGTAATCTTTGGCGGTAGAAAATAGGCTATGTGTACCAAACCAGATGACATTACCCGAAGTTTTAGGTTGATTTGTCGTCAAAATCAAAGAACCATCTGGAGTATTACGATGTACTTTAACCACTCGAGTGGCCTGAAATTCTGTTAAATTATAACCGGTATTAGTCATTCCCAGTGGCTTAAACAATCTTTCTTGCAAAAATTCAGCTGTACTCATGCCAGAAAATTTTTCGATTAAGGCCGATAAAACATCAGGGCTAGCACTGTAATTCCACTGTTTCCCGGGCTGTCCTACCAAAGGAATTTTGGTAGCCTTGAGAACCAACTCTTGTATGTTTTTAGGAAAAGGCATTCCATAATATTTTATTCTAAAATCCCGATCCAATGCTGTTGTGGCTAATCCATGGGTCATACCAGAAGTATGACTTAGAATTTGGGCAATGGTAATTTGGCTATTTAAACTATCGGTTTCTCCATTGGCACCTTGATTCACATCTTTGGCAACACGAAAGTTTTTAAATTCAGGAATGTATTTGGAAACAGGGTCAGTCAAGAGGAAATGGCCTTCTTCATACAACATCATAAAAGCCACTGTTATAATAGGCTTGGTCATGGATTGCATGTAAAAAAGATCGTCTTGCTTCATGGGCACTTTGTCCACCGCATTGCTATATCCTAACGCACTTTGGTCGACCACTTTACCCTCTTTCATGATGAAACTAACTGCTCCAGGTATCTGATGCTCATCAATTTCCTTTTGCAAAAATGCATGATAGCGTTGCAAGCGCTCTAGTGAAAGCCCAGCTACTATTTTTTCGGATGATTGGGCGAAAATGGTTGTGCTGAATATGAAGCAAAGTCCAAAGAATATCAGGTATTGTTTTAGTCTCATTTCACTAATATTGATTTTTTTGAAATTTAGACTTGAAGCTAAGCAATAAATAGATAAAAATAATGCACAATGTATCGCAAATGAATCTAGCCTATTCACGAAAAACACTCCCGCTAGCCAAAGAACTATATATATTGAATTTTATGATCGCATAAAGAGTGAAAAAAATTCATAGAACGCTTTCCGAAAATAATCAACATAATATTTATACCAATTGGTATATTTTATTACATTTACATCACATAGCAAACAAAGCATGTCGAAAGCAGCACGAACAAAGCAATTTATCATTGAAAAAACTGCCCCCATATTCAATACAAAGGGATATGCTGGTACGTCTATCAATGATTTAACTTTTGCCACGGGTTTAACGAAGGGGAGTATTTATGGAAATTTTGACAATAAAGACGAAGTAGCGTTAGCCGCATTTGATTACAATTTTATGCGGGTTAATCTCTACATAAAAAGTCAAATGGAAACTCAAACTTCCATTATCGGTAAATTATTAGTTTACCCTCAAACCTATAGAAATTTTCTAAAATTACCTTTCCTAGCTGCAGGCTGTCCCATTACGAATACTTCAACCGAAGCGGATGACACGCATCCTCCCTTGAGAAGCAAGGCCACCGCTGCTTTTACCTATTGGAGAAAAACATTAGAATTCCTCATTAACAAAGGAATATCAGAAGGTGAAATCAAATCTGATCTTCAAGTTCAAGAATTTATATCCGTGCTTACTTCTTTGATTCAAGGCAGTTTTATGCAAACTAAAGTAACTGGAAACCTTAATGCTTTGTATGATTCGATGGACTTCCTAGAAAAATTGATCCGAAACATAAAAGCATAAACAAAAAATTTACCTAAAAATATACCGAATGGTATAAAAAATACAATCTTATGAACTATGTCCTTATAATCCATGAAGTAGCCGATTACACATCATGGAAAAAGCAATTTGACCAAGCCGCTGACATAAGAAAAGCAGCTGGGGAAATATCGTTTCAAGTATTACAATTCCAACATGAGCCAAACAAGGTTGTTCATTTTTCACATTGGGATGATGTAGAAAAGGCTAAGTCATTTTTCAACTCCCCAGAAGTCAAGCAAATCCGACTAGATGCTGGTGTTAAAACTCCGGAGTTCAATTACCTCAACCTAGTAGATTCTGGCATTCTCTAATGCTCATTTCTTTTGTCTCACATTAACTATAGAAGAACATGGACCCCAACTATTTATCGAGTGTCATCAAGCAATTTGAATATTACAAAATGCTCGCTGAAAAGACCATAGAACAAGTCGATGAACCTGATCTGTTTTGGCAATACAACACGGAAAGCAATAGCATCGCTATCATCATTCAACACCTGAGTGGAAATATGCTTTCCCGCTGGACCGACTTCTTAATTTCAGACGGAGAAAAGGAAGGACGAAATAGGGATCAAGAATTCGACCTTTCCATTCAGGATAAAAAACAGCTCATGGCTAGCTGGAATGCAGGTTGGAATTGTCTATTGACAACCTTAAGTAAACTAAGGGATGATGACTTATCAAAAATCGCATATATACGAAACCAAGGTCATACGGTTACAGAAGCGATTAATCGCCAACTAGCCCATTATCCTTACCATATAGGTCAAATCGTTTTCATAGGTAAAATGCTTCGTGATGAACAATGGAAATCCTTATCCATTCCGAAGGGGAATTCTGGGCAGTATAACGCCCAAAAATTTGCACTAGAAAAGAGTCAAGTTCACTTTACAGAAGAATACCTCCAACAGCTTAATACAGGCAAATATCAAATTGCCAATACAAACATGCAACAAGAAAAATGGTTTGAGAGACATTTTCAATTTGGAAATACGCAGCAAATTTTCCCATCCATACTTGAACGACTCAGTGGAACATCCATTCGCTTAGAGGATAAACTTGCAGGAGTGTCTGAAAAAACACTTACATGGTCAGAAAATAGCTCTTGGAGTATCAAAGAAAACATTGGCCACTTGATTGACCTGGAACCACTGTGGCAAGGAAGAATTGAGGATATATTGAGCGGCCAAACCGAATTACGTTATACTGATTTAGACAATACTCCAACACATACAGCCAATCACGATGCCACTTCCATCCAGGAATTACTAAACTCTTTTAAGAAATGTCGACTGGAAACAATACAAATACTACAAACACTACAATCTGAAAATCTGTTACTATCGGCTCTTCATCCTAGATTAAAAATACCGATGAACCTACAAGACCATTTATTATTTGTGGCAGATCACGACGACCACCATTTAGCTACTATAAGCCAATTACTATACAAGACACAATAAAAACACATGAATACGAATCAAAAAACAAGAATTGCCATAGCAGGAATTGGTGGTATAGGTGGATACATAGGAGGGAAATTAGCCTACCATTATCAAAATAGTGAAAACGTTGAAATCCTATTTATTTCACGAGGAGAAACCAAAAAGGCTATTGACCAACAAGGACTTACGCTGCATTCTGGTGATCAAACATATAACTGTGTCCCAAGCGTTAATTCTGATGATCCAGTTCTCATTGGTCAAATAGATGCCTTAATTATCTGTACCAAAAGCTATTCGACCACCTCGATTTTAAAAGAATATGCCAGGTGTTTACAACCGAATGCTGTCATAATCACCACTCAAAACACGGTTAATGGTCAAGCAAGCTTAGCCGATTTATTGCCCAAAGGAATTAGCCTATTGGAAGGCTGTATTTTCATAGCTTCCAACATCCTACAAGCTGGCATCATTGAACACAAACCTGGACCGACCAAATTGTTTTTTGGCACGAATAATCTAGCAAGTAAGCAAGGGGAAGCTTTTGAAAAATTGCTCCAAGAGGCTGGAATAGACACAACATTCACACAAAATATTCAAGAAATTCTATGGAAAAAATTTCTGTTTGTATCTCCCATAGCTATTGTTTCGGCATTAACTCAGCTGACATTCTCCCAAATACTTGAAAACGAAATACACGTAACAAGATTCATTCAACTTACATCAGAATTGATTCAGTTAGCTCAAGTAAAACATATTCCTTTGGATGAAAATGCCATCAATAACAATGTTGAGCTACTCAGAAAATTCAATCCAACAGTTAAGTCTTCATTCCAACTTGATTTGGCGAAAGGGAACTTATCTGAAATTGACTCACTTATTTCTTATGTTTTAACAGAAGCTGCAACACATGCACTGAAACTCCCATATTATGAAACGGCATTTATAGAATTATGCTTAAAATACCCACATATAAATGCCCAAATCGACCCATTATAAACTTTTACTCTTACGAATAAAAATCTAAGAAAATGATTAGGGCAAATAATAAAATAATAATGACATGACTAAGACACCTAGCAGTACCTATATTATTCGATTTAATGATTGTGATTTATTAGGGCACTTAAATAATTCGAGATACCTCGACTATTTCATGAATGCTCGAGAAGATCATTTAAGAGACTTTTACCAAGTTGATTTGACATCCTACTTTAATAAGGGCCTAGGTTGGGTTGTAAGTGGACATGAAATCGCCTACATCAAACCCGCTTTCTACAATGAAGTTGTTTGCATTCAATCAAGTCTGCTTTATGCAGATTCTGAGCTTTTATTTTTAGAAACCATCATGATGAATGAAAGTCAAAGTCATTTAAAAGCCATTATGCGTACGAAATTGATCCCCATCAGTACACAAACGGGTAAGAAAAGTCAGCATCCCTCTGACTTTTTGAACTGGGCCAAATCCATTGAAAATGAAGCTATCAATCACGAGGAGAATTTACCTATACGACTTAAACACTTACTCAGTTCGTTTAAAGCCAAATTAATCCCATTTCCTAACGAACTCCCCGACTAAGTTAAACCCACTTGAAATTGAATTTGGGATATTTTGAATTAGGCAACAAAAAATTGGAAGAAACTTGATACTTTTATTTCTAGAATAACATCTTATCAACAAAAAATGAAGACTTCCCTATTCTTTTTCTTGGTATTTACCCTATTGGGTCCTTACTTAATGTTAGCACAATCTCCCAAGTTATATCCGAATGATTATTTGAGTCCAGAGTTCCATGCCAGCAGAAGAGCGGCATTAAAAGAAAAACTTTCAGAAAAGGGAATGGCTGTCTTTTTCGCTTCTCAAGTTCGGGTACGCAATAATGATATTACCTATCAATATGCCCAAAGTAAAAACTTCTATTATCTAACGGGTTTAGATGAGCCTAATGCTGTTTTATTCCTATTCAAAAACCCAGTTAAGCTTTTAGGCAAAACAGGAACCGAATTTATTTTCCTCCAAAATCGTGATCCATTAAAAGAGCTATGGACAGGCAAGATTTTGGGAGTAGATGGATACAAGGAGAAAAGTAAGATGGACCATGTCTTTACAAATGATAAACTGAATGCTTCTACCCTTCCTTTTGCCCAAATTGATTCCGTCTATTCGCTCTATCGTGATGAAGGGATTTTTGGGAAATATGAAAGAAGAGAGGAGCCTTTAACGAAGATGGCCAACTTGTTGGATAGCCTCGTGATAGCTCATAATAAACCTATTGCTCAAAGGAGCACGTTAGGAATCCTCAGTAAATTGAGGGGAATCAAACTTCCTGAGGAAATTGCCTTAATTAAAAAAGCAGCTGAAATCAGTGCCTTAGGACATAATGATGTGATGCGAGCCATTAAACCAGGTATGAAAGAATTTCAGGCTCAGGCCATCATGGAATACCACTTCAAAAACCAAGGATCTGAATACACGGGTTATCCAAGTATTAACGGTGCCGCGGGTAATGCTTGTGTCTTACATTATATTACCAATCAAAAAGAAATTCAAGCAGGTGAATTATTGCTGAGTGATTGCGCGGCGGAGTACCATGGTTACAGTGCCGATGTCACCAGAACGGTTCCTGCCAATGGTAAATTCAGTGAAGCACAAAAACAGATTTATGAAATTGTACTTCAGGCTCAAGATGCAGGTATCGCTGCTTGCAAAGCTGGCTTGCCCTTTTCAGGTGTAGATGCCGCCTCAAGAGCTGTAGTAAATGCGGGATTAATCAAGCTGGGCATTGCTGCTAATGAAAAAGAGGCTAGAAAATATTTCCCTCATGGTACTTCCCACCATTTGGGCTTGGATGTGCATGATATGGGACCAAGAACCTTGGAAGCAGGCGTGGTATTAACCGTAGAACCAGGTATTTATATTCCAGCAGGAAGCAATTGTGATAAAAAATGGTGGGATATTGGGGTAAGAATTGAAGATGATATTTTAGTCACTCAGGATACACCGATCAACTTATCTGCGGGCTCCCCAAGAACCGTGGCCGAGATTGAAAAATTGACCAAAGGAAAAAGCATATTTAAATAAAAAAAATGGAAATTGTCAGCAAAGCATTCATTGGACTCGTGGCCTTAGAGCATCTGTATATCTTGTATTTAGAGATGTTTGCTTGGGAAACATTGGGCAAAAAAACATTCAAAGGGGCTTTGGCCTCAGAATTGTTTAAGCCTACCAAGGGATTGGCGGCTAATCAAGGTTTATACAATGGTTTTTTAGCGGCAGGATTAATTTGGTCATTATGTATCTCGGATCCTATTTGGTCGAAAAACATTGGGATGTTTTTCCTTGGCTGTGTGTCGGTGGCTGGACTTTTTGGCGCCATGTATAGTCGGGCAATCTTTTTCAAACAGGCTTTACCTGCCTTGATTAGCTTGATTTGTGCTTATCTTTTTTTATAAAGATTAAACACCATGTAAGGCAATTATTAACAAAGAAAGGGGCTAATTGCCCCTTTCTCTCTACATGCTAATCAGCTTATTCTTTGATACGTTTGGCTTTTGCTTCAAACATACCTCCCATAATATCTCCTTTCAAATTATCCTCATCTACTTTGGTTAATGATAATGTGATATCCATACCTTGGGCTTGGAAAAAAACTAAAATCTGATTTTCCTTTTCTTCTACACTAGCCACCATATCTTCATTTTGTCCCTTGGGGTCTTTCAAAATGGCTTTTAATGTACCTTCAACACGCTTAATCTCACTAATCATTTTTGCATCTCCATTGGGAGTACCAATCACGACTACTTCCCACTTGCCTGCAAAAAAATCAGGAGCTAGGGTCGATTTAGAAAAACTTTGAAAGCTTAAAAGGAAAGCTAACACAGCAAAAAACATACTTACTTTTTTCATTGGTTGGATTATTTAGATGTAACAATTATTTTAATTTAAATTCAATGCCATTGACAATCATGAGTGAATTTGTTCCCGGATTGGGATTCACAAATACGAAATAAATAGGGTGCAATCCATTCGTCAATTGTCCCGTGTTTCCTACTGGAATCTTATACGTAATCTTGGGATCAATCTTGGCGGTAGCTTCAATAAATGGAGACTCTCCAATGATCTGACCAGAAGGACTATCCAAGCGAAGTTCAATTTTTCCTCCCATGGTATTAAACTGTCCTAATGGGGCCATGGCCGCCACCTGTATGTGATCTATATGTTGCAAATCAATTGCATCAAGTCGCATAAATGCCCCTGATTTACCTGCAATAACCAAATTTCTACCTCCTGCAGCGACTTTATTCATGTCACTATATTCATCAAAATCATGTACATCGACCTTGGTGTTTTTCAGTACTAAGCTTTTTTCTACTCGGGTAGAACCCAATCCTTTGGCTCCCTTATCTTCATAAGCTGCCCGAATAATATAGACGCCTTTATATTTATTATAAACGGATAACTCATCCTTATAAGAGCCTTTCAAAGGAAGATTGGCCTTATCGGCTTTGACATCTAAACTGTTCAACATATACTTCACCATTTCAGCAGCATCTGCCTTCGACAATTGCGGATGGCCGGCCATCGACGCTTCTCCCCAAACACCACTTCCTCCCGAAATAACCTTTTTGGACAATTTATCAATCGCATCAGCTTGATCCTTATATTTAGTAGCTACCTCTTTCCATGTAGGCCCTACCGACTTTTTATCTTTACTATGACAAGCTGCACAGTCGCTTGCATCCATTAACTTTTTGCCAATGGAAAGCAGAGCCTTATTATCTGCAGAACGATGCCCTTGGGCAACTGCGTTTTGATCATAGCCCTCAGCTAAATAGTCGACTGTTAATACCACTCGATTAGAATCTATCCCTTTCCCTAATACCCCATCCTCTTTATCCTTGACATCTACTTGGTAATGAAAGGGCTTTTCTGGAGCATAAAAAGTCGTATTGCTATTTGGTAAGGTCAGCTTCAAATCCGGCAAAGCATTTCCCGCAGAGATTTCCATCGTCTGCGTACTTATTCCTCCTTTAGCGTCATTAGCCTGAAGTTTTACCGTATAAATACCTGCCTTGCTTAGTGTCACATTAAAATCTGGAGATTGACTCTTTTTCACAAATCCATTCTTAGAGCGAATTTCCCAAGTAAAGCTAAGCGCATCATTATCGGCATCCACGGTTCCCTTTGAACTTAATTTTAACTGTACTGGCAGAGCACCTCCCGTTTGATTCGTCAATAGATTAACCTGAGGCTTACGATTTCCCCCATTGTATTCAATACGAATTAAACGAGCATCTTTATTGGCAGCAAACCAGCCAGCACCATACTCCAGCATATACAAATCTCCATTTTCAGCAAATTCCATATCCATCGGATTACTGAATTTATAGCTTGGCATAAAGCGCTCCATCGATACATACTGGCCTTGTTTATCCATGGTGACAGCCATAATGAATCCACGCATCCATTCATAAATCAACAATTTACCGTCATAATAAGCTGGAAAAGCTCGATTGGCCTGAGCAAACTCACTGGAATAAAATACAGGTCCAGCCATGGCATTTCTACCTCCTGTACCCATCAATGGGAATTCTTTGGAGCTGGCATAAGGATACCAAATAAAAGCCTTTTCGGCAGGAGGTAATACTTTTAATCCTGTATTATTAGGGGAGGTATTCACGGGTGCCTTAGGATCCCACAAGGATAGTGATTTCTTGTTTTCAAAATCATATTTAAAATATGGCTTGTTATCTCCTACAAAATAAGGCCAGCCAAAATTTCCTGCTTTTCTGGCTTGACCAACCTCATCAAAACCTTCCGGCCCACGGGCAGAGTCCGACTTAGAGGCATCAGGGCCTACTTCACCCCAATAAAGGAAGTTAGTTTTAGCATCTACCGAAATTCTAAAGGGATTACGGTGACCCATGGTGTAAATTTCTGGGCGAGTGTTAGGTGTTCCAACAGGGAATAAATTCCCGTCAGGAATGGTATAAGTTCCATCTGTTTGCAGTTTAATTCGGATAATTTTTCCTCGCAAATCATTGGTATTAGAAGATGATTTCTGTGCATCCCATGGCGCTCTGTTAGGTCTTTCATCACTTGGACTATAGCCATTTGATCCATGAGGATTGGTATTATCACCCGTCGATAAATACAAATTCCCTTGCTTATCCCAGGTAATAGATCCTCCCGTGTGATTGGCTTCTTGTCGCTGTGCAGGAATTTCCAATATGACCTTTTTAGAAGCTTGTACTAATTCATCTCCCTTCAATTCAAAGCGCGCTAACACATGCTTTGGCTCTTTCAAATCCGCATAAAAAAGGTAAATCCAATGGTTCTGAGCAAAATTAGGATCTTTGCTTAAACCTAATAAACCATCTTCTCCTACGGATTCTTTCCCATCCTTGGCAAAGCTTTTCAAATTCACTGGAATTTTAGCAACGGTCTTTAATTCATTGGTTTTGGTATGATACACACGCAATTCCCCTTTGCGCTGAATAAATAAGATACGCCCATCTGGCAATACACTCAATTCCATCGGTTCATCCAATCCTTCTTTCAAAACCACTTTGGAAAAGCGATTTTCCTCAGGTCTTGACTTCTTGAAATCCAAACTTATGGGTGAATCCCAGTGAGTCACATATTGTAAGCCTGCCCAAATATGATTCATTACCAACGGTTCTGCAAAAGATTCATTGGTATGACCCATAGCGGTATAAAAAGAACGACCACCGTCATATTCCTGATACCATGACATGGGGTGATAATCTGGATTTTTACCCCCTTGGTAGCTCTTATCATCTAAGGATAATACGACATTTATCTTAGAAGAAATATCTTTGAAAGAATAAAACTCGTCACTTCGCTCAAACTCATCTGGCATGCCTTGGGTAGCCCAATGGTTTTTCTTTTCCACTCTAAATTTCCCTTTCTGTACATTGCTAGGCTGCATGGGATGCATCAAAAAATAAGCTCCCGCTAATTTCCCGTACCATGGCCAGCCATATTCTGTATCCGTAGCCGCATGAATTCCCAAATATCCCCCGCCTGCTTGAATATATCGCTCAAATGAATTTTGCTGGTCTAAATTCAATACATCTCCCGTAGTACTTAAAAATACCACTGCTTGAAAGCTCTTTAAATTTGACTCAACAAATTGATTGGCATCTTCTGTAAATACCACTTGAAAACCCTTGTCTTTTGACATTTTTAACAATGCCTCTTTACCGGCTGGAATAGATTCATGTCTGAAAGAAGCTGTTTTACTAAATACCAAAACATTGATTTTCTTTTGTCCAAAAATAGGCGCATATACCCAAAATAGACAAATTAAGCCCAATAAGTATGATTTTTTACTACGAATCATGATAAAATTATCTTTATTTTGTGCCCAAATATAGAAACAATTTTTATATTGTCTATTTTTTAGACAATAATTTCTTATTTTTGATATAAGAATGTATCAACCTATGTCTGAAAGCTATAAAGGATTAAGTACCCAAAATTATATCGCCCAATTGTCGATTGATTGTGTCATTTTTGGTTACCAAAATGGGACATTGAAAGTATTGGTGCCCAAACTGAACTTCCAAGGTGATTTCTGGGGATTACCTAGTGGATTTATCTACCAAGAGGAAGATGTGGACCAAGCGGCCAAACGCATACTGGAAGACAGAACTCAGATGAAGGACATTTATCTGGAGCAATTTCATGTATTCGGTAATGCCAATCGAAACAATGCTGAATTCATGAGTTCTCTCTTGGTACAAAACCCTCAATTACAAGGATCTAAGGAAGAATACGACTGGTTTGTTCGTCGGTTCGTATCCATTGGCTACTATGCCTTGGTGGACATCAAAAAAGTAAAACCACAAACCACCCCCATCGATGAGAAAATGGAATGGGTCGATATCAATCAGCTGCCGAATTTGTTGCTGGATGGAAAGGAGATCATTGCCAAGGCACTTCAAGCTTTACGGGCTAATTTTGATGATCATTTGGTGGGGTATAATCTCTTAACTGAAACTTTTACGATGAAAGAGCTACAAAAATTATACGAAACGATTTTCGATAAACCTTTCCGCAGAAACAATTTCCAAAAAATGATGCTGGATTTAAACATGCTCGATCGATTAGAAAAACAATTTACTGGCGCGGCCAACAAAGCTCCTTATTTGTATAAATTCAAAGAAATTTGATACCATCCTTCATTTTCTCTGGCTACCATTACAAGCTTTTCCGTTAAATAAACATTAAGTCGCCCAATTTTACTTCTTTGGCCAACTAACCTTAATACCAATAAGGATAGTCCTTTCATTTTCAATATCAATATTTGCATCAAATCAAGAATATGTTTTACAAAACATATACATTGTATACTTTTAATTCAATAATACGCCAACTCATTAATTCGATTATATATGAATTTACGCACCCAATGGATCTTACTAGTTCTACTACTCCAATCCACTCTAACTTATTCGCAACAAGTTTCTTCTGACATTTTACAAAAACGTTGGCAAGCCAATTGGATTGGTGTTCCTAATACAAGTCCAGATGGATATGGCGTTTACATGTTCAGAAAAACCATTGACCTAAATACCAAACCCCAATCATTCATCATTCACGTTTCAGGAGATAATCGATATAAACTGTATATCAATGAAAAAATCGTTTCCATGGGACCAGCTCGTGGTGATTTAGCCCACTGGAATTTTGAAACAGTAGACATTGCTCCCTATTTGAAATCGGGTAAAAACATCCTGGCTGCCCAAGTTTGGAATGAAGGTGAGTTTAGGCCAGAGGCACAAATTACCTACAGAACTGGTTTTATCTTACAAGGTGCGAGTAGCAACGAGGCCATAGCTAACACCAATAATACTTGGCTGTGTGAAAAAGACAATAGCTACAATCCTATTCGATTTAACGTAAGGGCATATTATGTGGCAGGTGCAGGTGAATTAAGAAACTTGAATGCGCAAACCAAATCTTGGCAAAGTGATCAATTTGATGATTCCCAATGGCAAAAAGCAAGACCTATTTTCCCCGGTTCTCCTAAAAATCAATTGGGCCAATTCGGTACCATGAGTGGTTGGATGCTTGTACCATCTCAAATTCCCCAAATGGAATTAAAAGAAGAGCGCTTGAAAAAACTTGTTCACAAAGAAGGCTCCATTGAAGTTCCTGCCAACTTTCCTGAAAAAAAGAATGACCTAGTGATACCTGCAAATAGTACCGTTAAACTCATTCTAGATCAATCATATTTGACAAATGCTTATCCACAAATAGTTTTCAGCGGAGGCAAAGGAGCCTCCATCGCCTTAGCTTATGCAGAATCCTTATTTAATGCTTCGTCTTCAAAAGGAAATAGAAATGAGGTAGCAGGAAAAAGATTCATTGGACGTACGGATAGTCTTTTGGTAGATGGATCTAGCAATCAAACATTTACTACCTTGACTTACAGAACCTATCGCTATGTTCAGGTGAAGGTCACTACTCAAAATGAGCCATTAACCATTCAGGACATATATAGCCAATTCACAGCTTATCCATTTCAATTAAATGCAAGTTTAACTTCTTCCAATACCGAAATCAGTAAAATTCTGGAAATTGGATGGAGAACGGCTCGTTTATGCGCCTATGAAACCTATATGGATTGTCCCTATTATGAACAATTGCAATACATCGGTGATGGTCGAATTCAAGCATTAATTTCATTATACAACAGTGGCGATGATCGCTTGTTTAAAAATGCCTTGAATTTAATTGATTACTCTCGACAGCCAGAAGGTGTCACCTTTAGTCGACACCCCTCATTTACTCCTCAGTACATCCCAACCTTTTCTTTTTGGTACATTGGTATGTTGCAAGATTACGCGCGCTATGGAAAAGATGCCAATTTTGTCAAGCAGAAATTAGGTGGTGTACGTCAGATTTTGGAATATTTCAAAAACTATCAGCAAGCAGATGGTTCATTAAAAAATGTCCCGCAATGGATGTTTACCGACTGGGTGGATAATGCCAAAGATTGGCGTGCAGGAATGGGCCCAATGAGTCCCAATGGAACATCGGCTGTATTAGATTTTCAATTATTGTGGGCTTATCAAGTTGCCTCCGATTTGGAAACAAAACTAGGAAATAAGGCATTGGCATTGGACTATCAGCTTTTAATTGATCAACTAAAAAATACGATTCGTCAAAAATATTGGGTAAAAGAGAAAAATCTATTTGCTGACCGTGAAGAAAAAGATACTTTTTCTCAGCATACCAACTCCTTTGCAATTTTAACGGGATTGACCCAAGGAGAAGAGATTAAAGCAGTAGCAGATCAATTACTTCATAATTCCACCTTAGCCCCTGCTTCGATCTATTTCAAGTATTATTTACATCAAGCTTTAATCAAGGCAGGATACGGAAATGATTATTTGTCATGGTTGGATAAGTGGCGAGAAAACATCCAAATGGGATTAACTACTTGGGCAGAAACTTCAGACGTAGATAAGACCCGATCAGATTGCCATGCTTGGGGTTCCAGTCCAAACATCGAATTTTACCGAACTACACTAGGAATAGATAGCGATGGAATCAGTTTTTCAAAAGTAAAGATTGAACCTCATTTGGGTGCATTAACCCAAGTAAATGGTAAGATTCCACATCCCAACGGAGAAATTTCGGTCGACTATCAATTGATTCAAAATCAATGGAAAATACAAATTAACCTTCCTAATACAATCACGGGCAGTTTCGTTTGGAAAGGAAGAAAAATTCAACTTAAAGAAGGTGTAAACACATTCAAACTATGACCAATAGACGCAAATTTTTAGCCCAAATATCCTTGGCGACAGCTGGAGTGAGCTTTTTACCAAGCTACTTACAGGCTAGATCTACGATTTTTTCTGGAGCCTCTTTAGTTGAAGAATTCGTCCCAGCTGAAACCACCTATGGCAAAATTAAGGGCTTCCGAACAGAGGGAGTCAACATCTTCAAAGGTATCCCCTATGCGGGTCGGATTTCGGGCGACAGACGTTTCCGAAGACCAGCACCTTTAGAGCCTTGGACAGGGGTGAAAGACACGCTGACCTTAGGTGCACCTGCCATTCAGGCACCTCGTAGAAACGAGCCTGCGCCATCGGAAGATTGCTTATTTTTAAATGTGTGGACACCAGCCAACGACAATAAGAAGCGACCTGTGATGTTTTATAATCATGGTGGAGGTTTTGTGATTGGATCGGGAGGTTCTGCTAGTCAGGATGGAGCCAATTTAGCCCGCCATTTTGATGTGGTGGTAGTAGAAACCAACCACCGACTGGGATTGATGGGCTTTTTGTATTTAGAACAATTGGCTGGGGCTGATTATGAAGGTTCAGGAAATAATGGCATGTTGGATATAGTGGATGGCTTGAAATGGGTACATGACAACATTTCCCAATTTGGAGGAGACCCTAATAATGTCATGATCTGGGGCGAATCAGGTGGAGGAGCTAAAACATCCTGTTTATATGCCATGCCATCAGCAGCTCCCTATTTCAATAAAGCATCCATAGAAAGTGGACCAGGCCTTAGGATGATGGACAAAGAAACGGCGCATGAAAACACCTTACAATTATTGAAAGAGTTCAATATCTCCACCCAAGATTGGAAAAAACTATTGGACATTCCTGCGGCAGATTTACTAGCCATGCAAGCGAAACTTCCTCTTGTTCCACATTTCCAAGAAAAGAACAAGGCCAGCGCTGCAGGTTTGATGCGTCGAAATGCGGGAGGTTTTGGCCCAGTGGTAGATGGAAAAGTATTACCGTATCATCCTTTTGACCCGAGCGCCCCCGCCATTTCAAAAAATAAGCCATTGTTGGTCGGTTGGAATGAAGATGAATACACCTTTTTTGCTTGGGAAAGAAAAGATACGGAATCCTTTAAAATGGATTTTGAGGCCTTGGCAAACAAGTTAGAACCTCAATACAAAAAGGATACCGCCAAGATTATCGACACCTATCGGAAAGCGAATCCATCGGCTACAGCGCCCGATATTTTTGTGGCTATTTCATCCATCACCATGATGGGATTAGGTTCGGTTGAAATTGCGGAAAAGAAAGTGAAGCAGAATGGAGCACCGGTATATTTATACAATTTTGGCTATAAATCAGAAGTGAAAATCCCGGGAACTGACTATGCCATGGGAACGCCTCATGCCATGGACATTTCCTTTAAGTTCAATAATGAAACGGCCAATAAGGCAAGTTTCTTTGGAGGTAATCGACCAGAGAAGGCACAAGCATCGCATAATTTTGCTGAATTATGGACCAATTTTGCTAAAACGGGAAAACCTTTTGCGAAGGATGCTCCAGAGTGGAAAGCCTACAATCTAAAGGATAGACCAACCATGCGCATTGATTCAAAATTGGAAGTGATTCATGACCGATTCAAGCAGGAATTAAGCATTTGGAGAGAATTGGGGAAATTGTCCTAAAGAATAAAAATATAATCAGTTTATGAATTACAAAGCCCCAGGATTCTGGGGCTTTTTTTGTGGATATTGAATATATGACAATAAATATGTTTCTAAAATAAGCTATCTTAAGTCCATCAAATTTGATTTTATATGCAAGATTCAGAGATAGAAGATTATCAATACAATAGAATTGTCATAATTGGAAATGGGTTTGATATAGCTTGGGGATTACCTACATCTTACAATGACTTTATTTTAGATTATTTAAAAGACAGCTTTAAAGATTCTATAAAAAATCAAAGACCAAAAGAATCATTTCTAATTACAATCAATCCTAATAGTGTATATAATTTTTCAAAAATCGAAGAATACCTGAATGGCTTCAAAAAGATTTCTGAACTTCTAGAAGACTGTAAACATAAATTCACTTACAACATAAAGAGTGAATTATTACAGTTGATTTTGGAAAAACAGTATAATTTAAATTGGGTAGATATTGAATCTCTATATTTCAACTTATTATTAACTAAAATTGAAGAAGTCAAAAAATTCTCATTAATAAATAGAAATTATTCTAAAATTGAATTACTAAATAATGAATTTGAAGAGCTTTCCTCAGCATTAAAATCATATATTTCAAAAGTAAATTCAAAGTTTATTCCATCATATAATGGCAATAATTTGTATTTACTTAATGACAAAATGATAGAAAAAGATGACTCTAGTAACAATTTAATTATTCATAAAAAGAAACAAATCCCTAACCCTTCTAAAATTCTTTTTTTAAATTTCAACTACACCAATAGCTTAGAAAAAGTTACAAAAAACTTAAGAGCAAAATTTAGTATTGTAAATATTCATGGAGAAGTAGGTTCGCAAGATAACCCAATTATTTTTGGGTACGGAGATGATTCACATCCCAAATACCAAGAAGTTGAGGATGAGGATCACAATCAATCATTAAAACATATTAAATCATTTTATTATTTCAAGTCTAATAATTACCTCAAATTAGACAATTTCATGGCAGATACTAATAAGTATGAAGTTCTTATTGTCGGTCACTCATGTGGATTATCAGATAGAACCCTTCTTAAAACTGTTTTTGAAAATGAAAACTGTATCTCAATTAAAATATTTCACTTTGAAGGCCTAGACGATTATTTTCAAAAAAGCATAGCTGTTTCAAGGCATTTCTCAAATAAACCTAATTTGAGAAAAAAAATAATTCCATTTGATAAGCAAGCAAATATACCTCAATTTAAATTCCAATAATTTTATAAATTAGATACCATAAGTATTAAACAATTTAGTAATACGCTATTATTTCAATCAAATCCCACCCAAATCCTGCTGGATTTTAGCACAAATAGTTTCAGGGATAGATAATTCTCTCATTTGCTGAAGTAGAAAAGGAATGGCTTGTAGAATGTGCTGAATGGACTTTTCGGGAAATTTGATGGCATATTGATCCGCCAAAATCAAGATATCCTGTTTCGTTATCTGATTCCGTTTTTGGTTGACCGACAAGGCTCGATTGGTCTTGAGACGGTTAAGTTTCAAGGAGGCAGAATAGGTCAAATCATAAGCAGGTGCCAAATGCCAACGGTCTTTGTCCGCATCGTAACAAAAGGAATGATTTTTTAAATGATCATCTATATTAAAAAAGACGAGATTAAACACCATTCGTTGAAATAACGCATCGATTTCAGCTTGAGGAATTTTCAAATACAGGGCCAAGTCAAACAAGTTTTCGTAGGTCGACACCGAGCTATCCAGAAAATCCCAACCGGTTAGGCCAGAGGCTGATAGCACATGGATTTTCTTACCAGCCACTCGGTCGAAACGCAATGTCGCAAAATGCTTATCATCAATCAGCTTAGATTCCATCATTTGAATGCCACAGTAGCGAGCAGTCAAATAATATGCATATTCAATCTTAGCTCGGTAATAATCCAAATCCGATGGATCTTCTAGCGTTAATTTGACCAAATAATGATGGTAAGCTTCTGATATTTCTACATCCCCTGGGATGATTTTCTTGGACTTTTTATGCTCAGAAATGAGAATCTTGGGTCTTATACCACCCGCCGAGGTGCCGATTTTAAAAATGGTCAGTAATGCCTCATGATCCAATTTCTCTCCTGATGTACTAGCCTTATTATCGAGTACTTTTTTCAAGACCTCCACCACTTCATCCAAGTGGAAAGTCACACGAGATGGCAAATGGTGGGCCGGCTTAAATTCTAAAGCACCCATTCCCCGATTGGCTAAATAAGTCAATTGTTCCAATGGACCAATTTTTGATATTCCCTGACTCTTGGATTCCATCCACTTATTGAAAAGTAGGTTTCCAAACATATCAGGTAAGGAGTCGGCTATCATCGGTGGCAAACCCCGAAAGGTATTTCCTTCAAATTGCTTAAATACTTGAACGACTTCCGTCTGTTTGAATAAAAGTGGGAATAAATGAGCGAAATGTGTCGATTGAAGAAATTTTGGATGGTACTGAAAATATGCATTCCGATGTTCTTCATCGTATCCTAACTTGCCTATTTCTTTACCCCAGCACCATATTTCGATCAATAATTCCTTTCCCATGACTAGTATAAGGATTTGGGTAATGGGTTGACTGATTTTGTATGAATGTACTGATACAACTCATCCATTTCTTGAAAATGATTTAACACCTTTAATAAGGTTTCTAGAGTGGAGTTTTTGCCAGATTCTAAATGCTGTATGGTTAAGCGCGACAAATTCAATTGTTTCCCCAATTCATCCTGAGATAAACCTTGTCGTTTTCGCAATGATTTACACCATTGGCCCAATTGATCCTTGACATCGCTTACTTTAATTACATTAAATAATATATTATCCATTTTTTGATAATTAAAATATACTAAACAAGATCTATTTGATATAAATGTATAATAAAATTATTAAATAAAATACATGATAAAAATAAATAGTATAATATAATTAACAATTATTGCTAATATAAATTATTTTGTATATTATAATTAACATTTAATACTATAAATTGATAATTAAAATTAAACCTGTTGTAAAACCCAGAATTGGGTATAAGTCAATAATTCATTAACGCGATGAAAAAAGATTTACCAAAGCAGATTTGAGCCTTGAGTCAATATTGATTATCTAACTGTACCAAGTAAAATCCTACATGATTATAAGGAGGAGTTCAGAAACTTGACAGAGGGAGTAACAAAAAAGCCTCAGATTTCTCTGAAGCTTTTTCTAAGTTGGCGGTCCGGACGGGACTCGAACCCGCGACCCCATGCGTGACAGGCATGTATTCTAACCAACTGAACTACCGGACCGTCTTGTAATGTGGCACAAAATTAGCTAATTTATCCTTTCAAACAAATGCCCAAGCAAAAAAAACCTAAAAAATATGTTCCCTCCCGCCTCCTACGAATACCCGAAAACACGCTACTTCGCTGAATATCTGAATTTTGAGTCAACCGAAAATCTATTTGACGTACTCGATAATCAATCAAAAATAATTCAATCCCTCTACCAAAACCTTAGTCCAGACAAATGGGCCTATGCCTATGCTCCCGAAAAATGGACTTTGCAACAGCTTTTAGGTCACCTAGTTGACACCGAACGTATCTTATCCTATCGAACCTTATGCATCAGTCGGGGTGAACAACAATCTCTACCCGGTTTTGATGAAAATACCTATTTAGAAAATGCCCATTATGAAAACCAAAACCCCGATCTAATCCTACAACAATATCAACTAACCCGTCAAGCTACCACTGCCCTATTCCAGTCCTTTTCGCCCGAACAATGGAATACCATGGGTACAGCTAACGGCAATTCCGTATCTGTCCGCGCCATTTCTTGGATGATCGCCGGCCATGAAAAACATCATTTAGGAATTATGAAGGAGCGGTATTCCATGTAGAATGTAGAATGAAGAATGTAGAATTATTGCTTTTTATCTAGTCACTTGCAATATAAAAAATGCCCAATTATCATACATACTTCATAGATTTACTTTTGACTCGACAATTCTACATTCCTCATCCTACATTCTACATTGATTTCTAATTTCCCTATCTTTGCACCCATGAAATTCTACAAATACCAAGGCACAGGAAATGATTTTGTGATCATCGATGACCGAGAAGGAAAATTCCAGCTCGGTCAGAAGGAGATTGCCCATTTGTGTCATCGTCGTTTTGGTATTGGCGCAGATGGACTCATGCTGCTTCAAAAAGCAGAAGGTTATGATTTCCGCATGGTCTATTATAATTCGGATGGAACCGAAGGAAGTATGTGCGGAAATGGTGGACGCTGTTTAGTTCGCTTTGCGGCCGATTTAGGTTTAGTAAACGATTTCACTACTTTTATTGCCGTTGATGGCGAACATCAAGCGCACATTAACCCCAATGAAATATCCTTGCACATGCAAAATGTGTCTGAGATAGAAGCCATTTCTTCCGACTATTTTGCCCAAACAGGATCACCCCACCTTGTTCGTTTTAGCTCTGCCGTGCAAGAGGAAGATGTCAAAAACATCGGTGCTCAAATTCGCTATTCGGATACGTTTAAAAGCCGGGGTGGCACCAATGTCAATTTCGTAGAATTATTGAATCAAGGTCTCTTTGTTCGTACTTATGAACGAGGGGTTGAGGATGAAACTTATTCTTGCGGAACAGGAGTAACGGCAGCTGCGTTGGTAGCTAATGCCATCCATGGATTAACAAGTCCCGTGGCTATCCAAACCATCGGAGGAAAGCTGTCCATTGAGTTTAAAGGAAATGCCCAAACAGGCTTTTATGATGTCTATTTAATTGGGCCAGCTGTACGGGTATTTGAAGGGGAAATCACATCCCTTTAACTGGAATATGGGTCAAAATACCCACTAAACTAGTCTGATTGTCTTCCACCCTCATAATTTTCACTCGATAATCTCCATCAGGCAGGTAAATGAAAGGAATAATTCCTGAAACCCTGCGTACATAAATGGCATCGTGAAACTTGATTTGTCGAGCACGATCCAACTCTTCGAAATACAAACTAAATACCCAATTTTCTTTTTTAGCATTTTCAAAGACCACATACATCCCATCCGAACCATGGGACATTCTTGCCCGCGTCTTTTCTCCCGAATATCGTAGACCATTTTTCTCGAGACTAAACTTCAACAAGTCTTTGCCATGAGGAGCCTTTGGTATAGATACAACATCTGTTTGAAAGTCCTTCTCGAGTTTTGCTTCACGTTTATCTAGGGTATAAAATCCATTTTTGAATGTCAAGGAAACTACATCATTGGCATATTTAACTGAAGCTGGTAATTCGGCAGTAAAGTCGACGATTGGACCCCCTAATTGTGCAAGTTCTTTTAAACTAGGAGCCCCTAAATCAGCCTTTTGACCTAAAGAATCTTTAAAATAATAATGCTCACGATGCTGCATACTATGCTTTATGATGGCCGCTGATTGCGCACTGGTAAAATTGATGACAGCCAACAAATTATTCCAATAAGATAGGGCAAAGTACAGGATGGAGCAACCTACAAAACCCCAAGCTCTCCACGTTTTAATACCTGGGAATGCATGCCAAAGCATCAAACATAAGCTCATTAAAAACAAGGTGCTGTTGATGGCATATCGACTTTCAAACACAAATTCAATGGGTAAATTGGCTCTTCCTACTGCGTAAATAAATGCTGTAGCGAGGACGAATAATTGAATGGCAATTAATAAATCTAAGGATGATTTTCGTCGGATGATTTGATAGATATGTCGAAATACAAATATCATCCAAGTCCCAAAAACAGCAATTCCAATACCTAAACTAAGCTCAACCCGAAACTCGGATGAAGTAGAGAAAAATACCCCAACAAAAGAGCCCAAATAGACAAAAAATATTTGAACGATAGAACCTACCATATGTAAATTATCCGTCAAGTGTCCTCGTTGAAAAGGATGCTGATAACCCCACATGTACAAACTAAAAAAGGCAACACCTGCTACCGACCAGAGAATCCAAAAAGTCCAACGGTAATTCTTTAAGATAGGAAAAGCTGCTACAAACAACAGAAAGCCATTTCCACTCGTAAAAACGGCGATAAAAGCTAGGAAAATGGCCCATATAAATTGTGTAGATTGTTTCCCCTTACCATCTAACACATAAAATACCAATAAAATAAAAAACACAATACTATTGTGCTGTAAGGCACAAACAGGCCAGAAAACATTGTGAAAATAGGCGGCATTGTACCAAATAAAAGCCAAGGGAATAATCCACCAATGAGGTAATTGATAGCGATGCAAATAGCCATTCAATAAGACATGAACCCCTAGGGTGGCACCAGCGCCAATCAAATTCAAGGTCATGTAATTGATTTGACCCGAAATAGTATATTGAATTAAACTGACGATGGACAAATAACCCTCACGGTGTTCATTGCATTGAGAAGCCAACAAAGCTATTTTTTCTGCCAGATTATCATCCCCATGAAAAAATCGAATGATGAAACCGTTAATAGCACTCCAATCATCCGCAAAGGGAGCATTTATTCCAAATTTCAGAAGAAAGAAATAGAAGAAAATGGCAGGAGCCAGAGAAAGAAAAAAATAAAAATGCCGCTGGCTAAACAAGTTCATCAATCCAATTATAATTCTTGCGAAAATTTTCTAATTTAGAGGCAATGTGTTCGTATATCCACAAAAGTAAGCAAATATTTTGACAGCCCTATTTGAAAATTAACCCTATGGCATTACACCTTGACAATACCACTCAACAAAATGTGAATCAATGGCTTTCTGGAGCCTATGATGCAGAAACAAAATCTCAAATCCAACAATTAATTGATCAAGAAGATCAAATTACCTTAACCGATTCCTTTTATAAATCCTTGGAGTTTGGTACGGGAGGAATGAGAGGCGAAATGGGCGTAGGCTGCAATCGCATGAACCGCTATACGGTAGGTGCTGCTACCCAAGGATTTGCGAATTATTTATTAACGGTATTAGGGAATCAAAAAATCAAAGTGGTCATTGCCCATGATTCCAGAAATAATTCACCCGAATTTTGTCGGATTGCCGCTGATATTTTTACCGCCAATGGCATCGAAGTATATTTATTTCCAGCGCTTCGCCCAACTCCCCAGCTATCCTTTGCGGTGCGTCATTTAGGTTGCCATGCCGGTATTGTAATTACTGCGTCGCATAATCCGAAAGAATACAATGGATATAAAGCCTATTGGTCGGACGGTTCACAGGTGGTAGCTCCTCACGACAAAAACATTGTGGCTGAAGTGAATGCAATTCTTTCGGTAGATGATATTAAGTTCCAAGGGAATGATGCATTACTGCATCTATTGGATGATCAAATCGATCAAGAATATCTAAAAACGATTCAAGCTAATTGTCGTCAGCCAGAAGTCATTCAGCGCCAGAAAGATTTAAAAATTGTCTTTTCTCCTATTCATGGAACGGGAATAACGCTGGTACCTAAAGCACTAGCTTTATTAGGATTTACTTCGGTTCATGTCGTTCAAGAACAAGCGGAACCCAATGGAAATTTCCCTACGGTTATTTATCCAAATCCAGAGGAAAAAGAAGCCATGACTTTAGCGCTAGATCAGGCAAAGGCTTTGGACGCAGATTTGGTCATTGCTACGGACCCAGATGCGGACCGAGTGGGGGCAGCAGTAAAAAGTCCTAGTGGAGAATGGCAGTTGCTGAATGGAAATCAAATGGCAAGTTTGATTTTATATTATCTATTGAAGGTAGACAAAAAATTAGGTCGATTAACAGGCAAAGAATTTGTGGCCAAAACCATTGTGACCACGGATTTAATTGATAAAATGTGTGCTCAACAAGGGGTTCCTTGCTACAATACGCTGACCGGATTCAAATACATTGCACAGGTGATTCGAGAATTAGAAGGTAAAGAGAAGTTTATTGGTGGTGGAGAGGAGTCCTATGGCTATTTAATTGGCGATGCTGTGCGTGATAAAGATGCGGTGGCCTCATGTGCTATGATAGCGGAATTAACCGCTTATGCGAAAGATCAAGGCAAATCCCTTTTTGACTTTTTAGCAGAAATGTACATCGAGAATAATTTCTATTACGAAGGTTTAATTTCTTTAACTAAAAAAGGAAAGGCGGGAGCTGAAGAAATCAAGCAAATGATGATTAATCTTCGTTCCAATGTGCCTGCTAGCGTAGCAGGAAGCAAGCCCGTGAAGGTTTTGGATTATGAAGGCTTACAGTCAACGGACTTAACCACAGGACAAGTTAACCCAATTGTCGAAGGTCGAGGAATTGAGGCTTCCAATGTGATTCAATTGATCTTAGCTGATGGTTCTAAGGTTTCAGCAAGACCTTCGGGTACGGAGCCAAAAATCAAATTCTATGTTTCTGTCAATGCACCATTGGCTTCTGCTGCCGATTTTGATACGACCTTTAGCTCTTTACAAGCCAAAGTCAAAACCATTCAAGAGGATTTAGGCCTTAAATAAGGATTGGATGTCATTGGAAAATGACGCAATATTTTGGTATCAAAAAACCCAGGCAGAATTGTCTGGGTTTTTTGATTTTTTATTGGAATTCAACGCTCTTTTTCCTAACGCTGGCAAGGTTTGTAACCTTGACAGCGTTGAGCGTTGTAACGTTTTTCGAACAAATTATATTGTCCAAGAAATTGATATTAAGCTAATTTGAACTCCGAAGTAAAATGGAATTCAATCTCCGGATTATTCGTTTGGTTCATGCGCAAAATCCAATCGGACTCAGCTAGAAACACGTAGTTACCATCTTTGTCCTGAGCAATATTTTGTCCTTTCAAACGAACGAACTCTTGTAATTTCTTAGGGTCTTCTGAGGTTATCCAGCAAGCTTTACTAACTTGCATGCCATCAAAACGACATTTGGCGCCGTACTCATGTTCCAAACGATATTGAATAACTTCATACTGTAAATCCCCAACGGTTCCTACAATTTTACGATTACCTAATTGGGGTTGAAGGAATAATTGAGCTACCCCTTCATCAGTCAATTGATCAATTCCCTTTTCCAATTGCTTGGATTTCATCGGGTCTAAATTGATCAATTCCTTAAAAATTTCAGGTGAAAAATTAGGTATGCCCTGGTAATTTAACACTTCACCTTCCGTCAAGGTATCACCAATTTTAAAATTTCCTGTATCGTATAAACCAATCACATCGCCTGGAAATCCTTCTTCAATCACTTCTTTCTCCTGAGCCATGAAATTATATGGATTGGCAAAGCGGACATTCTTTTTCAAACGGATGTGTTGATAAAAGGTATTTCGTTGAAATACACCCGAACAAATGCGCAAGAAGGCAATTCTATCCCGATGTTTCGGGTCCAAGTTAGCATGTATCTTAAATACAAATCCAGTAAATTTCTTCTCAGAAGGCTCCACTACTCGGACATCGGTACCACGTGCCTGCGTAGGTGGGGCAATCTTGGTAAACGTATCTAGCAATTCTTGTATACCAAAATTGTTTACGGCTGAACCAAAAAATACAGGGGCAATTTCACCAGACAAATACTCAGCACGGTCAAATGGTTCATAGACTCCTTCGATCAAATCCACATCTTCTCGTAATTGAGCCGCATCCTTTTCTCCTACGCGTGCATCTAATTCTGGCGTATGAATATCTACTGACACTACATTTTTTTCAATCTTGGTTTTATTGGCAGAAAACAAATTCAATGAACGATCCAGTAAATGGTATACTCCTTTAAAATTTGATCCCATATTAATCGGCCAAGTTAATGGCCGTACACTAATGGAGAGTTTTTGCTCTAATTCATCCAACAAATCAAATGGATTTTGACCTTCACGGTCCATTTTGTTGATAAAAATAATCACCGGTGTTTTACGCATCCGACAAACCTCCATCAAGCGCTCTGTCTGTTCCTCTACCCCTTTCACACAGTCAATGACCAAAATAACGGAGTCTACCGCCGTCAGGGTTCTATAGGTATCTTCAGCAAAGTCCTTGTGACCAGGAGTATCCAAAATATTAATTTTAACTCCTTGGTAATCAAAAGTCATTACGGATGTAGCCACCGAAATACCTCTTTGGCGTTCAATTTCCATGAAGTCGGAGGTTGCCCCCTTCTTAATTTTATTGGACTTTACTGCACCTGCTGTTTGGATTGCCCCTCCAAAAAGAAGCAATTTTTCCGTTAAAGTAGTCTTTCCGGCATCGGGGTGGGAGATAATTCCAAAGGTTCTTCTTTTGGCAATTTCGGCTGCGAGCTTACTCATTCAATGAATATTTTAAATCAAGATGCAAAAGTACAGCAAAAAAAAATGGCACCCAATTTGGGTGCCAAATATTACAAGTCATATAAGCTAGTTTTTCTGATTCAAATTACTATGCTTTTTACTGTATAGGAAGTAAACGATTACACCTAAGCTACCCCAAATCAAGAAGGAAATTTTGGTTTCTGTCCGTAATCCCCACATCAAATACAGGTTACATAAGATACCCGCAGTGGCTACAAATGGCAACCACGGAGCACGGAAAGGGCGCTCAATATTAGGCTCACGAACACGCAATAACCATACCGCACCACAAATCATGGCGAAAGCCAATAAGGTTCCTGAACTACACATTTCTGATACTTTATCAATAGGTGTAAGTGCAGAAACGACCGACACAATTCCACCAACGAAAATCGTACTTTTCCAAGGTGTTTTGAATTTTGGGTGGATAGCTCCAAACAAACCTTTAGGTAATAAACCATCTTTTGCCATACCTAAGAAGATACGTGTTTGAGATAACATCATCACCAACATCACCGAAGTTAAGCCTGCCGTGGCCGCTATAGTTACGATGTACATGGCAATAGGTAAGCCTGCTCCTTCAAAAGCTGAAGCAACTGGTGCTTTCAAATCCAAGGTATCGTATTTTACCATCCCCGTTAATACCAAGGAAACCAATATGTACAATAAGGTACATATTAACAAAGAGGCAATAATGGCAAATGGAATATCTTTGGTCGGGTTGATTGCCTCTCCAGCTTGCGTAGAAACTGCATCAAAACCAATGTAAGCAAAGAAAATAATACTCGCAGCGGTTACTACACCATTGAATCCATAATGCTGAGCTCCTGAATCATCGATTACCGCTTCTGGAATAAATGGATGCCAATTAGCGGTATCTACATAAAAAGCACCTACTACAATGACAAAAATAACAGCGGCCACTTTCATAATAACGATTAAGTTATTGGTGCTAGCTGCCTCTTTGATTCCTTTCACTAAAACCCAAGTAACTCCCCAAACAATCAAGAAAGCGGGTAAATTAAAAGCAAAAGCAAAATCGGGTACCACTTCCCCAGCTGCACGTAGTTTCTCCGCTTTTTCTGCGGCCGTAATAGGGTCATTGGTGAGATAAATAGGTAAGTTAATGTTGAAGAGATGTAATAGTTTTTCAAAGTACCCAGACCAGGCCACAGCTACCGTAGTAGCTCCCATCATGTATTCCAATATCAGGTTCCAACCTATGAACCAAGCAAAAAATTCACCCACTGTACCATATGAATAGGCATATGCGGAGCCTTCTACAGGCAAAATAGAAGCAAATTCAGCATAACATAATGCTGCAAATGTACAGGCTACACCTGCCATCACAAAAGACAAAGCCAAAGCTGGACCAGCCCAATCATGGGCAGCAATTCCTGTTAAGGTAAAAATACCCCCACCAATAACAGCTCCAATGCCTAAAGAGGTCAAAGCCCATTTTCCAAGAACACGTTTTAATTGATTGTTTTTTACATCGGCAGCATAGGCTTCCAATGGTTTTTTTCTCCAAATACTGTTGCTCATAGCATCAAATTTTTAAATGGAAATCATTAAAAAGCCGGTGCAATTTTTGCACCGGCCTAATGAATTTATTTCTTTTCTTTTTTCGACGTACCTAAGTCGATTACAATAGGTGCAGCTACAAATATAGAAGAATATGCACCAAATACAACACCAATAAACATGGCGAAAGAGAATCCTCTCAAGACTTCCCCACCAAAGAATAACAAGACTGTTACTACTAAGAATACGGTGGTAGCTGTCATAACGGTACGCGACATGGTATGGTTAATCGACTCGTTGATGGTTTTAATCATCAATGGCTTATTTCCTAAATCAGGATTTACACCAATTTCCTCACGAATACGGTCAAATACCACCACGGTATCATTAATGGAATAACCAATCACCGTTAAGATTGCTGCAATGAATACTTGGTCTACCTCTAATTCAAAACCAAACAAACGAACGATACCCACCATACCTAGCACCACTAAAGTATCGTGCAACAAGGCAATGATACCTCCTAAAGAGTACTGCCATTTGCGGAAACGAATCAAGATATAAACAAAGATGGCGATCAAGGCATAGAAAATGGATACAAAAGATTGCGTCAAAATATCATCTGCTACTGTAGCACCTACTTTTGATTCAGATAAAATCTTAGGATTGCTGGCAGAAAACTCGCTCAATCCTTTTTCCAAGGCTGTTCTCACCGTTTGATTCGCTTGGATAGACTCATCTCCTACTAAATAAGAGGTAGTCACCTTTAATTTAGTTTGGCCATTATAGGTCTTAACTTCTGATCCAATACCATTGAAATCATCTTTCAATGCTTCTTTCACTAATCCTGCTTCAACTGGTTTAGAGAATTCAACCACATAAGAACGACCTCCTTTGAAATCAACTCCTAAGTTGAATCCACCTTGCATAAACAACACAATAGCTCCTACCGTAATTAAGCCCCAAGAAAACCAATAAGAATATTTACGTTTTCCGATAAAATCAAAATTCATGCCTTTGAAAAGATCTTTAGAAATAAATGTTTCAAAGGTCATTTCTTTTTCTTTACCAGCTTTAATAGCACGTTTAGCCATCCAATCGATAAAGATGTGTGATAAGTATACTGCAGTAAATACTGAAGTAATCAAACCAATACAAAGCGTTACTCCAAATCCTTTGACAGAACCGGAACCGAAAATAATCAAGATGACACCGACTAATACCGTCGTAATGTTACCATCCAAAATGGCACTTAATGCTTTCTCATAACCTAAGTTAATAGCTTCTAATAAGCCTTTGCCTTTACGTAATTCTTCACGAATACGCTCATTGATCAACACGTTAGCATCTACTGCCATTCCTAAAGTCAATACGATACCAGCAATACCCGGCAAAGTCAAGGAAGCTTGGATTTGAACCAAAACCCCTGCAATAAAGAATAAGTTGAAGAACAAAGACAAGTTAGCCATCCAACCCGGAGTACCATAATAACCCACCATGAAGATGATCACTAATAATAAACCTAATACCATGGATAAATACCCTTGGTCAATTGCTTCATTTCCTAAAGATGGACCTATAAATGCATCTTCCACAATACGTGTAGGAGCTGGTAATTTACCTGCTTTCAATACATTGGCTAAGTCTTTAGCTTCTTCTACTGTAAAGTTTCCTGAAATAGAAGAACGACCTCCTGGAATCTCTCCATTGATTACGGGAGCGGAATACACATAACCATCTAATACGATAGCTATACGACGGCCCACATTAGCGCCAGTTAAGTTTTTCCAAATACGAGCACCTGTTCCATTCATGGACATGGTTACTTCTGCACGGCCTGTTTGATCAAAATCTTGAGCCGCATCCGTAATCACATCACCTTCTAAAGGAGCAGATTGACCTTCTCCTTTTTTCAAGGCCTCCAAACTCAAAATTTCATCTCCATTCGTAGCAGGAGTACCTTTGGCAGACCAAGCAAATGTCAAATTCGCAGGGAAGAAACTTTTAACCTCTGGACGACGGAATAAGGCATTTACACGTGCTGTATCTTTACGATATACGCCAATACCATTTCCCATTTGAACAAATAATTTAGTCAAAGCATTACCAGCGGCTGTATCAGTCTTAGCTTTTCCAGTATCCGCCTTGGGTGCAGATGACAATTGAGATGCTAATGCATTCGCAGACGTATCTTTACTTGCTACAGCAGGAGTACTTGCCGCTGCTACCGGTGCCTTAGTTTCTTGCTCTAATAAAGCGCCTAAAGCATTTAAGCCAGCACCATATTCATTCAATTCATAGCACTCAACAAATTCCAATTTCGCGGCTCCTGATAATAATTTACGAGCACGCTCTGGATTATCCACGCCCGGTAATTCTACTTGAATACGGTTAGAACCTGGCAAACGCTGAATATTGGGGTTAGCAACACCAAATTTGTCAATACGCGCCTGAATAATTTTGTACACACGATCCACAGCACCATCAATCTCTGCATTAATTACTTTCTTCACTTGAGAGTCTGATGTGCTAGAACTGATTTTACCGCGGTTAACCGAGTTTGCAAAAACAGAAGCTAAGCTTTGGTTAGGTGCAATTTTAGCAAATGCAGCATAAAATAACTCGTTGAAAGGTAGAGTTGAATTCATCTGTTGTTTCGCAGCCTCGGCAATTGCCTTCTCAAAAGTAGGGTCATTACTCTTTCCAGATAATGCACGTAAAATTTCATCGGGTGAAACTTCCAATACGGCATGTAAACCTCCTTCAAGGTCTAGACCTTTCTGTAAGGCATATTGAGTTACCTCTTGAAATGTATAACCTAAATAAACAGGTTGCTTCCAAAGAGAATCGATGAAACGTAAACGTTTTGCTGGATCATACTTACCGTCTTTGGCAGTAGCATAAGAAATAGCTTGATCACGTAATTGATTCGCTTTCCAAGTAAAGGAAAGGAAAAAGATACATAGGGCTGAAATAATGGTAGACAGCCATATAATGGCACTTTTGTAACGCATAATTGTAAATTAAAAATGAAATGAAATAAGAATATATTCGTCCAAATTACTAGACAATTCTCAAGGGGCCAGAGTGGCTATGTATTGAGTAAATAGTATGCTCAGAATTTGAGCACGGGGCAAAGAAGTGGGTAATTTAAAGGCATGCAAGGTTTCCCGGAAACTAGGAAGACTGATTTGCTGAAAGGCCCAATCCGTAGGGAAATCAAATTGCAAATTACTACTCACCTGATATACAGGCTGTTCTGCTTTTACGACTGTTTCAGGAGTGGATTCTTTTTTACTTACTGGGTACTTTTTATCCGTTTTTACAAGCTTCTTTTCTGCTGAAAACAGAGAAATAGGATTCGCTACCAACCAAAACAGGACAGGTAGAAATAAAAACAATTGAAAAAAGTTGACCTTCTTTTGCATGATGGGGAGCAAAAATAGGATATTTTTTTTACAATTCCATTTCCCACAGGATAAGATTAAAATTTGTAAATTTGTCAAACAAAACCCCTGAGCATGTTGGCCTACCTGGATCCCATTCATATTAAATCCTTTATTCAAGCTGCCTTGAAGGAGGACGTTGGCCCTGGAGATTATACCTCATTGGCCACAGTGAATCAAGATGCCCAAGGAAAAGCCCAATTATTGGTCAAGGATGAAGGGATATTAGCAGGTGTAGAAATGGCTTTGTACATTTTTAAAGAGGTTGATGCAGCTCTACACGTACAAACTTTCATGACAGATGGGGCAAGTATCCAGCATGGTCAAGTCGTATTAGAAGTACAAGGAAATGCTCAATCGATTCTAAAAGCAGAGCGTTTAGTGTTAAACTGTATGCAAAGAATGTCGGGAATTGCCACTTATACCAGACGTATGGTCAACTTACTGGAAGGCACTCGTTCACAATTATTGGACACCCGCAAAACAACACCCAATTTCAGAATAGCTGAAAAGTGGGCTTGTAAAATAGGTGGTGCTGCGAATCACCGTTTTGCGCTATATGATATGATCTTAATCAAAGATAACCATGTCGATTACGCAGGTGGAATCAAAGCAGCATTAGAACAAGCGATTTCCTATAACCAAAAGCATCAATTGGGACTAGCCATTGAAATAGAGGTTAGAAATGAATCAGAATTAGATGAGGTTTTGGAAATTGGTGGAGTACAGCGCATCATGTTGGACAACTTCAGTCCCGGCCGTCTACGAGATGCCATCAGAAGAATTAACGGAAGATTCATAACGGAAGCTTCTGGAGGAATTACAGAAAAGACCTTGCGAGCCTATGGCGAAACGGGTGTTGATTATATATCGATGGGAGCATTAACCCATCAAATCAAGAGTTTAGATCTTAGCTTAAAAGCAAAAAAAGCATGAATTTAACGGAAGAAGCAGCAGAAGTTGGTTATATCAGTAGATCCGCCCCAAAGGGACCGGAATTAATTGAAGCCATCAAAAAATTAAAAGCAGAAAAAAATGCCGTGATATTAGCTCATTACTATGTTGATGGGGAAATTCAAGAATTGGCTGATTTTGTGGGAGATAGCTTAGGTTTATCACAAGCTGCAGAAAAAACAACGGCCGATTTAATCGTATTTTGTGGGGTGCATTTCATGGGAGAGACTGCCAAGATTTTAAATCCTAGTAAGAAAGTCGTTGTTCCGGACTTCAATGCAGGCTGTTCCTTAGCTGATTCGGTACCTGTAGAAGAATTCGCTGCATTAAAAGCCAAGCATCCGAATGCCGTGGTGGTGAGTTATATCAATTGCTCTGCCGAAATTAAAGCGATGACGGACATTATTTGCACCTCATCCAATGCCGTACAAGTAGTGGAATCTATCCCAAAAAATCAGGAAATCATCTTTGCTCCAGATGCAAATTTGGGGAGGTATGTTGCCCATAAAACAGGTCGAGAGTTGATTTTGTGGGAAGGCGCTTGCATGGTACACATTGACATTTCATTGGAAAAATTGAAAAAATTGCGTGTTGAATTCCCAGATGCGCTATTGATTGCTCATCCAGAGTGCAAGGAGATGATTTTGCGGGAAGCTGATTATGTGGGAAGTACCACAGCGTTATTGAATTATGTAGAAAAATCAGACCGACAAACCTTCATTGTGGCTACAGAAGCAGGCATTTTACATAAAATGAAAATGGCTGTTCCGAATAAGCATTTAATTCCTGCGCCTGCCAATGAGCAAAACTCATGTGCTTGCAGCGAATGTCCTTATATGAAAATGAATACCCTGGAAAAATTGTACAATGCCTTGTACTACGAACTTCCAGAAATTCACTTGAGAGAAGAAATCCGAATTCCAGCTTACAAGGCCTTAAAAGCGATGTTGGAAATTTCCAAGTAAGGTTTAAAAATGAGCTTGGGAGTCCTTAAGCTACTGACTGCTTGGGTAATTAAGGGATTGCTTGGGAAATTAAGTGAACGGTTGAGGGGGGGGGTATGGCACCTAGATTTGTCAACTTTGACAAAGTTGACAAATCTAAATGGGAAAAATCAAAAATAAAAATCAACTTATTGATGTAATTCAAACAAGGCTTCAATCTCCACGGGTATATTATCAGGTAAGGTTCCCATCCCCACAGCGCTTCGCACTCCAATGCCCATTTCTTCTCCCCAAACTTTGGCAAATAATTCACTACATCCATTGATAATGTAAGGATGACGCTCAAAATCTGAGGTGCAATTGACCATTCCTAGCACCTTTACTACCCGTTTTACTCGATCTAAACTTCCCAATTGAGCTTTTAAGGTGGCCAATATCGTTAATCCAACTTGTTGAGCCGCCTCCTTACCCTCCTCCATCGTGAATGCCTCTCCAATCCTTCCAATAATCAGCTGACCATTGGTTTGCACGGGTCCATGACCTGAAACATAATATAATTCACCCATTTGAAGCCCTGGTTTATAAACTCCCAATGGGCTTGGTGCTGGTGGTAATGCCAAATTCAAGGCCGCAAAATTCTCTTCTGGTGTACGCTTATCCATATAATTGATGTATTATTTCTGAAATTAAACCTGTCCAGCCTGTTTGATGACTGGCTCCTAAACCTTTACCCGTATCTCCATCGAAATACTCAAAAAACAACATAGAATCCCTAAAATTCTCATCCTCCTGCATCTTTTCATAAGTACCATACATCGGTATCCTACCTTCTTTATTCGGAACAAATAGATCCAATAAGCGCTTAGAAACACCCTCAGCCGCATCTTTGATATTGACCATTACGCCAGAATTCGTAGGAAACTCGACTTCATAATCCGTTCCATAATAGTCCGAGAACTTTCTCAAAGAATCAATAATCAAGAAATTCATAGGAAACCAAATAGGCCCGCGCCAATTGGAATTACCCCCAAACATATCTCCCGTTGATTCCGCTGGATCATAATTCACCTGAATCGTTCCTCCATCATAAATAAACTTATAAGGATGTTCTTGATGGTATTTCGACAAAGTTCTTATGCCAAAATCGGATAAGAATTCCGTTTCATCAAACATACGTTTCATGATCATTTTCATACGATGACCGCGCAAAATCGACAACAATCGACTCTCTCCTTTGCCAGGTTCATACCAACGAGAAATCAAATTGGCCAAATCTGGTCGGTTGTTCAATACCCATTCTACCCTTCTTTTAAACTGTGGTAATTTTTCCAACATATCAGATGTCAAGACCTCCACCGCAAATAATGGAATCAGGCCTACCATGGAACGCAATTTCAACAACATCAGACTGCCATCTTCTTTGTGCAACATATCATAGTAAAACTGATCATCCTCATCCCACAAATTTAATTTGTCCCCTCCAATGGCCTGCATCGCTCCGGCAATGTGTAAAAAGTGCTCAAAGAATTTGGAAGCCATGTCTTGATATACTGGCTTTTCAATGGAAATTTCACAGGCTATGCGCAGCATATTCAAGCTGTACATGGCCATCCAGCCAGTTCCATCGGCTTGTTCCAAATGCCCACCCGTAGGCAAAGTGGCTGATCGGTCAAATACTCCAATATTATCCATCCCCAAAAAGCCTCCTCCAAAAATATTATTTCCTCCTTCATCCTTCAGGTTCACCCACCAAGTGAAGTTCAACAAGAGTTTATGGAATATTCTTTCTAAAAAGGTAAGGTCGCCCTTGCCTCCATTCATCTGCTTATCAATCTCATACACTTTCCAGGTAGCCCATGCATGTACGGGCGGATTCACATCTGAAAACGACCATTCATAAGCTGGAATTTGACCGTTCGGATGCATGTAGTATTCCCTCAGAATAACCGCCAATTGACGTTTCGCAAAATCTGGATCTAGTCGAGCCAAAGGCAGGGTATGAAATGCCAAATCCCAGGCTGCAAACCAAGGATACTCCCACTTATCTGGCATGGATAAAATATTGGCCGCATACATATGTCGCCACGTACTATTCCTTCCCACCTTTCTACTCGGATGCGGAGGTGGCATGGATGGGTCCCCTTTAATCCACTCAAACACATTATAATAATACCATTGCTTCGTCCACAACATGCCCGCGTAGGATTGGCGTTGTATAGCGCGCAACTTTTCCTCCTTTACCTTACCATGCATATCATCGTAAAAATCATTGGCCTCCTGAATTCTGGCTGAATAAACAGCATCAAAATCCTCAAAAGGATGTTGCATGGATTGGCTTGTCAATCGCAGTCGGAATACTTTTTTACCACCCGCAGGAATTTTTGCCGAAAAACGAACAGCCGCCTTACTTCCTATATTATTTGGATTGATGGTGTTTTTGGCCTTATTGACGATGTAATCATTGATTCCATCTTTCACAAAATGACTCAGATTGGGCGAATCATGCAGGCGACGAAAATTGGTTTCATTGTCACAAAATAAAAACTCATCTGCATTCTCCGCATATAGCTTAAAACGACCCACCACTCGATGATCCACTTCAATAAATGAATGACCCACTCCAGTCAATAAGGGCTTGTATTTGTAATTTTCATATCCCCAACACCAAGTATTGCGATACCAAATGGTGGGCAACACCGTAATAGGTGCTGCTACTTTAGCCCTATTTTCTACGGTAACCTGAATCAATATATCTTGCTCATCGGCTTTGGCATATTCCATTTTGATGTCAAAATATTCATTTCGATCAAAAATGCCCGTATCCAATAACTCATATTCAGGCTCTAAACGAGTCCTCTTTTTACTTTCATCAATCAGTTTTTGATAAGGGAAAGCTTGATGAGGGTATTTATAACTCATCCGCATGTAGGAGTGCGTAGGTGTGGAATCCTCGTAATAATACAATTCCTTCACATCCTCCCCATGGTTAGATTCTCCACCTGTTAGACCAAAAAAGCGTTCCTTTAAAATATGATCTTTATGATTCCAAAAAGAAAAAGCAAAGCATACATGCTGCTTATTATCTGAGATTCCACCTATACCTTCTTCCCCCCAACGGTAGGCCTTGGATCGCGCCATGTCGTGCGTAATGGAGTCCCAAGCATTTCCATGAGCTGAATAATCCTCACGTACGGTACCCCATTGTCTTTCCGTTAAATATGGCCCCCACTTCTTCCAACCTTTATTATCATTCCGAGTTTTTAATCGTGCACGCTCCGCTCCTAGTTCCGACATATCCTTTAATTTGTATGAATAAATGCAAATCGCAAAGTTATTGATTTCAAGCAGATTCGAAATAGAAAGCAAGACGAATTCAAAACTACCGATGAAAAATACTATTCAAGATTGAAATTAGTCCATAAACAGGTTTAAATCCTACCATGAATTCTAGCAAAAATGAATATATTGCTTTTCAAATGGCTTAATTTTAATTCGAAAGATCAAAAATTGATTCATTTCTTTGGTTTCTGCTTATCAATCCTTCCATCAACAACATGAAAAAATATTTCTTCCTTCTCTCCTTAACCACTTTAGGTTATTTTCAATCCTTCGCTCAGGCTCAGAATGCAGCATTAAACCAGCTGACAGATGCATTCTATGAGAATCAACTTCAAATGAATCCACTTTCTGCTACTCAAAATGGAGATAATCGATTCAACGATCAATTGACTTTTGATTTTACCGATGATTATCGAGCTAAACAAAAAGCCTATTCTCAAAAAACCCTTGCCAGCCTAAAAAGCATCCCATTGAAGGATTTGAATGATAATGACCGACTGAGTTATGAAATTCTAAAAAACACGTTAGAGCTTAACCTAGAAGGATTATCATTTCCAGAAAATTACATCCCACTCAATCAATTTCAAGGATTTCACTTAACCTTTGCTCAATATGGTTCTGGGTCGGTAGTGCAGCCCTTTAAAACCGTCAAAGACTATGCCAATTGGGAAAAAAGAATGCATTTAGGCGCGGCTTGTTTAGACAGCAGTATCGTCTATTTCAAAAAAGGGTTGAAGACAAATTATGTTTTACCTAAAGCTTTGGTCCTGAAATTAATTGGACAATTAGAATCTTTTGATAAGTCTGATCTTACGCAAAGCACCTTTTATGGTCCTTTAAAAAACTTCCCATCTAGTTTTAGCCCAGCAGAAAAAGATCAATTTATTGCATCCTATTCATCCATCATTGAAAAGGAAATCATTCCAGCCTACCGTCGATTAGCCGTATTTATCAAAAACGAATATTTACCTAAAGCCCGAGCTACTTCTGGCGCGCAAGGACTACCCGATGCTGCACGGTATTATCAATACAAAATCCGACAAATGACCACCACCAATATGTCGGCCGAAGAAATTCATGCCATAGGACTGAAAGAAGTGAAACGAATTCAGGAAGAGATGGAAAAAACCAAAAAGTCGGTGGGCTTTTCTGGCGACCTAAAAGCATTCTTCCATTTTATAGAAAATGACCGACAATTTATGCCTTTCAAAACAGAAGCTGAGGTGATTGAAGGCTATTATGCCATTTATCGAAGAATGGAAAACAAGGTAAAAGGAATGTTTGGGGTAATCCCTAAATCTCAATTTGAGGTAAGAGCCACGGAAGCTTTTCGTGCTGCCAGTGCCGCTGCTCAATATAACCCGGGTTTAGCGGATGGTTCAAGACCGGGTATTTTTTATGTGCCTATTTTGGATGCGAGCAAATTCAACAACACTGGAATGGAAAGTTTATTCCTGCATGAAGCTATTCCAGGCCACCATTATCAAGTGAGTTTGCAAAGAGAAAATGCTAGCATCCCTGCCTTTCGCAGATTTGGCTTCAATGCAGCCTATGGTGAAGGATGGGGTTTATATGCCGAAAGCTTAGGCAAAGACTTAGGTTTATATACGGATCCATATCAATATATGGGTGCTTTAGGACACGAAATTCATCGTGCCATTCGTTTAGTCGTAGATACAGGACTACATTCCCAAAATATGAGTCGAGAAGAAGCCATCGAATACATGATGGCCAATGAACCGATTAGTCTTCAAAAAGCCACTGCCGAAATTGAGCGCTATATGACCTATACAGGACAAGCCCTTTCCTACAAGATCGGTGAATTGAAAATCAAAGAAATTAGAGCACGTCTGGAGAAAAAACTAGGCCAAAAATTCAACCTAAGCCAATTCCATGATGAAATTCTAAAAGATGGACGTTTACCTTTAGACCTCCTGTCTGAAAAAATGGATCGTTGGGCCAATAAACAATAAATTAATCACAAAAAAATAAACCATTATTCTATGAAAAAATTAATCATTATGTTGGCCTTGTTCCTATTTTGGGGCTGCCAAAACAAAGAAAATACGGCAACGATGCCCAGCCATGATGCCCTTGGAAAATTAGTTGATACATACTATGAAGATCAATTAAAACTAAACCCCGTTAACGCCACGGTAAACGGCGACAATCGTTACAATGATCAATTAACTTTTGATTTCACGGACAGTCACCGTGCCAAACTAAAAGACCTTTATCAAAAAACATTAGTACAACTGGAGGGAATTGATCGTGAAACATTGAATGATAATGATCAACTCACCTTTAATATTCTGAAACGAGAATTAAACCTAAACTTGAAGGGATTGGGCTTTAAAGATAACTACATACCACTAAATCAATTTTATAGCTTCCATTTAATTTTCGCACAATTAGGCAGCGGCTCTGTCATACAGCCGTTCAAGAACGTGAAAGATTATGATAATTGGCTGAAAAGAATGGAATTAGGCGCTGTTTATTTAGATAGCACTCAAACCTATTTTAGAAAGGGAATGGCCAACAAATTTGTATTGCCTAAAATTTTAGTGGAAAAAATGATTGGTCAATTGGAATCATTTACGACCAAAGACATCACTAAAAGTACCTTTTATGGACCTATTACCAATCTTCCCAAAAACTTCTCAGCTGAAGATAAAAAAAGGTTAACGGCAGCTTATACCTTAGTCATTCAAAATCAAGTAATTCCCGCTTACGAAAGAATAGCAGCATTCTTAAAAAAGGAATATTTGCCTGTAGCTCGAACAAGCGCTGGGATCAGTGAAGTGCCAGACGGGCAAGCTTATTATACCTATTTGATTGAAACAATGACCACAACAAAAAAACCTGCGGAAGAAATCTACCAAATGGGTTTGAAGGAAGTCAAACGTATTCAATCTGAAATGATTCGAATCAAAAACACCGTTGGGTTCAAAGGCGATTTACCTGCATTTTTTGAGTACATGAAAAATGATCCAAAATTTTATCCATACCAAAAACCAGAAGAAGTATTGGCTGCCTTCCATGCTATTCATAAAAAAATGGAGCCTAAATTGATGGAAATGTTTGCTAACAAACCTAAGACGCCCTTTGAAATCAGGCAAACTGAAGCATTCAGAGCCGCCAGCGCTAGTGCCGAATATTTCGCAGGTTCAGAAGATGGGACTCGTCCAGGTATCTTTTATGTTCCCATATTAGATGCCAAAAATTTCAACTACTCCAGTGGGATGGAAAGCTTATTTTTACACGAAGCCATTCCTGGTCATCACTATCAAATTAGTTTACAACAAGAAAATAAATCAATCCCTAAATACCGAAGATTTGGGGGCAATTCAGCTTATGCAGAAGGATGGGCCTTGTATACCGAAAGTCTAGGGAAAGAATTAGGCCTTTATACAGACCCTTATCAATACATGGGTGCTTTAGGCGATGAAATGCACCGGGCTATTCGGCTTGTGGTAGATGTTGGTATTCATGTTAAGAAAATGACCCGAGAAGAGGCGATTGATTACATGATGGCGAATGAACAAATCAGTTTGCAAGGTGCAACAGCTGAAATAGAGCGTTATATGGTCATTCCTGCTCAAGCTTTAAGTTATAAAATTGGCGCCTTAAAAATCCGAGAAATTAGAGAAAAGGTTAAAACTCAATTGGCTGATAAATTTAACCTAGCGAAATTTCATGATGAAATACTAAAAGATGGAAATATGCCCTTGGAGGTACTAGAGGCTAAAATGGATCGTTGGGCAAAAAAGCAATAAACATTCATGCAGTTTACTACTACTTTTACCATTCCAGAATCTTTCCAAAAAATAGAGCCTTCTTCTCATGTTCTCAGTATAGGTTCATGCTTTGCTGAAAACATGGGAAAGAGGATGGAAAATTTACCCTTAAATACCATCAACCAGCCATTTGGAACATTATTTCATCCCAATGCGATCTTAAAAGCCCTGCAAACAGACAAGCTTTCTCCGATAGAATTAGTGAATCAGCAGGGTATTTGGCTGCACCCAGATTACCATTCTAGTCTATGTGCCTCTGACCCCTCTGATTTGATGGAACTGATTCAGCAGCGCCAACAAAAGGTCAAAAAAAGCCTGGGACAAAGTCAGTTTTTGCTCATCACGTGGGGAACAGCTTATTATTATTGGGATAAAAAACTGAAAAGACCCATTGCCAATTGCCATAAACAAGCAGCCAATTCTTTTGAAAAAAGACTTTCCACTTTGGATGAAATCTTCTTGCCTTATCAAGAATTTATTCAAAAAATAAACAAGAAAAACCCAAATCTTCGCATTATTTTGACGGTTTCACCTGTCCGACATACCAAAGACGGTATTCCAGAAAATGCCGTATCTAAAGCCATTCTTCGTTTAGCCGCTGAAACTTTGAAAAACAAGTTTCCTCAAGTAGACTATTTTCCTGCTTATGAAATCATGCTGGACGAGTTACGCGATTATCGATTTTATACCTCTGATATGATTCATCCCAATGATACAGCAGAAGAATATATTTGGCAAAAGTTCACGGAATGTTATTTCAGTAAGGACTTAGTAAACATGGAGAAAAAATGGAAAGCTGCATACCAAACGCTTCATCATCAATTTCACCCAGCTAAAAAAACACTCTATTTACAAAGTTTAGAACAATGTAAAGCCGAATTTTCAAGCACTTCCCTTGGCTATGATACCAGCAAAATTCTACAAGCCATTCAAGCTCGAATTTTATCAATAAGTTAATTTTGAAAGGCTAACAAAGGTGAAAATACCTTATATTTGAGGTTTGATAGAGATAAAGCATTCATGGGAGAATTAAGTGTAAGTAAAGAAATCATTTTAGGTGCCTTAAGTACCGTTCAAGAACCTGATCTTAAAAAAGATTTGGTCACCTTAGGCATGATTAAAGATGTGGAATTAGGCGTAGGTGAAGTTCGTTTCACCGTCGTATTAACGACTCCAGCCTGCCCATTAAAAGAAAAAATCAGACAAGATTGCGAGGAAGCTATCCACCGTTTGGTGCATCCTGACCTAAAAATATCCATCAACATGACGGCAGAAGTAACTAGTTTAGCTTCTTCCGACCCATTGATCCCCGGGGTAAAAAATGTGATTGCTGTGGCTTCCGGTAAAGGAGGCGTAGGTAAATCAACCGTTACAGCTAACTTAGCCATGGCTTTAAAACAAAGCGGTGCTAAAGTCGGGATTTTAGATGCGGATATTTCAGGCCCTTCCATCCCTGTGATGTTTGGTGCGGAGGAATTACAGCCTTTGGTTCAAGAAGTCAATGGCAAAAACCGCATTCAACCCATCATGCAATATGGTATTAAGATGATTTCCATGGGCTTTTTAGCACCAAGTGATAGTCCTGTACCTTGGAGAGGTCCTATGATGACGCAAGCCTTGCGCCAGTTTTTTGGCGATACCAATTGGGATGAATTGGATTACTTACTCATTGACCTCCCTCCTGGAACCTCTGATATCCACCTAACCTTGGTGCAATTGATTAAATTGACTGGTGCGGTCATTGTTACCACACCACAAAAAGTAGCTTTATCAGATGCTACCAAAGGTTTGCAGTTCTTCAACCAAGCGGGTATCAATGTGCCCATTTTAGGTTTAGTAGAAAATATGGCCTATTTTACACCTGCGGAATTACCTGATAATAAGTATTATTTGTTTGGTAAAGATGGCGGCAAAAAATTGGCAGAAAAATATAAAGTACCATTTTTAGGTGAAGTTCCATTAATTCAAGCCATCCGGGAAGCGGGTGATGAAGGAAAACCTATTGCTGCCACAGAAGGACCAAGTGCCACGGCATTTGCGACTATTGCCGCTAATTTAGCCCAACAAATTGCTATTAGAAACGCATCTACTCCACGTCAATAATCCATGGAAAACCATCCTCTATACTCGAAAGTACAAGCAGCGCTTGATTCTATAAGGCCTTACCTCATTGCTGACGGTGGAAATGTGGAAATCATTGAAATAACAGAAGACAATCGTCTGAAGCTGAATCTATTAGGCGCCTGCAAGTCATGCAACATGTCCGCAATGACCTTTAAAGCCGGTGTCGAAGAGGCCATTCGCCGCGAAGTTCCCGAAATCACATTCGTAGAAGAGTTAAGTCAAACCGTACAATCTTAAGTGGCATGATGCGTATTGGAATATTTTTTGGGGGGCCAGCTCGTGAACGTGAAATTAGTTTTGCTGGTGGCAAAACAGCCATGGCACATATCAACAAAGCCCTTTTTCAGCCTGTGCCCGTTTTTGTAGATAGCTTGGGAAATTTTATTTTGATCCAAGAAGATCTCATTCATGCCAGCTCCATTCGTGATTTTTTTCCTCCCAAAAGATTTCAAGACGATATTTTTTCGGTATACATTGAATCGTTAAAAGATTTAACGGAGCAAGAATACCAACAAATCATTTCAGAGATTGGACAGATTATTCAGCCCCATGAATTCGCCCAACACTTCGAATTTGTATTTTTAGCCATGCATGGGCCAGCAGCTGAAGATGGCAGCATTCAAGGCTTATTGGAATGGTTTAACATGCCCTATTCTGGACCTGGTTTATTGGGTTCCTCCATTGGCATAGATAAAGCTAAGCAAAACGAATGGTTAAAAAAGAGTGTAGGTTTGGACAAAAAATTCTTTGTTCTTCAACGACAAGACTACGAGAAATACGGAAGAGAAACGCTTTTTGAACAAGTAAAAAAAGAAATTGGTATTCCATTCGTGGCAAAAGCACCCCACCAAGGATCATCCATTGGTTTAGCCTTTGTGAAGAAAGACTCCTTGGAGGACTTCGACAATGCCATCAAGAAATGCTTATTTATCCAAGAAATTTACCGAGAAGACTGGTTGAATTTGACGGAAGAAGATAAATTAGTTTTATTACAAAAAATGGTGAATCTCGACGAAGGAATTGGTTTCCCCGTTCGATTTAATCATCAAAATTATCAACACCCAGCCGACTTACTGGATACTTTGCAGGAATATTTCAAGCTCAGTGTCACCAAAGCTAGCATTCATTCCGTCCATTCGGAAGATGCTATATTATTGGAATCATTTGTCAATGGAAATGAGTTTAGCTGTGGCGTGATTCAAAGCCCAAAAAGCAAGACTGTTGCCCTACCTCCTACTGAAATAGTCATTGATGAGTCTGTAGAAGTATTTGATTTCAATGCCAAATACAAATCAAAAGCAACACGTAAGCGCATCCCGATGGATGCTAGTCTAGCCAACTTACAGCTCATTCAAAAGATGGTTTGTCAAGCCTTCGATGATTTAGGCTTTGGTGTTTGTACCCGAATTGATGGCTTCTTGTCGGAAGGTGGCGTAGTGGTTTTACATGACCCCAATACCATTCCAGGCATGTCTCCAAGTTCCTTGATTTTCAAACAAATGGCCGAAATAGGCTTAACGATAACTGATTCTATTACCTATTTCATTCGTCAATCCCTACGGGAGAGAATGCGTACTGGCAAAAACTACCATGCCATTCGCAAGCAATTGGAAGCATTGGATTCGGCCATCAAAATTGAACTAGAAGCTCAAAGACAACAAGAGAAAATTATCCTAGAGATAAGAGGTGCTAATTCAGATGAATTAGAAGCTAGTTTTGAAGCGATTAAAAAACAAGCACATGCTTTATCAGCTACAGGTAAGCAAGCATTTACTGTTCAAACGCCCATGCTGTTAGAAGAGGGTGAAATATTGATTACGGTCAATATTGCTCAATGGAACAAAGATTCTGCCGCAGAAATGCTGGAATCTATTTCCAAAGGAGTTCATCCATTGATTGCCCAAACCCATCAATTAGCACAGGAAATTACGGAGTTTTATACCAACATTAAAACGGCTTAATCTTATGGAAATCAACCCATTGCAATATCCCGTTGGCAAGTTTTCAGCACCTGAAAACATCACACCAGAACATAGAACAGCTTGGATTCAGACATTAGCTGACTTTCCAGAAAAACTAAAACAAGCTGTTGCAGGCATGTCGGATGAAACCTTAGGGAAACATTACCGTCCAGGTGGTTGGACTGCCCGTCAGGTCATTCACCACGTTAACGACAGCCACATGAATTCATTCATTCGTTTCAAAATGGCCTTGACGGAAGAAAATCCAATCATCAAACCATATTCAGAAGCAGATTGGGCGAATTTACCCGATGGCAATGAAGCTCCTATTGAATGGTCTTTGGAAGGCATTCAATATGTTCACTTACGTTGGGTGTATTTGTTGAACACCTTACAAGAAGCTGATTGGAAAAAGGCTTATATCAATCCTGAAAGAGGTATTACATATCCTTTAGATCGAGCCTTGGGTATTTATGCTTGGCATTGCGACCATCATTTGGCCCATGTTTTATCCGTTAAATAGCAAAAAGAAAGAGAGAATTAACTCTCTTTCTTTTTGTTTTGTTTGATGGTTTGCAGCTGGTTGACACTCATCATTTGCTGCATGGTTCTTTGCATATTATCGGCTGAACCATCTAAGAAAATCACGTTTCCGTTCGACTGCTCTCCAAATTGTTTGATGGCTTCCGTCCACATGGAAAACAAAATCACCGAAGTATCCAAATTAGCTTGTTGCATTTCTCGGGCGGCATCCGTCATCCCTTTGGCTACTTCTTGACGGAAAAGGGCAACACCTTGACCACGCAATTGAGCTGCTTCACGCTCCGCATTGGCAGAAATTTTGATGGCATTTCCTTCTGCCTCGGCAGCTTTAGTTTTGGTAATTAATAAAGCCTGACCTTCATTTTCAGCTGCGGCTTTTAAGTTATTGGACGCAACGACTTGGCTCATGGATTTTAGAATGACCTCGTCAAAAGTGATGTCATTCAATTGTAAATCTTGTAAGTGATAGCCCCATTCTTCCATCACTTGATCGATTTGGTCTTTTACATAAGAAACAATTTCCTTGCGTAAACTTAAGATTTCGCTTTGACGTTTGGTGGCCACAAAGGAACGAATGGAGCCCTCTACTGTTCTAACCAAAGTTTGCATGAGGCTTTGGGCATCGATGAATTTATAGGCCACATTTTTGATGGTTTCTTCTTCTTGGTTGATGACCGAATACAGCAACATGGATTTAAAGTACACATTGGCTTGATCAATGGTGATCGCCTGAAATTCCAATTCGATGGAGCGATTTTGGATAGAAATAACTTTGTAGACACTTTCTATCAGCGGAATTTTAAAGTTCAAACCTGGGTGCAGGATGCGCTGGTACTTTCCAAACATAGAAATAACGGCAATATTGCCTTGCTGGACTGTCACTAAACTAAAGAATATCAGCACGATGCCAATGATTCCAAAAATGAGTAAAGTAGTCATGGTTATTAGGGGGATTATAATTTACAAAAACAGCTTAAACTAGGGATTTTCCCCGATGATACTGGGCAATAAATGATGAGTGGTATTAGGGTTGGGGAAATGGGTTGAAAGTGAAACTAACTTAACTGAATACAATTATATATTTCAAATTGGTGCTCAATATATAATTATATTTGATAGCTATTTCATTTGAACCAATGTCTTAGATTTGAATTCAAATATTTTGTCTGCATTTGAAATCACAGATCCCCTATGTGTCACCATTAAAATTGCCATTTCACTTTTCAATTTCCCCAAAACATCAAATACAAATTTCTCTGTTTTTTCATCCAGTGAAGAGGTAGGTTCGTCCAACAATAATATTTTAGGCCTTCGATAAAGAGCCCTCACCAATCCCACTAATTGTTTTTGCCCTCCTGAAAGCTGAACACCATTTTCTCCTACAATAGTCATATAAGAATTTGGAAGTTTTTTAAAAAACATATCAAATCCCCAATATTCACAAAACTTAATTACATTTTCATGTTCACTCAACACATCATCTAAAATAATATTTTCTATTATTGTTGAACTGAAAATTTTAATTTCTTGTCCTACAATTCCTATTTGATTTCGCCAAAAAATACTATCTATTTGCCTTAACTCTTTATTATCAATTAAAATTGAACCAGAATCATAATTATAGATTTTTTGTAAAATTTGAAGTAAGATACTTTTACCAGACCCTATTTCTCCCAAAACTATTAGTAATTCTCCATTCTTTAGCTCTAAATTAATATGAGAAAAGAGCTCCAATCTCCCAGAGAACCTAAAAGATAAATTATTGATTTTCAATGATTCAAACTTAAATTCTGAACTTATTAATTCATTACTTTTTCCCCCATCAGTATTCATTAAATCATTAGAACTAAATTCATGCATTCGCTCTAATGCAATTGTAGCTTCTTGTAATCTTATATTACTATTAGTTAAACGAGAAACTGCATTTATTAAATTGGCGCCAATTGCAACAATTGCCATCATTTCTCCAAGTTTAATTTGATTATTCAAAACTGCAAGTGAGCAAAAACCAAGAATTATTGATATTATAATATTTGAAGCAAATTCACTCCATAACCCAAATGTATTGGCTATAAAACCTAAATTGAATACTTTATTTTGAAAATTTTGATAAAATTGTTTACCTCTTGCAATAAAGAAATTCTCTTTGTTTACAGCTTTAATGGAATGTATTCCAGAAATAACATCGACAAAGTGACTTTCAGCCATAGCAGAAGAACTCATTACTTCTTTTTGAGAATCAATAATTTGCCTATGAAAAATCGACATTAAACATATAAATAATGGAACTGTAAATAATGATATAAACCCAATAAAACTAGAATAATAAAATATGAAAATAACTGATGTGAATACTACTAATAAATCAATAATCAAGCTTCCAAATAAATAGCTTATTAATTCTTGAATACGTCTTGTATCATTGATACGAGTAATAATTTCACCAGTTTTTCTGGATATAAAAAAATCACTTGGCAATTGAAATAATTTCCCATAAAAATCATCCATGATTCTTATATTAAATTCACGAGCTTGACGAATTAGAAAAACACCTCTCAAATATCCAATTCCAGATTTAGCTAATCCAATCAATACAAATAGAAATAATCCCAAGTACAATTTTTTGAATTGAAATTCCGGTAGTATATGGTCTAATAAATTTTGAGTAAAAATTGCTGTAGACATTCCTAAAGCTGCTATAATAATTCCCATCACAGAAGCTATTATCAATAAATGAATATCATTTTTGATCAAATTCCTCATTAAAATTACCTTACTGAAACGAGTTTGAGGAGAATAAACAAAATGTTTGTTTGGCCTTAGGAATAATACAACACGAGACTTCCAATGGGATAGTATTTTTTCTTCAGTCCATTCTCGAAATCCAAAAGCAGGATCTCCAATAAGATAAAAATCAGATTTAGAAGTCGGAATTTTATAACAGATTACATAATGTTCCATATTACCTTCCATTAACAAATGAATAATACATGGCAAATCCGCTTTCATTTTAAATAAGTCAACATCTTCAATTTCATAAGCCTCAGCATCCATTCCAAGTTTCTCAGAAGCTTGCTTTAAGCCCAGCATACTTGTTCCCTGTAAAGTAGTTCCACTCAACTGCCTTAAATTCTCTATTTTATTATTTCCTCCAAAATATCTGAGAATAGAAAGTAAACATGCTACACCACAGTCGGAGGTCCCCTGTTGTTGAACGATAATAGGTTTTTTCATTAATGGGTTAGGTACTATTAAAAAATCAACTCGATAAAATCAAAAAATAAATTACTTAATATATTGAATTAAAGCCTCTATCTTAGTTTCACCTTTAAATTCTTTTATCAATAATTTTTCATTGTTATAAATGTAAATATGAGGTATTGTTACGTTACCAAAAATATTTGACAATTTATCAATTGGGATAAATCCAATACTCATTTGATCGATATTTCCTGGTAAATATTTGTTCTTAAAAGTTAGTATCTCGGTTTTCTTAGCATAAGAAATCCACCAAAAATTAACTCTAGAAAACTTCTCTCTATTTTTAAATATTTCAGTTGCTTCATACTTACAATAATCACAATCAGGATGAAATATGAGCACAATCAAAAAAAATTTATAATTTTCTCTTAAAGGTTTATTTTGAATCCAAATAATATTTTTAGACGTAGGTAGACCTCTTTGACCCCTTAATTCAACATACTTAAAATAAACTAGTAGTAAAATAAATATAATTAAGAATCCAATTGATACCATAAAAACAAAACTTCGTTTTTCGATCATTTTAAGCGATAATTAATAGCATAAAGGCAACAATTACAAGCCACAAAAGAAAAAAAGGAATATAACTAGATGATATTATTTTCAACCCTTCATCAAAATCTAATTTACAAGCTTGACTTATTTTCTTGCTTAAAATAATAACATATGCTATTTCAAATAGGTTAATTGATTGTAGTATATAAATAATCCCTTCTTCTAATATTTCGGGTTGAAAAACTTCTAATAATGAAAAAGGGGGGAAGTATTTAACATCATATATTCCATAATTTTTCTTAAATATGAGAAACCATAATAAGGTTATAATTGGTGATATTAAAAAAACATATTCAGACCAAATTATTGCTCTAAGAACTTGTTTGATACCTACTTTAATATCATATAAGTATAAGCCTATTTGAATAATCATATACACGCAAAAGATTTTTAACAATAGCAAAAAAGGTACTATAAAATCAATGTATGATTTAATCCAATTTATCTTTTCTAAAATCTGTAAAACTGTATTTTCTGAATATTGATTTAAGAGATAACCTTTATAAATCTCATCTGTCAAAATATACTTATTGGTTAAGATATACAGATAATAATCAAGAAAAAGCAATATTAATAGTGATAATCGAGTTTTTACCATTGTAGTATAATTCCATTTTTTGGTATTAAAAATTCTACTGTTTTCTAAATTTCTGATAAAAAGTTATTCCAGTTCTAAAAAATATCCCTTTACTCATGAAAGGCTCTTCAGGTTCAAATCCTTCAGTTTTGGCATGTAACGCGGCATCAATAGAAAATTTACCCTCTGTAAATTTTGGCATCCATTTGCAAAGAATATCAAAACTACCACCTGCGTTAAATTGCTTTGTTTTAAAACTAAATCCCGAAGGTTGACTCCAATAATTGGCTGCTAGATTTACATTCAAATTATTCGAAATTTTCTTATCAAATATGGAAATACCAAAACCAAAGGATTGATAATATTTATTCTGATACACTCTCAAGTCTGTTTGGAGTTTTAGCGTATTTTTTTTGATGTATATATTTTGTTCAAACATATCCCCAAATGGAGTTAGCAAATAACTTCCCCCTAACGATACTTTTGAACCTCTGACTGAAAACTTCACTTTGCCTGGCCCTAACAAATTCAATAATGAACTAATTGCTATTCTATTTAATTGGGCTCTTTCATCAGCTGTTAATTCATCAAACTGAATATATCGATGAAATGGGGCATCGGGCCGATTAATGTGTTTAATATACCCCCAAATATCATGACCAACAATATCATTATTAAGCTGATCTTCGCTTTCTTGAATTGAATATAGTTTAATAGCGCTTGAAGAAAGATAAAAAAATGAAGCCCAGATTCTTGTGGAATATTCTGGCCCTATATCCTTAACATTCGCGCCATTGAAAGCTATATCTGTCTTAATTTTGCGAATTATACCATAATCTGCTTCTAATCCACCAGTATGTAACCTGATATATGCTGGCAAATTTCTATCTCGAAGATTAATAAGAGTATTATCCATTACTCCTCCGACAATGGCTAATCCTGATGTATTCCATGTTGGAGTAATATAACTACCTATTCCCTCAGATAATAAAACATTTTGATGTCCAGCTTCATGTGTATAAACCATGCCAAATAGATGCCCAAAAACGAAAAACAATCTAGGTAATGTACCTTCTGGCTTATGATCCCACAAATAATTATGAATTGATAAATAGTTTTGATTAACCAATTGCATATTGTAAGCCTTATTATACGTATCAAAAAATAAAAATGGATAAGACTTAACTGTTGTGGAATCCCCCTGAGAAATACTTGATGTTAATTTTAAAAAACAACATATCGTACATATCAAAAATTTCCTGCTCATATTACTTGCTTTCTTTGAAAAAATAAAAAAGGGTCGAAATTTACCATTCGACCCTTTAATACATCCTATTTATGACATGGAGTTGATAACCAGTCAATATCAAATATTGCATCTGCTACGCAAGCTGTGGCAAATACCGCTGCAAATACTAACCAAAATGGCATTCCACCTTGAATAGAAACAATTTGATTGTCGTTTAACTTTTTCATTTTATAATAGTAGTTAGGTTGCCTTACAAAATCGTAAGATGATGCAATATTATCAACCTTCAATGAACTATTATTTCAGTTTTTGACAAACATCATTTTTATAAATAAACTGGATAAATTATACAATTCCCCCTCCCTGAAATTTGTAATTGAGAAGCTTCGGATAGTTTCTTGAATCCCATTTCCAACCTTCCTACTTCCGTATATATATAGCTATTGGAATGCTTACAATACTTAATGGGTACCTTTAAATCATTTACTAACTCATCACGAAAAAGATACCAAGCTCTTTCTGTAATACCCAATTTCTTTGCTAATTCTTTTGGACTTCCCGTTGACCGGGTCTGTATTAAATGATCTAGGTATTCCAACCTTTGGTAGATTTTCCAAAGCATAACTCTTATTAATGGTTAGTTTACAATATTTTACGAATGTAAACTTTTGCAAATTTACAGTCTCGAAATAAATGATGAGTGGTTTTAGGGTTGGGAAAATGGGCGAATTTCGATTAATCAGGATGAACTTTGAACTATTGAAGATTTGTCAACTGAAGATTTGTCAACTTTTAAAAAGTTGACAAATCTAAGCAACACCCTTCACTAATCCCTAATAACTAATCACCTCCCCTTTTCCACCTTCTTCTTATTCCAAGGTGCTGTGGTATTTTTAGCCATATCAATCGCTAAAGCCACCATCAATAAGGTGAACAAGATGAGTATCCAACGAAATATTTTTTGATTTTTATTCATTATACTACCTGTGGATTAAAATTAAAAACTAAATCTCCAGCACCCTTACTTAATTCCGAGGGCGAGTCGGCATACTGAAAACGTAAATAACAACAGCCGCCCGTTTCCATCTGAATTAATGTTCCTGAATAATAGGAAGCCACATAAGATATCGATGGATTATGCGCTACCAAATATATCACAGGCCTACTCTGCTTTTCAATCATCTTGACATAATCTGGACCTGAAGCCTGGTACCAGCAAGCATCTAAGTTTATAGGGCCCACAATTCCTAACTCACTTCGCAAAGCGGTGGCTGTTTCCGTGGTTCTATTGGCATCCGAACATAGCCATAATCCAGAAGGCAAATGAACCGATTTTAGCTTTTGAGCCAATAGGATCATCTCTTCCATCCCTTGTAAAGATAACTGCCGCTCTTTATCGGGTTGATCATAGGGCCCAGAATGAGCATGGCGTATTAATATGAGATCAATCATGATTCAAAATCGGCTTGAGTAATCAATGGGTATTCTCCTTGGGCATGTATTTCCCCCATTTTAATGTAATGAGATGGGCCATATTTTAATCGCTCTATCTGCGATTCATTCAGTGTTTTGACCACTTTGGCGGGTGTACCCAAAACCAAAGAATAATCAGGTATTTCCATCCCTTCCGTCACCAAGGCATGTGCCCCAATCAAACAATATTTACCAATTTTAGCCCGATTTAATACGGTGGCATGCATGCCAATCAAACTCCCCTCTCCCACCTCTGCGCCATGCACAATAGCAGAATGCCCAACGGTCACAAATTTCCCAATGATGGTTTTATCACCTTCATCAGCATGCAATACGGCATTATCTTGCACATTACAGCCTTCGCCCAAATGAATTTCTTCCACATCTGCTCGGATAACGGCTCCATACCAAATGGACACATCAGGTGAAATAAAAACACGGCCCATCACGGAGGCAGTTGGTGCAATGAAAATCGCCATAGGAGATTATGTAGGTTTAAATATAGCTACTTCCGAAAATTACTGATTAATTTCTGTCTTTCCATTTCCTTTAGTATTTTCTGTTATTTGAAAATAGGAAAAACCCTTTAGGTCGTCTAACGATTGAGATTCTGCCTTGTCCTAATATAGGTTGACAGTTTTTAGGAAGACTCAGCTGGTAGTTATCGAACATTAATATTTTGGATTTTCCGATATGTAATTATTGAATAAATACATGCTCTTTTATATCGCAGTCTACTTTAATGCCAATACTTAGGTATTTCTTTTTTTTAAAAAAAAAGAAACAAAAAAAACAGATGATTACGGTTAATCCTAAGACGAATTCCGCTACGCGGAACCGATGTTCACTCCGCATTCGGCAGTTAGAATGTAGAATGCTACATCCATTTATAATTTATAATTCATCATTTCCTTCCCGCCTACCGCTTCGCTCATGCTACGTTCCCATCTTTCGTTGGGATTAACCTCATCAGTTGTCTTTATTAGATTTTAGTTTTTACAATGAAATTTGTGATTTTTTGATAGAAAATACCGTCGGTCAGCAAGAGCGAAAGATGATGAACGCAGCGGTAGACGAGGTTTTGACCTTAGCAAAGGCGATGCGTGTCGGCGTCAAAAATATAGGCGATAGCGTAGTGAATCACGGTTTCGCGAAGCGAAATTCGCCTTTGCTGAGCGACAAGAAAAAAAGTTTTTTTGTTTCTTTTTTTTCAAAAAAAGAAATACTGTAAAACTGGATATAAAGTGATGTTATTTATGGGCTGATTCAAATTACAATAATCACACCATTTACCATGGCCTTTACTTTATATAAAATGAAAGACTTTAGAGGTTTTGAAACTGCTAAATTTATATTTACAAAGAATAATTAATGAACCCAAAGTCAACCTATATCAGGACAAGACATTTTACATTCTTCATTCTACATTTTCCATCAACACTAACAACAATTTTTCCTTTCTTTGACGCATGAAACAATTGCTCGAGCATTTTTCTTGGAAGCCATCTGACACCATACTCTCCTTAGGTTGTGGATCAGCCTGGTGGGAAGTGAATCTGCTACTGCATCGGCCTTGTCGGGATATCATTCTTGTTGACCCCAATACCCAAATATTGAGCATGGAAGCGGTACAAGAAAGCATTGATTACTTTGAAAAGAAACTAAGCTTAACTTTTTCCGCTCAGGTACAAATGTATCATTCACCCATGGCACAAGTCCCTATTGCCGCCCAAAGCGTAGATGGCCTTTTCGTTTTCAATGCTTGGCATGAATTAGCTCCCATAGAAGAAATTCTTCCAGCTTTGAAACGTATCATAAAACCCGGCGGCTGGATTTTACTAGAAGAAGAATTGTCGATAGATCATCGTCGTATCCATGAAGGCTGTGCCCAAGAGCTGTATTTTCAAGAAGAAATAGACCGTCAAATGGCAAGTATTAATTTTCAGTTCAATCAAAAACTAGTTAAAGAAATGCAGACCTTTTACTTAAAATATGTGAATTACTGAAAACATGTGTTTTTTTGAGGTATAATTAAATGCTTTTCGCAAATTTGTATTCGAATACGCAACATCAATGACCCCAATCAACGAAAGACCCTACATCATCGGAATCACCGGTGGAAGTGCCTCTGGAAAAACACTGTTTTTGCAAAGACTCATGGCCCAGTTCCCTTCCGAAGAAATTTGTCTTTTATCTCAAGATAATTACTACCGTCCCAAGCAGCATCAAACCAAAGACGAAAATGGGATTGAGAATTTTGATTTACCAGGTGCTATTGATGATGAAGCTTTTGCCAAAGATGTAGAAAAATTACGTTCAGGAGAAATTGTAACTCGAGAAGAATATACCTTCAATAACTCGACTAAGATTCCCAATATCCTACATTTTTACCCCCGCAAAATTTTGGTAGTAGAAGGGATTTTTGTTTTCCATTTTCCAGAAGTAGCCAAACTGCTAGATTTAAAAATATTCATTGACGCACAAAACAAAATCAAATTGAAGCGTCGCATCAAGCGGGATAACGAGGAACGAGGTTATGATTTACAGGATGTGATGTACCGCTGGAAATACCACGTAAAACCTACTTACGAGGAATTCATTCGTCCACACAAAAAAAGCTGTGACATTGTTATTCCGAACAACATCCATTTTGAAAAAGGGCTGGAAGTGATTGTTCACTACCTCAAATCACGCATTAAGTAAATCCAAATTGTAGTGCAAGCCCTTATTTTCCCTTTGTGCACGCGCATGCTTAATGATCAAATAAGCCACATTAATCATGTTTCTTAATTCACACAAAGGCACCGTGATTTTAGATTGTTTGTACAATTCTTCGTGCTCCAAATAAATCAACTCCAAACGATCATAGGCCCGTTTTAATCGTCGATCCGTACGTACGATTCCCACATAATTACTCATGATTGACTCCAATTCACGCGTCATCTCTGTCACCAATACCATTTCTTCAGGATTTCGAGTACCCTCATCATTCCAATGTGGAATACCGGCTGGTATAGTTTGTGTTCCAAATTCCCCAATGGATTTTTCAAAAGCACGGTGGGCATATACGATGGCTTCCAACAATGAATTGGAGGCCAAACGATTGGCGCCATGTAAACCTGTATGCGAACATTCACCAGCGGCATATAAATGCTCGATATTGGTTTGGCTGTATTCATTCACAATGATTCCTCCACACAAATAATGTTGGCATGGAACCACAGGAATCATTTCTTGCGACATATCTATTCCCAACTGGTCCAGACAATACTGGTAGATCATAGGGAAATGCGCCATGATTTCTTCCTTGGGAATATGTCGGGTGTCTAGGTAGACATGATCCGTACCATTTTTCTTCATTTCTGAATCGATGGCTCTGGCTACAATATCGCGAGGAGCCAAAGAAAGGCGCTCGTCATACTTTTCCATAAAGGTCGACCCATCCAAATTCTTCAGAATTCCTCCATGTCCACGCACCGCTTCTGAAATCAAGAAATTAGGTTTTTTGCCGGGCTGGTAGAGAGCTGTAGGATGGAACTGTATGAATTGCATCCCTTTAACAAAACCTTTGGCACGGTAAGCCATGGCAATTCCATCTCCAGTGGCAATGGTCGGGTTGGTAGTAGATTGATATACTTGACCAATCCCTCCAGTAGCCAATAAGGTCGTTTTCCCAATAAAGGTTTCTACTTTTTTGGTTTTCTTGTTTAAGACATATACTCCAAAACATTTTTTATGGGGGGTATCTTTAGTCACCTTATCCCCTAAATGATGTTGGGTAATAAGATCAACAGCAAAATAATGCGTGAAAAAATCCACTGAATCAAATGACTTGACTTTTTCTAACAATGCCCGCTCGATTTCATTTCCCGTGGAGTCTTTATAATGTAAAATGCGTTTATCTGAATGCCCTCCTTCTTTGACTAAATCAAAACTTCCATCTGATTTACGGTCAAAGTCGGTCCCGTATGAAATCAATTCCTTTAACCGCTCTGGAGCTTCTTTTACCACTAATTCCACCACCTTAGGGTCGCTCTCAAAGTCGCCAGCTACCAAGGTATCTTGCATGTGTTTCTCAAAGGAATCTTGATTATCCCAAACGGCAGCAATTCCGCCTTGAGCATATTTGGTATTGGTTTCTTCCGCAACCGTTTTGGTAATTAAAGCAATTTTGATGGGGATCTGTTTATCCTGGAAATATTGCGCTACCTTAACAGTATATGATAAACCAGCGATTCCAGAACCCACCACAATAAAGTCATACGTAGGCATATTCATGTCTTTCAGAGGCGCAAATTAACCAAAAGCCTATTTAAAAGAAAATATTGAATATTAATGTTAAATTTGCGAGGAATTAAACCCTTAAATAAACATTTGAACCCAATGGAAACATCCAACAACACCTCAAAGATTGCCTTGATTGTATTGGCTGTATTAACAGCAGTATTAGGCGTCTTGTATTTTCGTTCGAACCAATTGACCAAAGAACAAGCCGTCAATATTGAAGAAAAAGCCACTGAATTAGCAAATACGCGCATGAAATTGGATTCCATTTCTACGCAATTAGATGCTAAGATTGAGGAAATTAAAGCCTTGGGTGGACAAGTAAATGATTTAGAAGCATTGAAAGTGCAATTGGAACAAGATAAAAGCTCCTTGAAAAAAGCTAATCATGCGACTATTGCTTCATATGAGGCAAAAATCAAAGAATATGATTTAGTATTGACTCAGAAAGATGCGGACATTGTTGAATTGAAAAAGCAAAATGGTATTTTGACGGAAAACAACCAAGTGTTGACTACGCAAAATCAATCCTTGAATTCGGAGAATACAGGTCTAAAAACGGAGAACAAAACCTTAGTTGACACTTTATCTGAAGTAACAGCCAAGAACAAGGAATTAGCCAGAAAGGTGAGCATTGCAGCAGCTTTGAAAGCGCAAAGTTTACGTGTTTTATCTGTTAGCAGCAAAGGAAAAGAAGCAGAGAAATCTCGTTTTAATGGCAAGAAAATTGAGAAGTTGAAAATCACATTCAACTTAGCTAGCAACCCAATTACTAAATTAGAAAACAAAACCATCTTTGTACGTATGCTAGATGCTGATGGAGCTATCGTTTCAGACGAAGCTGCAGGTTCAGGTAAGTTTACTCAAGATGGCAAAGAAATGGTGTATACGTCTAAGCAAGTGGTGACCTATTCCAACAATAACCAGGCGGTAGATGTATTTTATTCTCGTGGTGGAGTGGCTTACAAACCAGGTAAATATACCATTGAATTATATTCAGAAGGCTTCGCGATTGGAACGGGTGGATTTGAGGTAAAATAAGAAAATAGGTTTTAGTTATTAGGTATTAGTGATTAGAAGGAACTGCGAAAGTGGTTCCTTTTTTAATGTAGAATGAAAAGTGTAAAATGTAGAATGAGGGCTTATAACTTTCCATAATGCTTCTCATAAAACACCAAGATGATTCCTAAGAATGGTGCGTTTAGGACAAGTACAATACGAATCAATTTATCAATGGGGGAATAATACCTTGATTTTAACGTGATAAATATGGAGATGACTAGGGCAATCAAATAAATAACAACAAAGAAAATTAATAGTCCTTCGAAAGGTCCTAAAAAACGGGGAAAAGAAATGCTCATAAGAATAAAAAATGTATGGTCGTGGGAATTAAATTCCAACTAGCATGGATTAAAAATGTTAAAATAAAAGCCTTGTTAGCATCAAATTCCTTTTTAGTGAAATAATATACCAGAGCCAATACTAGACCTGAATCAAATACCAAAAAGGGATAATAAGGATCATTGAAATAATGAGCTGCAGCAAACAAGATGCTGGAAATACCAATGGATAATATTCCAGATATACGTTCAGAGAATGTGGAAAATATACGTTGACAAACGTTAATAATTAACCATTGAGATAGCCAGGTTTCAAAAAAAGGCGCGATTAATACACAATGCAAAAACAAAAAAGAGTCAAGTTTATACTCATCGAAAACACCAACAATTCGATGTTGTAAGGTACGTTGGACATATAATGTTATAGTTCCAGTAAATAATAGATGAGGCAGAAAATAATACTTAATGATGAACCAAAGCCTAGGCCCATACAATGGCTTACCTTGATATATTTCCACCCATTGATACAATTTATTCTTCAACATATAACCTAAATCTGGCTTAAATATTGACTATTTATTTTTAAAAAAACTTGCGAAAACTCAAGAAATTTGTGCTTGAAAAATATCACTAGTTAAAAATAATACCCCTTCCAAAGGAAGGAATATCAATTCCTAAGGCTTTTCTTTGAAGCTATTCGACATGTTCTAAAAGGCATGTCGTAATGTTGATAAAAAGAATCTTCGATTCGCTTTCATCAGAGTATATAGGATGTTCTATGTTACAATTGGTGGGATTGTAGAACCCGTTGATTTGTAGTTCGACATAGCATATGTCGAACAGCGGTTCAAAAAACGATACATCACATTTTCTACATTCTACATTGAACGGTTAATCCTAACGAAAGATTAGAACGAAGCGGCAAGGAAATTATAAATGATGAATTATAAAGTATAAATGGTAGTGGCTCATTCTACATTTTTCATTCTACATTCTAACAGTCATAAGCGAAGAGACAATCGGTTCTGAGAAGCAGAATTCGTCTTAGGATTAACCATATTTCCTCTGTTTTTTTTGTTTCTTTTTTTATGAAAAAAAAGAAATACCATATGAATTAAATCTTCGGTAAAGCTATTTTGTAGGACTCTTTCTTGTTGTTTCAAAATAACACTTCGTTTCAGAATATACTTAGGCCTTTCTTTTTTTAAAAAAAAAGAAACAAAAAAACTTCTTTTTTTGTCGTTCAGCAAAGGCGGAAAGGAAATTGTAAATGATGAATTATAAATGATAAATGGATACGGCCATTTTACATTCTCCATTCTACATTAATCTCACTTCCCAAACAGCTTATTAAAGCTTCGGTTATACAACAAACTAGCTCCCATGGTTTGGTTAATTTGGTAGGAGTTTAAAGACCCCAGAAGGGTGGTTTGAACGTTACGATTGTACGTTTTCAAACGAAGAGAACCATCTCGTTTCACAAAATATTCCAAGGCCCAGTCGCCCAGTAAGATCAAAGGACTCGTCTGATTTCGAGCATCGGTAAAGCCCCCACTACGAGTAATCCGTAAGCGGTCATTCACATTATACGAGGCCCGTAATTGTAAATTGGATAAGATATCTTGATTCAAATTTCCTCCGCCTAAATACACATCAATGTTCAAATCCTTGTTGATTTGAGAAGCCAAATTACTCAATTGATTGGAAAGCATCTCGGTAAAATTACCCACTAAACTACCCAAGGCAATTCCACTTCCACCAAAGGGAGAAACCAATTGACCAAACAATAGGACATTGGAAACTTGTCGGGTTAACTCCTGCTCATCCGTCTTAATGCGATTGGTAAAGGCCGTAACGGCTCCATTCAGGTGAACATCTTTGGGATAATCACGGATACCAATATCAAAGGAAATATTAGGTGACAACAAGCGATTTTGCAGGTTGATGGTCACGTCCACGGGATAGCGTCTTTTGAATTCTGGCAAGTTGGATTTATTGGTCGTATCCAACAAAATAGGGAACAAGGAAGCGTACTGGGTATAGATCGCTTTGATATTGACATTGGCCTCCAAAGGATCGCCTGTCCAAGAAATCTTAGAGCCTCGCTGAATGGCAAATCGCTTATTGATTAAATTTTGCAGGGTAAAAGTATAGTCCCCTTGGTCAATGGCATAGTCGCCAATCATTCTAAACTGCCCCTTTTTGTCCAAGGTCATATTGATATTTCCCGTACCATAAATCCGCATCAAATCCCCCTTCTTTTTATCGATTTGCACCTCGCCATAGGCTTCAGGAGTAAATGCCAAATCCAAGTCTAAACTGATACCACCTTCCTTTAATTTGGATGTCAATTGTTGGTTCACTGCATTGATATCCACTTGCAAGGACTTACTAAAAAACTCATAATCCTCTTCATTTTCGGTACTACTTTCACGGTCTAAAGGAATATACAATCGGGTTCCTTTTTCACTTTTCAAGTCCGCGGTAATCAGTAAATCATGCAATGCACCACGGATGGAAATTGGTCCTGAGGTATAACCTGTCCCATAATAAAAGGACGTAGGGTCACGCTGGGTATTCAATAATTTAAACCGATTTAAGTTCGCCTCAATGTTCATCTCAAAGGGACTTCCAATGGGAAAAATAAAGTTGGCATTCAACTTTGCTGTATTACCTTCTGGGTCTGAAATTTTCCAATTTCGACCAATGATTTGTCGAGATTTAAACTCGACGGTATCCGAAAAAGCCAAGCTAGTTTTCAAGTAATCAAAGAATAATTTGGCCTTTTGAAGTGCTATTTTTCCTTCGATATCTGGATCGTTTAGGGTTCCTCTTACTTTCAATTTGCCCGATGCATCTCCTGCTAATCCAGAAAATACGCCTTGGGTAAAGGGTTCCAAGATACTCAGATTGGTCTTATTTAACTCCGCTGTAATATCCAGTTTATTCCTAGTTTCAAAAGGTTTATAGGTGCCATCAACTTCTACCACAGATTCCCCCAATCGGTTTAAATGGTAGTTTAAATCCATCGTTTTTAAATCCGCATTATAGGTTCCAACTCCTTGTAAATTACCGATGTAAAACGTATTCAAATGTAGTGAATCCACCAGTAGCCATGTGTCTAAACGGGTATGCTGATACCAATCTTGAATGTTGATTTCAGCATTTAATTCCCCTTGTACTTTCAAAGAAAACAAAGGAGCTAAGGTACCTAACTGAAACTTATTGGCTCGAAGGCGTAAGGTCTCCGTGGAGTCCATGGATAAGCTCCCTTGCAGGGCTATCGACTGTTTTTGATTCGAAATCAAAAAGTGTTCCGCATGCAATTCCTTGCCTTGAATGGATATTTTATTCTCGGGATCTACCGCCCAATCTTGTCCCAAAATACGCAAATAAGTATCCTTGAAACGAAGCGACAATCCATCTTTTTCAAAGCGCCAAATCCCTCCTAAATGGGCAGAATTATCATCCCCTTGCTGCTTAAAGTCCAATTCAAAATTGATTCGATCTTGATCCCAAAGCCCATCCAATTTAAGGTTTTCAGTTGGAGTTAGAAAATTCAAATGCTGTCTTCTGGATTGAAAAACCAAGCTACTAGAAACTTCGGGACCACCTAAAAACTTAGAACTTTGGAAGGAGAAAATGGACTGATAAAATTTATAACCACCCAATACCAAGGTGTCAGGATATGACTCCAAACTCAAAGAAACGGATCTCCCTTTATTGACACTTCCAGAAAAAACGGTATTCTTTGCTAAGTCGATAGTGGGAAACCAACGCGTTAAAATGGGTTTGGCATCATGGCAAATGACGGTAAAATCGGAGACATATTTCCGACTCGTCTCATGGGTTTTGGCAGCATAGTAAGCCGCTCTTTCACTCTCGTTTTTAGTAAAATACAAGGTGTATTCCTCCCACAATTGACCTAAATCTTTTTGCAATTGCGAAGGAACAAAATCCCCCTCTGCTTCCACAGATATCAAATCAGAATTTAATCGATAGTGACGTTTGGCTCCCTTTAAATCCGAACTAAAAGTCAATAAATGTATGGGCAAATCCAACTTCTTGGGCGTTCCCAAAATGGCTTCAGAAAAGGTGGCTTTCCCCTCTAAATCGTCCAAATCATTCATGGCGATATTGACTTGAAAATCACTAACTAGCTGCATCGGTGTATCCGTAATCCGCAACCTTCCCAAATCAACATGGTCAATACGTCCTTCCAAATTATAGACAGGTTTTTCCTGCCTTAAATTAATTTCACCGGACATTTGAGCCAACAAATTACTATCCTTAACTGAAACTAATCCTTTGAATAATTGACGTTGCAAATTCCCTTTCAAACTAACTCGTCGATAAGCATAGCGTTTGATATTGATTTCTGAAACTTGTCCATCAAAATCCACTTTGGCCGAATTACTCGAAAAACCTGATCCCTTTACTTGAGCTTCCAAATCAACTGTACCCAAATACTCCTCAAGACTGAACAATTTACCCAGTTTAAATTTCTTCAATTTCAACTTCCCTTGGTACTTAGAAAAGGCCATAGAATCACTCAAATTCATCACCACATCCCCTTCCATATACCCTAAACCCGTGTTTAGTTTACCCGAAGTACTGAAGTCTTTATTGGTTCCAGAAAATTTCCCACCAAAGGAGACTGGACCTAAAATATTCATTTTTTCTACCGCTGATTTCGACAAAAAGACTTGTAAATCTTGGGGGTGAAATTGGGAATTCACCATGTCAAAATTCATCACCGTTTTATCTATTTCGGGTAAACCTTTGAAACTAAAATCACCTCGGAGTACACTTTTACTACCAAAGGCCATTTCAAAATTCTTTAGATTCAAACGCGCCACAGGCCCTTCCAAATTACCCTTCAGTTTATACAAACCTTTGTATTGATACATATCCTCCACAAACCTACCCAAGTCTTCTCCGCGTATCAGGCTATTGTCAAAATAGGCCTTCATACTGACTTTTTTATTCCAAAGCTTGAAGTCTTGGGTACTGGAATAATCAAAAACAATTTGATTTTTTATCTGGGAATCATTGAAAAACAGATTCAATTGATCGAAGCGCATCTGCTTATCAGCATACATGAATTTCGTATCCAATGCCTTAATATTCAGCCCACTGACAGGATCCAATGCTTTCAACCCAATGGTCTGTAAACCCAAGGTATCTCCTTGCACATAGAAGTCCTTGACCTTGGCATTGATGTGTGTAAAAATCAAGTGATTCAGGTCAAAATGCCGAGATGTAGCTTCGCTCTTGATTTGTTGATCATCCAACATAAAAGAGCCATCCACTACTTCCGCATCCAATATTTCAAATTTGGAGCTAGGACCAGCCACGCTAGGACCCGGATTCAGCCAATGGTCTATCCGAACGATAAACTCATCCAAATTCATTTTCCCTGATTTTTTTTCAAAAATCAAATGAACTTTCGGTTGATACAATCGGGCATAATCTAGGTGAGGATTGTTTCCTTTGAACAGTAAATCGGATAAATTAAAATTGACATCCAATCGTTCAATGTAGACCATTTCCTTTCCCCAAGGGTCTTTGACGCGTAATCCCCAAAAACTTATTTCATCAAAAAACTTCAGTTGTATAGCCCGAACGGTGAGCGGGTAGCCAATAGCTTTCTCTATTTTGGGAGCAAAATACTGCGCTAATAAGGTTTGATTGGAGGGTACTCGAAGTAATAAGACTGTGACAAAAAACAACAAAAAAATCCCCACCAAACCGTAAAGAATGGATTTAGCGAAGATTTTGGTTGCTTTAATCATATTTTCTTTTTCAGAAAAGCCAACGATTACGGCATATTTTGCCTTATTTTTGCAGAGTTTTTATCCGATATGAATCTACTGGCTATTGAATCTTCTTGTGACGAAACCTCCGCTGCTGTTATGGTAAACGGAGAACTTCGGTCGAACATTGTATCCACACAACTGATCCATACCCAATGGGGCGGAGTAGTTCCGGAATTAGCCAGCAGAGCTCATCAAAAATCCATCATACCTGTCGTTCACGAAGCACTGCAAAAAGCAAATATAAACAAAAATGAACTGAATGCCATTGCCTTTACGCGTGGCCCAGGTTTATTGGGAGCACTATTAATTGGCACCTCCTTTGCCAAGGCTTTGGCATTGAGTTTAGATATTCCGCTCATTGAGGTCAACCACATGGAAGCTCACGTTTTGGCTCACTTTATTGAAGACCCAAAACCTCGCTTTCCATTTCTTTGTTTGACGGTCAGTGGCGGACATACTCAACTCGTTTGGGTGAAGAGTCCATTGAAGATGGAGGTCATTGGAGAGACGCAAGATGATGCCGTGGGAGAGGCGTTTGATAAGACGGCCAAACTCATTGGTTTACCTTATCCGGGTGGCCCCATGATTGATAAATTAGCCAAAGAAGGTAACCCCCATCGTTTCCCTTTTCCATTAGGTGAAATGCCTGGTTTAGACTTTTCATTCTCGGGAATCAAAACGGCCATTCTTTATTTTTTACAAAAAGAGCAAAAGAATAATCCTCAATTCATCGAGGAAAATAAGGCAGACATATGTGCTTCGGTACAAAAGACCTTGATTGATATGTTGCTTCGCAAAGTAAAAAAAGCGATGAAAGAAAAGAACTGTCAACAGATTGCTATTGCTGGAGGCGTGGCCGCCAATTCTGGATTAAGAAATGGAATTCAGGAACTAGGCGCTCAACAAAACTGGGAAGTATTTATCCCCGCTTTTTCTTATTGCACAGACAATGCTGGCATGATTGCTATGGCTGGTCACTTCAAAGCAGAGGCCGGTATTTTCTGTGGTCAAGACGTGAGTCCGCTGCCGAGGATGGACATGAAATAAATTATAAATTATAGATTATAATTTATAAATGGGGTTTGTGCCAACGTCACTCAGGCATTCATACTTCACAATTTATTTCAAACGACTGTACAATCTTTCGTTTAGATTAATCTGACAACGTAGCATGTGAAATGTATAGGATAGAATGAAAAACGGATAAAACAGTCAATGACATTCAGGCATTCACAACCTATAATTTATAAATTATAAATTATAATTTATAATTTCCTTCACGCTATTCCAAAACGCCAATTTCAACGGTTTTTCGGAGTCTTTTAGGCTGGAGATATAACGAGGGAAATAATAGATGGCCTTATTCCCGATTTGGCTGATTTTGCCTTCTGGCAGTTGTACTTTCCAAGCTGGGATTTGATCTCCTAGGAATACATAGATTTGCGCTTGAGTACCTTCTACAAATTCAGTTACAGAAAAAGAATCCATAGGTTCTAAGACCTGCCAATCACTCGGCTGAAGAGAAACGGGAGCAGCCGATAATACCAGTTGTAATCGCTCTTTTTCAGTAGGATTAATTTTACCTACTACAACCAATCGACAATTGACTTGAGGTAGGATTTGTGAATTTTGAGAATTGGAAGGTGCTGTTGCCTTTAGATCTTCCACTAGGCTAGCTTGCAAACCCGGTCCTGAAGGAGTAATGGGTTTTTCTTGAACAGGTATGCTGACTTTTTCCTCAACGATAGCTGCAACTGGCTTAGAAGGTTCCACTTCTAACGTGGTTGCTGAGCTTTCTGTTGGCGTAAAAGAGGCTTCGGATGGAATGTTAGGGCGATCTGCTGGAATCCAGTAAATCTCGTCGAACTTATACAATTCTGCCAAATCCATTCGATCCGAAGCCTTCATTTTTTGTTATGCCAATGATCCTCTCAAAACACAAGCCTCACGATCTGGGCCTGTCGAAATGAAGTTGATCGGTAAGTTCAAATGCTTTTCCAAAAAGGCAATGTAATTGGTCAGCTCAGCAGGTAATTCATTAAAATCACGCATTCCTTCTAAACTGCAATGCCATCCTGCTAGACTCGCATAAATGGGTTTTACTTTAATATCCGTAATCTCAAAAGGGATATGATCTGTGACCGTACCATCTGGCATTTCGTAAGCTGTACATACCAAAATCTCTTCAAAGATATTTAACACGTCGGCCTTCATCATAATCAATTGAGTCACCCCATTGATCATCATGGCATATTTTAAAGCAGGTAAATCTATCCAACCACAACGACGAGGACGACCCGTGGTAGAACCAAATTCACGACCTTCTTGGCGCATGGCTTCTCCCACTTCATCTTCCAATTCCGTCGGGAAAGGACCCGATCCTACGCGAGTAGCATAGGCCTTAAAAATACCAAATACTTCACCAATGTTTTTAGGCGCAACACCTAAACCCGTACAAGCACCCGCTGAAATGGTATTGGATGAAGTCACAAATGGATAAGAACCAAAATCCACATCCAATAATGAACCTTGTGCGCCTTCGGCCAAAATAGTCTTACCTAAATTAATGGCATTATTCACGGAATATTCGGAATCCACTAAGGCAAATTGCTTCATGAATTCTACCGCTTCAAAAAAGGCAGCTTCAGCTTCCGTCAAATCGTATTCGTATTTGTATACATCCAAAATCGCTTTATGGCGATCGACTAATGCTTTGTATTTCTCTGGGAAATTAGGCGAAATCATATCCCCTACACGTAATCCTTGACGAGAAATTTTATCTGTATAAGTTGGTCCAATACCTTTTAGGGTTGAGCCAATTTTTTCTTTTCCTTTAGCCAGCTCGTAAGCGGCATCCAATAAACGGTGTGTTGGTAAAATAATGGACGCTTTCTTGGAGATTTCCAAGTTTTTCTTCAAATCCAAGTTAAAATGAGCCAATCCCTCAATTTCTTTCTTGAAAATGATGGGGTCTAACACCACACCATTACCAATGATATTCTGTACTTCCTGACGGAAAATACCCGATGGAATCTGATGCAATACATGCTTAAAACCATCAAATTCCAAGGTATGACCTGCATTGGGTCCTCCCTGAAATCTTGCCACAACCTGATAACGGGGGGCTAAAACGTCAACAATTTTACCTTTTCCCTCATCTCCCCACTGTAAGCCTAATAATACATCAACTGCCATAAAAACTATTGTTAAAATCTTTTATTCTTGAGACCTCGCTTGGAAATTTGCTCGGTGTTCACAATTCTTGTTGGTACACGATCCATAGAAAATCAAGGAATGGTGCATCACATTAAAATGCAACATTTCTCCCACTAAACTTTGGATGGTTTGAACGCGGGGATCACAGAATTCGGTCACTTTGTGACAATCCGTACAAATTAAATGATCATGTTGCCTACGTCCATAAGACTTCTCAAACTGCGCCTGATTACGTCCAAATTGGTGTTTTACCACCAAATCACATTCTACCAATACATCCAATGTATTGTATACGGTGGCACGGGAAACTTGGTATTTCTTGTTTTTCATGGAGATATATAACTCCTCCACATCAAAATGGTCGTCGCGCAAATAGATCTCCTCCAAGATAGCAAATCGCTCGGGTGTCTTGCGCAGACCCTTGTTTTCCAAGTAGGCTGTGAAAATTTTCTTAACCGAATCGAACTTATCTATTTCTGTGGACATTTAGCGAAAAAAACGACGTAAAATAAGCTATAAAAACTGAAAAAAGCTATTATTCTTCTCTGGCAACCTCAATTACTCCTGCGACTCGTTCTAATTCACCCACAAGGGCTACCAAGTGATCCGTATCTTGAATCATGAGAGAAATCCGACCTTCAAAAAGTCCATCTTTCACCCCAATATTCAAAGCCGTAATATTGACTTTAAGTTCATCCGAAATCACTCGCGTTACATCATTCACCAATCCTACCCGGTCAATCCCACGAATCACCAAATCTACGACAAAAGACATAGCAATTTGACTCGCCCACTGTGCTTTTATCACTCGGTCACCATGTCGAGATAATAATTCGGGAGAATTAGGGCAATTGGTTCGGTGAATTTTAATCCCTTCATTGATGGTGACAAAACCAAACACATCATCACCAGAGATGGGATTACAGCATTTTGCCAAGGTATAATCTACCTTGTCCATATCTTCTCCAATCAACAAAATATCAGCATCCTTACGGTCGTGCTGCACACGTTTCATTTCTTTGGTGAAACTCTTATTGTCGACAATGGGAACCTGAATCGCCTTTTCTGCCTGCTTCCGCTCGTGCATTTCTTTGTCGGACTTCCAATGCTTCAATTGCTCGATAGCGACATAGCCTTTTCCGAAACGATAGAAAAGGTCATTGGCATCCTTGGCATTGTAATAGGCTCGAAGCTGATTGGTAATCTCCAAAGTCAAACTCGGATACCCCAAAATCTTCAATCTATGCTCAATCATATCACGCCCTTTGATGACGTGTGATTTATTCTCTTCTTTAATAAAATCTTTAATCCGGGCCTTTGCCTTGGTGGTGGTTACGATGCGCAACCAATCTTCCGAAGGTTTTTGCTTGGAAGATGTTAATATTTCAATTTGATCGCCATTGCTCAACTTGTGCGACAAAGGCACCAATTTTCCTCCGACTTTGGCACCAATACACTTAGCTCCAACTTCAGAGTGAATTTCAAATGCAAAATCTAGAGCCGTAGAACCCACTTGTAAAACCACCAATTTCCCTTTCGGAGTAAAAACAAATACCTCCTCATGGTATAAGGAATTTTTGATATCATCCACCAATTCCACAGCCGACTGGCTCCTATCATTGGTTTCTAGGGCTTCACGAACTTGACTTAACCAAGATTCAAATGCTTGACTAGTGCGAGTATCCGTTCCTTTGTATTTAAAGTGAGCAGCCACACCTTTCTCGGCTATCTCATCCATTCTTTTGGTTCGGATCTGCACTTCCACCCAACGTCCTTCTTTATCGTTGCCATAGGGCAAACTCATCACTGTGGTATGTAGAGACTCGTAGCCATTGGATTTTGGTGTAGATACCCAGTCTTTTAATCGACTTGGGTTAGGACGATAATGGTCAGTGACAATGGAATATACTTCCCAGCAATCGGCTTTCTCTCTTTCCAAAGGCACATCAATCACTACCCTAACCGCAAATAAATCGTAAATTTTATCAAAAGGTGTATTGCTACTTTTGATCTTGTTGTAAATAGAATAAATCGACTTTGGCCTACCTTTGATGGTATAATTCAAATGTAATTCATCCAAGGATTTTTTGATAGGACGGATGAAATGATCGACAAAGCTTTCGCGGTTACGCTTATTTACGGACAATTTATTGGCGATCTCTTTGAATGCTTCTGGTTCGGTGTATTTTAAACCCAAATCTTCCAATTCCGTTTTGATGGCATTTAAACCTAAACGATGTGCCAAAGGAGCGTATAAATAAATGGTTTCGGAAGCTATTTTCAATTGCTTTTCCTTGGCCATACTAGACAGGGTTCGCATGTTGTGCAAACGGTCTGCTAGCTTAATCAAAATCACACGAATGTCATCGGATAAGGTCAAGAGCATTTTACGGAAGTTTTCCGCTTGCTGGGATGTTCCATATTCAAATGTCCCCGATATCTTAGTCAGTCCATCAATGATGGAAGCTATTTTGGGACCAAAATCTTTCTCGATATCCGCTAACGTAGTATCCGTATCCTCGACCACATCGTGCAACAAAGCCGAAATAATGGAAGTTGTTCCAAGCCCAATTTCTTCAACGCAGATCTGGGCCACTGCCAAAGGATGGTAGATATAAGGTTCCCCAGATTTTCTACGCATATCTTTATGTGCCTCCGCAGAAATCAAAAATGCTTTTTTAATTTGCTTGGCATCATCATCTTTTAGAAAGGGTTTGGCCGTACGCAGCAGCTTACGGTACCTTTTTAAAATCTCTAATCGCTCTTTTTCTAAATTGATAGGCATAGCTTACTCAGCAGTAATTAGAGCCACTGCCATGGCCGATATTCCTTCTCCTCTTCCAACAAAACCCATCCCTTCTGAGGTGGTTGCTTTCAAGGTTATTTGATCCAAATCTACCGCCATCACTTGAGCTAAATTGGCCTGCATGGCTGGAATATGAGGATTTAAATGAGGTTGATCCAAAATGATGGTCACGTCCACATTTCCTACCTCCCATCCTTTTTCTCGAATCATTTCTAATACGCGCGTCAATAAGGCAATGGAGGAAACGCCTTTCCATTGAGGATCTTTATCCGAAAAATGGAATCCGATGTTACGTAAATTAGCCGCTCCTAATAGGGCATCACAAATCACATGACAAACCAAGTCGGCATCTGAATGACCCAAAGGACCCTTCAGTGATTCTATTTCAATACCTCCCAAAATACAGGGCCTACCCTCTACCCAGCGATGCACATCATACCCTTGTCCTACGCGTATCTTCATGACTATTTCTTTTCTTTCCTATACCATAAGGTATTCGATTTCCCATCAATAAACAAGCGTTTTGCCCAAGATTGTACTTCCTCTAGGGAAACAGCTTGGATTTTTTCAGCTTCCGTATTCACCCAATTCGGATCTCCTGCATTAGCAGCCATGGCGAGGTTCATAGCTCGGTTCAAAACCTCCACTTCCATAAATACTAAACTTGCCTCTGCTTGATTTTTTACTTTCTGCAAAGCTTTTTCTACGATTCCAGATTGTACAAACTCCTGGATAAGTTCTTCCAAAGCCTGATCCGCAACCTCAATGTCCACCCCTTCACATACTTGCCCTTGAATCACCAAAATCCCTGGGTCATCGGAACCCATTTGGTGGGCATTCAAGGAATCAAAAATGCGTTTATTCTGAACTAAATGCTCATATAAATAGGAAGACTCTCCTCTACCCATCAAATCTGCGAGCATATCAATGGCATGAAAACCTGGCTGATAGCGCCCCACCATGGGATAGGCTTTATATATCCTATTGGATGGCACATTCGCCGAAATTTCCATCTTCCGGTTTTCTTGCTGGACTGCTTCTTGAACCAATTGACGAACGGGTTTCACACCTCCTAGTATGGGTCCAAACCATTTTTCAGCTAACGCTTTTACCTCGTCAAATTTCACTCGACCAGCTACAACTAACACCGCATTGGCTGGGACATAATGCTGGTAAAAGAAGGCCTTCACGTCTTCCAGAGTCGCGTCCTCAATGTGCTTAATATCCGCTCCTATTGTGGCCCATCGATAAGGATGCTGTTGATAAATCAATGGTCGAAACTTGAGCCATAAATCACCATAAGGCTGGTTTAAATAGCGTTGTTTGAATTCTTCAATCACCACTTTTCTTTGAACTTCCAGCGAATTCGGATTAAAAGCCAACTGCTTCATCCGATCAGACTCCAACCAAAAAGCTGTTTCTAGATTTTGGTAGGGCAAACTGATGTAATAATTCGTTAAATCGGGTGTGGTAAATGCATTATTTTCACCCCCTACCCGTTGCAAAGGAGTGTCGTAATTGGGAATATTTTCAGAGCCTCCAAACATCAAGTGTTCAAATAAATGAGCGAATCCTGTTCGGCTGGGGTCTTCATCTCGAGAACCAACATCGTAAATCACATCCATCACAGCTAGTGTCGTGCTGGGATCTTCATGTACGATCACACGTAAGCCATTGTCTAAGCTAAATTCTTGAAATGAAATCATTCGGAAAGTTTAATGTTAAAATAGAAACAAAAGTAAAAAATTAGGCCTAAAAACCACAGTACTTACGTATTTTTGCAATTCAATTGAGTGTTTATGCGGCGATTTTTTATGGTGCTTTTTTGTCTTTGGTCTTGGAGTATTTCAGGACAAATATTAGCGGACAATCAAGCCAAGGAATGGATTTCAAGCGGCTTGAACCACATGTATAACCATGAGTTCAAAGAGGCTACGGATGATTTCAATGCGCTAAAAACAAAGTACCCGAAGCACCCCAGTAGTTATTTATTGTTGGCCATGCAATGGGAAAAACAATACTTTCCTTTAAAAGACCATCCCAATCAAAGCAAGGCCTATTTAGCTTATTTGGAACGAAGTTTCGATTTGGCAGAAACCGCCTACGAAAAAAATGAAAATGATTTAGAAGCTGTCTTTTTTTGTATCTCTTCCACAGGATTTTTAGCGGCATTTGAAGCGGATAACCAGAACTTCATGAAGGCTGTTTCGTATACCCGCAAGTCTTATTCCTTTCTGAAGATTGCGCTTAAAAATACTGATAAACAACCCGAATTCTTATACTCCGCGGGTATTTATAATTATTACCGTATAGTGTACCCAGAACTTCATCCAGTGATAAAACCTTTGATGGTCTTTTTTGAAGATGGAAATAAACGGGCTGGATTAAATTACCTAGATCAGAGCACCCGTAAAACGATTTTTGTAAAAAATGAAAGTCGTTTTTATCTGGGATATGTCTACAATAAATACGAAGGTACGCCTGCAAAAGCCCTAGGTCTCAATCAATCCTTATTGGAGGATTTTCCGGGTAATCATCTATTTTTACTTCAAAGAGCCGAATTATTGGCATTAACTAATAATTTTGAAGAAGGGGAAATTTACCATGAGAAATTAGATAAATTAAAAATTCCTTATTATTTGGGAGCCGTATGTGTGTTTAGAGGCATGGCTGATGAATTTGGCAAAAAGAAAATGGCTCAAGCAGAGGCGCATTATTTGAAATCCTTACAATATCCTTTTGAAGAAAGGTTTACCAAAGATATCCGAGGTTTATCCTATTTAGGATTATGCCGAATTGCTTATAAGTCGGGACAAAGAGCCAAAGCAAAAAAATACTTACACCTTTCTAAGGAGTATATTGAATATAAAAATTCGCAGGATGAGTACCATCGCTTATCCAAACTATTGTAATTATGGAAAGTAGAGAAGCTGGAGTGGAACGTCTGTATCCCAAAATTTGGGGAAGGATGTCGGCCCGTTATTATTACCTCATCCAATTAAGAAAGCAATTGGAACGGGTGGTTGAACTGTTTGTTAAAAACTCTCCACATCAATTGCTAGCCGACTATGGCTGTGGTAATAAGCCTTATGAACCACTGTTTGGTCCATTTGTAGAACAATACATTGGTTTAGACTTAGCCATCAACAGCAAAGCGGATGTGGTGGTAGATCCTAAAGGCATCATCGACATGCCCGATGAAAGCGTAGGCTTTGTCTTATCTACGCAGGTATTGGAGCATGTGGAAGATCCAACCTCCTATTTAAAGGAGGCTTGTCGGATTTTACAAAAAGATGGCAAATTGATTCTTTCTACTCATGGCTATTGGATGTTTCATCCTGACCCGACCGACTTCTGGCGATGGACTTCTACGGGTTTGCAAAAGATTGTGAAAGAAGCTGGCTTTGAAATAGTCTATTTTGAAGGAATTCTTGCTCGCTCTTCCATGGGACTCCAATTATTTCAAGATGGTCTTTTATTCAAATTCCCAAAAGTCCTTCGTCCTCTTTGGTCCATGCTCTTACAACCTTTCATCATCTTCTTCGATAAAATCGCTGGTAATAAATCCAGAAGAGAGGATGCTTGTACGTTTATTTTAGTTGCGAAGAAATTGTAATTTCATTTTCAATGTTGAATGAAGAATGTAGAAATAAAGTGATTAGGGTTTAGTTATTAGGGATTAGGGGGAAATTTAGATTGTAGAATTCTACATCCATTTATAATTCAAAATTCATCATTTGCAATTTCTTGCCTACCGCTTCGCTCAAGCTTCGTTCCAATCTTTCAATGTAGAATGGAAAATGGAGAATGGAGAATTTTGCATATTTAATCCCGTCGTTCTGCTAGCGAAAGGGAATGAACGAAGCGGTAGACGAGATTTTGACCTTGCGCACAAGCGATGCGCGTTGGCGTCAAAAGTATAGGCGATAGCGGAGTGAATCCCGGTTCTGCGAAGCAGAATTCGCCTTGGCGGAACGACAAAAAACAAGTTTTTTTTTGTTTCTTTTTTTTTCAAAAAAAGAAAACCCTAGATAATCTATGCTTAATCAAGTTAATCTTCTACAGTTTTAATCACTCGCTACTTTAAGGTCATTATATGTGTATTTCTTTTTTTAGAAAAAAAGAAACAAAAAAACAGGAAGGTTTTCGGTTAATCCAATACGAATTCCGCTTTCGCGGAACCGACGTTCACTTCGCATACGGCTTTAATCTTTGACGCTTAGCTTTAGCCAACGCACTGGGTCAAATATCCGCCTACCGCTTCGCTCATGCTACGTTCCCATCTTTCGTGGGATTAACCGTAAATTGTAGAATGGAAAATGAAAAAATAAAGTGATTAGGGTTTAGTGGGATTTAGAATTAAAAATGTAGAATCCCAAAAGAGATAAAACGGTCAACGTCATTCATGCATTCTGTCCCGTCGTTCTGCTAGCGAAAGGGAATGAACGAAGCGGTAGACGAGATTTTGACCTTGCGCACAAGCGATGCGCGTCGGCGTCAAAAATATAGGCGATAGCGGAGTGAATCCCGGTTCTGCGAAGCAGAATTCGCCTTGGCGGAACGACAAAAAACAAGTTTTTTTTTGTTTCTTTTTTTTTCAAAAAAAAGAAAACCCTAGATAATCTATGCTTAATCAAGTTAATCTTCTACAGTTTTAATCACTCGCTACTTTAAGGTCATTACATGTGTATTTCTTTTTTTAGAAAAAAAGAAAATCCATGTGAATTAATGAAACGAAAAGTATTTTAAGCTCTTTGAATTCATCACCTTTTCTGGAGCTTTACTTTCTTTGGCATTTCTTTTTTTTCATAAAAAAAGAAACAAAAAAAACAGAAGAAATACGGTTAATCCAATACGAATTCCGCTGCGCGGAACCGATTGTCACTCTGCATACGGCTTTAATCTTTGACGCTTAGCTTTAGCCTACGCACAAGGTCAAAGATGCGCCTGCCGCTTCGCTCATGCTACGTTCCAATCTTTCGTTGGGATTAACCGTTCAATGTAGAATTCAAAAATTGATAAAACGGTCAACGTCATTCAGGCATTCACAAATTATAATTTATAAACTATAACTTATAATTATAAATTTCCTTCTTCCCACTTCCACGTTCTCTCCAAGGCTTCATCAAATGGCGTTTTTTCAAATGGAATGAGTGATTCTAATTTAGAAATATCCAAGCAAACGTGCGGAACGTCAGTAGGTTTCGCTTCTTTGTACACTACCTGAAAACTAGGAATTAGGCCTTTGATCTTTTCTAAAATGGTCGACAATGAGATGGCTGAACCGTATCCAATATTGATGGTATCGTTTTTATGGCCCGACTGCCACAGTTGAAATATGGCCTTAGCAATATCTTCGGCAAAAATATAATCTTTGGTTTGGCTGCCATCTCCCCAGACAGTAAAAGTCTCTCCACGCAATGCCTTTCGCAAAGCAATGTTGATCACACCTTGTTGATCTGAATGATGGAAATACCCAAAAGGATTCGACAAGCGCAAAATCAAATAATCAATCTGATGGATGTTAGAATACAACTGAATATAATGTTCCACGGCCAACTTGATGATGCCATAGGATGAAATGGGCTTACAAGCCTGATTTTCATGGAGAGCCTCAAATCCAGCATGTCCATACACGGCACCACCCGAAGAAAAATATACTAAGAAGCGACAATCATGTTGCTTCATTACTTCCAACAATTGAATGGTAGGAGTTAAATTAGCTTCCAGATCTTCAGAAACATTTTGGGTAGAAGTGGCAGGAACAATGGTACTCGCAAAGTGAAAAACTTGAGTAAAATGCTCTTCCAGAAATAAACGATTCAATACATCAAGATCCCCGTAATCTCCTTGGACAAATTTCACCTGAGGAAATAGAGCTAAGTCGGCATGATGATGCCGCGATAAGACGGTCAATGCTACTTCTCGGCTAGCCACTTGATTTTCTAGAAATTGAATCCAATTCAATCCTAAAAAGCCTGCTCCACCAATGAGTAATATTTTTTCCATACCTGTAAATGCCTTGCAAAAATAGAGCTAAGATTTGATTAACCTAGTCGGGAAGGCTTTAAAATAATTTCGTATTTTCGTTAATTCATTCACCTCGAACCCCATTCGATGAAGCTACTCATTGCTCGATCCAATTACTTTTCTTATTCTGAAACTTTCATTGATGAGCAAATCAAACAGCTTCAACCGCATGCTGTACTGTATGAAGGATGGCAGCCGAGTCGATTGTACGACGGTGGTTCCATTTACCCCTTCCCATTGAATCAACTGCTTGTTCGAGGTAGCCTTCGTCGGCTTTTCCCTGATTTATACCAAAAGATTTACACGTATTTCTTAAGAAAATACCTTCAAAAAAATCAAATAGATGCCTTTTTAGCCAATTATGGCCCACTAGGAACGCATATTTCAGAGGCATGCTCGGCCGAAAACATCCCCTTTGGAATCGTTTTTTTAGGTTTTGATGCCAATGAAATCAAAACTTTGGAAGATTATGGCGCAAAATATGCCCAAGTCTTGCCCAAAGCTAAGGCCATTATTGTGGTAGCCTCCGCCATGAAACCGACCTTGGAAAAGATCTGCGGACCTTTGCCCAATCTACATGTCATTCCCTGTGGTGTGGATCTGAATCAGTTTTATCCGTTTAAACAAAAGCAAAAATCGACCACCTTTCAGCTTATTTCAGTTGCTCGTTTTGCTGCCAAAAAAGGATCTATATTAAGCATCAAATCCTTTGAAATCCTGTTGAAACAATTTCCAGACGCTCAATTCAATATGGTTGGCGATGGTCCATTATGGCAAGAGGCCAAAGACTATGTCGCATCCCAGCATTTAGAAAAAAACATCCATTTTTTAGGAGCTAAGTCGCCCGCGGAATATTTGCCGTTATTACAAGCAGCAGACGCCTTTATCCAACATTCCATAGTTACTCCATCAGGAGATTCTGAGGGCACACCCGTTGCAATTTTAGAAGCATCTGCCACAGGTTTGGCCATTGTATCTACTCGTCATGCTGGAATACCCGAGGCCGTGATAGAAGAAGTTACGGGTATTTTAGTGGATGAGCATGATGTAGAAGCCATGGGAAATGCCTTGATACGCTTGGCTTCGGATGCTGAATTATGTCAACAAATGGGAATAGCTGCAAGAAAGCATATGCAAGAACATTATGAGGTGGGAAAATTGAGTCAAAGCATTAAACAGTTATTGTCCTAAAAATTGAATTCGTTCAATGAAGGCAATTGTGTAAATTTGTTGATTATTCTAAAAAATTCGCATGGGGATCGTCATCCGACAAAGTTTAAAAGGCTCAATAGTTACCTATTTAGGTACGGCCATCGGGACGTTCAATGTCATTTTTCTTTACAATAAATTTCTTAGCCAAGCCGAGGTTGGTTTGATAGCCGGTGCTTTAGTCAGCATTCCCTTGATTTTTTCCTCTTTTACCCATTTTGGTATACCTCATATTGCCGTTCGCTTTTTCCCACATTTCGATAATCCGGAAAATCAGCATGGTGGTTTTTTTACTTTTTTGCTGCTTTCTCCTTTGGTAGGATTGGGCTTTTTTAGTTTGGGCTATATAGCACTTAGGGGACTTTTCAATCAATTTTATGCTGAGAACTCTCCTTTACTCCCGACTTATTTTTATTACATCATCCCCCTAACGGCCAGTTTTCTATACATGAGTGTGTTGGAATCTTACGCCAGAGTACATTTACGCATCGTGGTTCCTGCGATCATTCGGGAGCTTTATTTACGAATTGCCAATGCCTTATTAATTGTAGCCTATGGATGGGGTTATTTGAATTTTCATCAATTGGTTCAAGGAATCACGGTATCGTATATCCTAGCCGTTGTGGCGCTTTTACTTTACATTAAACAGTTAAAACGCTTTTACACCAAAATGGATTTCTCCTTTTTGAGAAAGCCTATTTTCAAAGAAATGATGGGCTATGGGGCTTGGGTGATATTAGCAGGAGCCAGTTTCACGCTGATTCAACATGTTGAAAAAATTATGTTACCCGCTTATGCAGGAGGTTTAGGGACAACAGCCATTTTTGATATTAACTCCCGTATGGCTTTAATGATTGCCATACCCAGAAACGTGATTGCGGCAATTTCTACACCCCTATTGGCCCAAGCTTGGAAGAGAAATGATACCAGCCAAATAGAAGAGATTTACAAGAAATCGTCTTTAAACTTACTCTTGGTGGGCTGCTTTTTGTTTCTTTTGGTCTGGGTAAATCTGGATCAAATTTACCAAATCATCCCTAGGAGTGAAGTCTATGAAACTGGCCGCTGGGTAGTCTTGATGGTGGGCATCAGTAAAATCATTGATATGGGCACAGGTTTAAATTCGGAAATTTTGATTAACTCAAAATTTTACCGCTACGACCTACTTTTTTATATTGTATTGGCCAGTATAGTAGTAGTGGGAAACCTCATATTTATTCCGCTTTACTCATTTAATGGTGCAGCATTTGCTAGCCTTTTGGCATTATTCATTTATAATGCCATCAAATTCGTGTTCATTTGGATCAAAATGGGCTTACAACCCTTTGAAATACGAAGCTTAGGTATTTTAGTGGTGAGTGGCATTATTTACTTATTAGTCAATCAAATACCTGAAATTGAGGGAGAAAAATGGATTAGCTGGTTTTTAAATCTTAGTGTAAAGACCATAAGCGTCAGCACCTTATTTTTATTGGCCGCCTGGAAATTTAATTTATCTCCAGACATGAACCAATTGATTAAAAATTATTTGAAAAAATGAAATTAATGTCACTGGCCGGCGGCCTTCCTCATTATTACAATTTGGTGCTGAATAAATTACAGCATGAATTTGGTGTGGAGGTAGTAGTCGTAGTACCATCAGGCAATGGAGCAACGTTGGGGGCTGGCGTTTTTGAGAGCAAAAGCGGCATTGAGTTCAAAGTAATCTATGCCGAAGAGTACACAAGCTACTATGGTAAAAAGTTTTTTAAGGGTTTAAAAGATTTAATACTTCAAGAAAAACCAGATGTTTTGATGGTCAATTGGCCCTACCAATTGGCTTATGTTTTTTATCCCTCATGGTATCGCTTTTTGCGCCAACAAAACGTAGCGCTGATTTCAAAAGAGATTCCATTTCAAGTACCAAGTTACCCTGATGCCCTTGATTACTATTTACGAGGAGGAGGAATTACGGAAAATAACCAACAACATCAGAAAAGCACATCGCTACTTGCCTACCTGAAATATTGGATGGTCAGGGAAAGTAGGAAACGTTTTGTTAACCTAGTGGATGCACATATCAACTATTTAGATGAAGCCAAACAAATCCACGCTAGCTATGGGGCATCTGAGGAAAAAGTCTTTGTAACGGCTAACTCCCCGGATACCGATTTCATCGCTCAGCAATATGCCGCAATAGAAAAAGAAGGATTACCCGAAACGCACCCTTATCGATTGCTGCATGTGGGAAGATTGGTCAAATGGAAACAGGTCGACTTACTCATTCAAGCAACGGTACAGCTTAAAGCTCAATTTCCACAAACAGAATTACACATAGTCGGCGATGGCCCAGAAATGGCTGCGCTCAAACAAGAAGCTGAAAGCCTGGGGGCAAATGAGTACATTCATTTTTGGGGCGGAATCTACGACATGCAAGAGTTAGGAAAAATCACCTTAGCATCAGGCATTTATGTATTGGCAGGCATGGGAGGTTTATCCATCAATGAAGCCATGTGTTTTGGTAAGCCCGTGGTTTGTTCGGTGGCTGATGGCACAGAAAAAAGATTGGTCAAGGAAGGCATCAATGGTCGATATTTTGAATCCGGTTCATTGAAAAGCCTAGTGGAAGTGATCGCTGACTTATTTCAAAATCCCCAAAAAATCACCGCCATGGGTTTAGCTTCCAAAAAGATTATTGAACAAGAAATCAATATCCATACGGTTTTAACTAATTATATGGAGGCCTTTAAATTTGCCATTAATCATCAAAAAAAGCGGTAGGGGATTCAATATTCAATTGTACTAATTTGAATTTTTGCTGTTTTGATTCCACTGGGATTCAAAATAAATTAACCTAATTCTAGCATATTAGATCGATGCTCGTTTTATTCACTAAAATTCATTTAAAATGCCCAAATGAAATACGTGACATACGTGACTTTGCAATTAACGCAATAATTTTTCATTGACAGTTATAAACTTTAAAACTTTGAGATGGTCTAATATCAAAGTTTATGAAAAATCTTTCCAAGCTCTATCTTCCATTAATTTATTTATTGGTTTTATCAAATTGTAAATCAGAGGAGCCTCAAACTCCACCCGTAGTATTAACTTTACCAGCAAGCGAAATCTCATTATCAAAAGCTAAAATCAATGGCGAAGTTACTAATGAAGGATTTTCTGCGGCTTCTGAAAGGGGATTTGTTATGAGTGAAACAAATCCTAAACCATCGGTTAGTGATACCAAACTTTCAGTGGGATATGGTAAAGGTACATTTGCAAAAGAATTAGATAATCTAAAAGTAAATACTAAATACTATTTTGCTGCATTTGCCACTAATACAAAAGGTACATCCTATGGAGAAATTTTAAATTTCACTACAGCAGATTATTTGCTTGCCACATTAACCATGGAGGAACCTAAAAATATAACCTACACTACAGTTCAATTAACTGGCACTGTGACAGATGAAGGGGGAACAGAAGTTACAGAAAGAGGTTTTTGTCTCAATAACGCACCAAATCCAACTACGACAAATATTAAAATTGTTAATGGTAAAGGTTCAGGAGCTTTCTCAACTGTTGTAACGCAATTAAAAGAAGACTCCACTTATTACGCAAGATCCTATGCTATTAATGGTAAAGGAACATCATACGGAAAAGAATATACGTTCAAGACCTTGACATTAAAAAAACCGAATATAGTAACAACAAATGCGACCAATATAGGAGCATTAACTGCTACTTTAAATGGAAATATTACGGACAACGGAGGCTCAGAAATAAAAGAAAAAGGATTTTTAATTGGAACAGACCAAAATCCAATAGGTAAAATTGAGGTTTCAACAAATGACTCAGTAAAGTACAATCATGATTTAAAAGATTTGAAATTTAATACCAAATACTATTTTAAAGCTTATGCGACAAATAAAGTGGGAACATCCTATGGTGAAACATTAAGCTTTACAACAGCAGATTACTTACTGGCTACATTAACCTCTGATGAGCCTAAAAACATCAACTATACTTCAGTTCAATTGACTAGTACTGTTACTGATGATGGTGGAGATGAAGTTTCGGAAAGAGGGTTTTGTCTAAATACATCTCCTAATCCTACGATATCAAATATAAAAATCCCTAATGGGAAAGGTAAAGGAGCTTATTCTACAGTAGTTACTCAGTTAAAAGACGAAACTACCTACTTTTTTAGAGCCTACGCTATTAATTCAAAGGGGGTTTCTTACGGAAAGGAATACACATTTAAAACACTAGAATATAAAAAGCCAACAGTTGAAACGGGTATTCCATTGAATATTGGGACTAGATCAGTTACATTAAGTGGCAAAATGGTAGACAATGGGGGCACAGATATAACTGAAAAAGGATTTTTATTCGGGACAAATCCAAATCCGTCAGACAAACTATTGGTTTCAAATAAGGAACCAGATTTGTATACAGTTGATTTGAAAGATTTAAAATCAAGTACAAAATATTACTTTAAGGCTTTTTCAACTAATAGTAAAGGGACTTCAATTGGACTCGAGAATTCATTTGTTACTTTGACTCCATCCTTTGCAAAAGTAGGAACTAACGATTTTGCAGAAATAACTGATAACACGGTAAGAGCTGGCCTTGAAATTGATAATGACGGCGGTAGTCCAATTACAGAATACGGTATTTGCTACTCCTCTACTAACTCAAATCCAACTATTTACGATACTAAAGTTTTGTTTGGAAATACGGTAAATCCACCCTTTGGAGAAATGCGTAAAATATCTGGACTAATTAGCTCTACTACTTATTACGTAAAAGGTTATGCCATAAATGAAAGAGGAGTGTCTTATGGCCCTGTAAAAACATTCTCTACATTAATTGATTTATCAAGTAGCGTTAAAAATAGTATAGTTGCTTATTATCCTTTTAATGGTAATTCTTTAGACAAAAGTGGAAATAATTTGCACTTGACAGAAACAAATATCACTTATACATTTGACAGGTATGGTAATAATAATCAAAGTGCATGCCAATTTAATGGTAGTACAAGTTATTTAATTGGCCCAAGTTTACCCTTAATAACTAGAGAATTAAGTATTGTAATTTGGGTAAAAAACACTAGAACTTCTTCTGGAACTTGGGGATGTTTAATCACTACACAAAATTCTACCAAACAAGGTTTTTTACTTCAGGATAATGAAAATCTTAGATATGATTTCTCTTTTGCTAATTTAAATGGAATTGGATATACGGATATTTGGACTAACTCTATCCTAAAAGCAAATTTTTGGGAAGTCATCATCTGTACGTATGATGGCAACAAAGTAAGTATTTATAAAAATGGACAATTAGAAACAGAAATGACCATTGGATCAAAAGCTGTAAGTTCAACGGCAAATTTGATGATTGGGTCTAGGTATTTTAATGAATTTTTCAAAGGCAATTTAGATGATATTGGAATTTGGAATAGAGTATTAAAACCGGAAGAAATAAATTATCTTTCAACCAATAGTATAAAATTTTAATCTTGAATTTTGATGAAATGAATTTAGCTAAAAATAAATTTCTGGTTATTTCATTCTTAATACTTTTCATTTCCTTCGAGTTATCGGCCCAAAATGTTGAGTTTACTTTTCTAAATAGCAATTCGAACAAAAGACTTCGGATCGACCTTTCTTCTCATTTAATCTTTGAAGAAATCTCGGCAAATAAATGGAATCCCTTGGGTGAACTTACTTTCGAAAATGTTGATTTAAAATTGATTTTACCTGTATATCAATTTAATGCCTTTAAAACAAAGTCCGATTTTATAATTACAATCCCAGGTACCGGCCAAGTTTATAAACTTTATATAAAAGATTTACTTTTAAAAAGAATAGATAAATCTTTTCATACTGGCTATAATTTCCAATCTGTTCAATTTCTTAGAAAAGATACACTTTTCAGTTTTGGTGGATATGGATTTTGGCAATACCATAATATTTTAACCTATTTTGATCAAAATAGCTCGGAATGGGAAACTTATACTCAACTCGACGAAAGCCCTGAAAGGTTCACTAATCGATTTTCCTGTTATTCACCAAAGAATGATAAAGTATATGCATTGGAATTACCCAGACCATTTCAATTTGCAAAAACAAAAAAATACACTTTTTGGGAATTTGATTTCAATACAAAAACTTGGAAACGAATTGGAAAAATTAATGATCGATTGGCATTAATGCTACCAGAAACAAAACCAGCAGGTCCATATTTTCTCTTTAAATATCAAAACTCAAATCTAATTGCTGATCCTGAATCTAATAAAGTTTATTCCTACGAAGGTCCGCATACAAAATTAACAGATGCCCTAGATCAAGAAATTACACATTACAATAAAAATAAAATATTCTCATATCAAAAATTTCTAGTTGGGAACAAGGTTAATTTTCTTATAGATTCCACATCAATAGATACATTATTTAAACAGTCCAAACTCTTATTTAAACTATATGAGACTGAGGACAACATTCTTTATGATTCCATTTTTATCACCTTTTCACTAATACTAATTTTAATAGCACTTTATTATTTCATTTACCAAAAAAGAAGAAGGATTAAAATTTACACTGATGATTTAAATTCCTTTTCAAATTTTGAAATTGAAATTTTACATAAAATGTACTCAAAAGGGTTTAATTATGAATTCTCTTCTGACGAACTAAATGAAATATTGGGAGCTGAAAAAAAACCAATTGAGACCCAAAGACAAATTCGTTCTAGATTCATTAGTACAGTAAATCAAAAAGCTAACCTACTTTTTCAAATATCAAATAGTATCAATCGACAAAAATCAAATTTAGATAAAAGATATACTATCTATAAATTAAGCGAAAACTTCTATCCATTGCTTGAGCCATTTTTTAAAGATTGATTTTGAATCAAAACAGTATCTTTGTAGAACATACCCATGCAAAGATATTTTAAATGAAAGTATTACAAATAGTAGGTGCCAGACCTAATTTCATGAAAGTAGCACCTCTACACCGTGCCATCCAACAAATGGAAGGTTGGGAATCCAAAATTGTACATACTGGTCAGCATTTTGATGCCAAAATGAGTGATGTGTTTTTCACGCAATTAGAACTTCCTAAACCCGACTTTTTCCTAGGTATTGGTGGTGGTACACAATCTGAAGTTACCGCCAAAATCATGTTGGCTTTTGAACCCATCGTTCAAGCTGAGAAACCGGATTTGATTATTGTAGTGGGTGACGTAACCTCTACTCTCGCATGCACCTTGGTGGCCATCAAAATGGATATCCCTGTAGCCCATGTAGAAGCTGGTTTACGCAGTGGCGACCGCAAAATGCCTGAAGAAATTAATCGAATTTTAACGGACTCTGTAGCTAATTACCTTTTTGTCACAGAGGAAAGCGGCATGCAACACCTTAAAAATGAAGGTGTGGCTCCCGAAAAAGTATTCTTTGTGGGAAATGTCATGATAGATTCCCTAGAACGCTACCGTGAAAAGGCCAAACAGAGTACCATCATGGCGGATTTGCAGGTTCAACCCAAGCAATTTATCGTGGTGACCATGCACCGTCCAGCCAATGTAGATACCGAACAAGGGCTTCATTCCATCTTGGAATTATTGGAATTGAGTACTTCTCAAACCAAGGTGGTATTTCCAATCCACCCAAGAACGAGAGCCCATATCGATAAGTTTCAGTTATCGAATCGACTGAATCAAATTCCGAATTTAATATTAACGGAGCCTTTGGGTTATTTGGAATTCATTCAATTGATGTCCAATGCCTCCGCTATCTTAACGGATTCGGGGGGAATCCAAGAAGAAACTACTTACCTAGGAATTCCTTGCCTAACTTTCCGAGATAGTACAGAAAGACCCATCACTGTTACTTTGGGAACAAATCAATTATTGGCAGATTTAGATCCTAAGAAAACCTATGCCGCCTTACTTGCCATTTTGAATGGTGAAGTCAAAAAAGGGGAAGTACCTCCGCTTTGGGATGGACATACAGCCGACAGAATTGCCGCCATTATTCACCAATTGTTCCCTCATTCATGAGCCCAAACAGACCCTTGAAAATCGTTTTACTCTCCTACCATAATCACAATGGTGGAGCGGCGATTGCCTGCGGTCGACTGCATGATGCTTTGGAGAAAGCGGGGCATCACGTTAAACTATTAGTTCAAGAGAAGTCGGGTGAAGATGCTAGTATTTCTCTCGCTTCCTCTCCTTGGAAAAAGTGGATGGCTTTCCTTCGGTTCGTTGCAGAAAGGCTCTATTTTGCCCGATTTGAACGAGATAAATCCATCCGCTTCCTATTTAATCCTGGCATTTTCGGCCAAGATATCTCCCAACATCCTGCTGTCCAAGAGGCTGATATCATTCATTTACATTGGGTCAACTTTGGTTTTCTTTCCATTGATTCGATAGAAAAACTCTTGCAATTAAATAAACCCATCTTCTGGACTCTCCATGATATGTGGGCATTCACGGGTGGATGCCACCATAGTGGCTCATGCCAAGGTTTTGAGCAGGCATGTGGTCACTGTAAGTTTTTAGCCAAACCGAAGTCACGAGATTTGTCACAACAATTGTGGGCTAAAAAAAATAAGCAATTTCATTATCCCAATTTGCACATCATCACCTGCTCCGACTGGCTTGGAAATCGAGCCAAATCAAGTAGTATTTTGCAAGGTGCTCCAATAAAAACCATCGCAAACCCCATAGATATCAACATCTTCCAACCAGGGGATGCAACTCAAGCCAAGATCTCTTTGGGACTTAATCCCGATAAACAGTATTTATTGTTTGTTGCCATGCGGGTCTCTGCCCCAGAAAAAGGCTTTAGCTATTTAAAAACCGCCATACAACAGTGGTCCGAACAACATCCAGACATGGCTAAACAAACGGAACTTTTGGTCGTGGGTGAAATTTCAGATCCAGATATCATGCAATCATTGGCATTGAACATACATACTTTGGGAAAAGTACAGGATGTCTCAACGATGATATTAGCCTACCAATCTGCCGCCATGTTTATTACCCCTTCTTTAGAAGAAAACCTACCCAATACCATCATGGAAGCTATGGCTTGCGGAACACCTTGCTTAGGTTTTCAAGTCGGTGGAATCCCCGAAATGATTGACCATCAGACAAATGGTTACGTGGCTCAGAAACTTGATGCGGCAGACCTTTGCCAAGGAATTACCTACATACTTGCTCTTTCCTATGAACTAGGTTTAGAGGCAAGAAAAAAAGTAATCACGCAATATGAGGCCTCCATCATTGCCCAAAAACATCTTCAGTTCTATCAAACCAGCCTTTAAGTATGTCGAAACTTCTTAGTATCATCACCGTCACTTACCAAGCTGAAGATTACATTGAAAATACCTTACGCAGTATTTTTTCTCAAGGGGAATTGGACTTTGAAGTCATCATCATCGATGGTGGCTCGCGTGACCGCACGTTGGAGTTGGTCAATCATTACGCCTCGCAGATAGCACATGTTGTATCTGAGCCAGACAAAGGCATTTACGATGCCATGAACAAGGGAATGCAACTGGCTAGTGGTAAGTACCTCTATTTTTTAAATGCTGGTGATACTTTTGCGGATCCAGATACACTCCGACAAATCTTGATCGACTTACAAAAAGATCCTGATGTATTGTACGGAGATGCCATATTTGTCAATCCAGCTGGAAAGGCCATTGGTTTACGTTCAGAAGTTAGCCCCCATCCACTTCCCCAGAACTTGACTTGGAAAGACTTTGACAAAGGCATGTTGGTTTGCCATCAATCTTTCATAGCCAAAAGGGAAATAGCTCCGCCATTTTCTATGGATTATCGGATGAGTTCCGATATTGATTGGGAGATCAATTGTTTAAAATTGGCCCAAAGCATCCAAAAGACACAATATCCCATTTGTCGGTATTTAATGGGTGGTGCCTCCGTAAAAAATCTAAAAACAACCTGGAAAGAACGATTTCAAATACTAAGCAAGCACTTTGGATTTTTCACCACTTGTATCAACCATCTGATTATCATCATACGTGGCCTACTTTTTACTTGGCAAAAAAAAGGTAAATACTGGTAATCTTTTATAATTTTATAAGAATATGAAAAAACTAAACTACTTACTTATACTATGTTTGCTTTTATCTGGGCCCATCAGCTGGGGACAAAAGTTCAAATTAGAAACCAGTGTAGGTAGTAGCCATGTTATGTGGTATGAAAATCAACAAACCATAGATTTCTCCACACAAATCACGTTTCAAAAGCCCAATTCCAAAAAACTGTTTTTCGTGAGGCTAAAAACTTACGGCAATACCCATCATTCTCCTGTGGACCTCGCCAATTATAGCTTTATTGAACCTCAAAATGCCCCTTCTAATTTAAACAATTTAGAATCAGCCTACCGTGGCGGAGAGGCTGAATTGGGTATTAAATGGCAACATAAAGCAAAAAAAGTGGAGCCTTTTCTCTTTCCTATGGTAAGTATTTACAGTAAATCTTTAGCTAGAAGAATTTCAACGCCCACTTATAAATACATAGAAGAAGAAAAATACAGCTTGCATGGAATCACAGCAGGTTTTGGATTGAAAATTCCCGGAAAAAGTGATTTTACTGTTTCTGCTCAGGTTTTTGAACCCATCATCCGAGAAGTAACACTATTTGGGCGCTATGTGGGTGTTCCCTTTCAAACACTGAGTACAGCCAATGATTTATCTTTTAAAGGGAAAATTGAATATAAACGCCAACAAATCGGGGCAACTTTCATGTATGAATTACTTAACTTGGGCTCATCCTCGAATCCAAATTCTAAATCAATTCCTGCTTCGAGTGTACATTTTCTTTCTGCCTACCTTACCTACTATTTTTAATGAAAATACGCTTTACTTCTATCATCAGGATTTGTATTTTTCTACTTATCCCTACTTTAGCTTGGGCACAAACTAAGGACGAATTTTCGAATAAAACATTAGCGAATGTAGAAGTACAAGCCTTTGAAAAGAAACGTAATCCTCTACGTTCTCCAGATGCCATAGTTTTACTAGATTCTAGTAAACTACAGGTAGGAAATGCCCTAAGTTTCTTGCCCGCATTAAATTCGCAGGCAGGTATTCGGATGGAAGAACGCTCACCAGGTAGTTATCGTTTAGCCATCCGCGGTAGCTCACTTCGTGCTCCATTTGGTGTAAGAAACGTGAAAATATATTGGAACCAAATGTCTTTTACCGATGCGGGAAATAATTCCTATTTTTCCTTATTGGATCCTGAGCAATTTCAACAATTAGTGGTCTCCAAAGGTCCGAGTGGTGGCTTGTATGGAGCTGGAACAGGTGGTGTGTTGCTACTTTCAAGCCAGGCATACCGTGCCCCATCTGTTCAGCATCAAGAACTTTTCCATTCCTTAGGAGGATACAAGCAATCCTGGGACATCCGATTAGGAAAACCTAGCAGCTCTCACCGTTTTTATACTTCATTTTGGCAACAACAAGGATACCGTGATCAGTCGGCCATGAAAAAGCAATGGTTCTCCTATGAATGGAACAAAAGTTTTGGGACAACCGGAGCCATCAATTTAATCGCCTATTATGGGGATTTGGCCTATCAAACTCCTGGTGGTTTGACCTTAAAGCAATACCAAGAAAACCCCATTCAGGCCAGACCTGCCGCGGGAATCAACCGAGGGGCTATCGAACAAATGGCCACATTTAAGTTGAAAAGTTATTTTGTAGGAGCTCACATTTCCAATGCTTGGAATGCCAACTGGGCCTGGGATGCCATACATGCTGTACAAGTGAACAGCATAGAAAACCCGACCATTCGAAACTATGAATTCCGTGAAGAACCTAACCTGAATAACCGAGGTGTTATCCATTACAAACAAGCTGCTGGAAAAGGTCAATTTACCTGGGATCTAGGATATGAATTTCAGGTGGGACAATTTGATAGCCGCACGTATGGTAACCGAAAAGGGGTGAAAGACACCTTACAATTTGAACAAAATACACGCGTGCAGCAAGGTGGTATTTTTACCCAATTGGAATATGACGGTCTGAAAAATTGGGCCTTTACGTTGGCAGGTAGTTACAATAAACTGTGGACCGAGTTTCAATCCAGTGAAGGTATTTTTTCTCCCAGACTGGCCATCATAAGAAGGATAGGAGCAAATCAAAATCTAGTAGCCAAAGTAGCCCATGGATTTTCACCTCCAAGCATCGCTGAAATTAGACCATCTACCAATGTCATCAATCGTTCTTTGAGAGCAGAAAAAGGCTGGAATTATGAACTTAGTTATCGCGGATGGAGTCCTACTGCTAATTTAACCTGGGATCTTAGCCTATACCAATTCAATTTAGATGAAACTATCGTCTTGAGAAGAGCGGCTGATGGGGCTGATTTTTATGACAATGTAGGGAAAACGACCCAACAAGGAATGGAATTAAGCCTACAATGGACAGCTACTCCTTTCCTTCAAGTACTATCCGCAACTACTTGGCAAAATTTTAGATTTACGGATTACAGCAGTGCAGGAAGAAGCTTTAATGGCAATTTCTTGACAGGCACCAGCCCTTTCCAGCAATCCTTACTCTTTGTTTGGAAAATATTACCAGGTTTAAACTGGAACCAGCAGTTCCTAATGACTGATTACTTGTATCTGAACGATGCCAATACGGACATCCTTCCTTCGAGTCGGGTTTGGAATAGCAAGATCTCTTACCGCAAAAATAGGACTAAATACACCTGGGAATTATGGCTTGCCGCGGATAATATTGGAAACGAAAAATACAGTGCGGGTCCCGATCTAAATGCTGTGGGTGCCCGATATTTTAATGCTTCACCCGGAAGAAATTTTTCAGGAGGACTTACTTTGAACTTCTTTTAATTAAGACGGGCGAGTAAAATTCAATTTTTCCATTAAATCACTAGCATGTGAATCACTGACAGGTATTTCAAATGTACCAATTTTGATTCTTTGTTGCTTGATGGATTCAATTTTCCGCATGTTCACAATAAAGGACTTATGAACGCGCATGAAAGAATGATTAATCACTTTGGCTTCCATAGACTTCATGGTCAGTTTCGTCAAGATTGGTCTTCTCTCTCCTTCCAAATAAATTTTGACATAATCCTTTAAACCCTCGATATGGGTGATTTGGGGAATGGATATTCGAACCAAGGCATACTCCACATTCACAAAAAAGAAATCTTCCTGAGGTAGTTCAGAATTAGCCGCTTTGGGGCTAGCCTCCAATTTATTTTTCTTGTTTTGAAATAAGTCCAAAGCTTTATGTGCAGCTAAGCTAAATCGCTCAATACTAACCGGTTTCATCAAATAATCCACCACATCCAATTCATAGCTTTCCACAGCATAATGATCATAGGCCGTAACCAATATGGTCAATGGTTTTTCTTTCAAGGTCTGCAAAAATTGGGTACCCAACATACCCGGCATTTGAATATCCAGAAAGATTAAATCCACCGTTTGTGTTTGTAACACTTCCATGGCTTCAAAAGCATTTTTGCAAGATGCTACCAAATGCAAGAAAGGCAATTGTCTAACATTCTCTTCCAATAACTTTCTGCCCATGTTTTCATCATCGACAACAATACACTGTAGCTTTTCCATATGCCTATATTTTATGCAATTTCATGCGTAATCCTACTTTAAAATCCTTTTCTACATCTTCGATAACCAATACGTGTCTACCTTTATAGAGTAGCTCTAATCGACGACGAACATTTTTTAATCCAATACCTGAGCTTTCATCTTTTACCCTGGGATCATGGTCACCTTTCTTATTTTCTACCTTAAATTCCAAAATACCATCTTCAATCCCAAAGCTTATTTTTATAACTGGGTTAATGACAAATCCAACCCCATGTTTAAAAGCATTTTCCACAAATGGAATCAATAACATGGGTTCAATGACGCAATTATTCACTTTACCCTTGACTTCAAATTCTATTTTCACATCGTCATCAAAACGCATTTTTTGTAAGTCAATGTAATTCTTTAAGTATTCCAATTCCTTATTCAATGGAATCATGGATTGATCTGAATCATACAACATGTAGCGCATTAAATTCGATAAGCGAATGGTTACATCCTCAGCTTGTTTATCGGCTTTGGTACGTATTAAATACACAATGCTATTTAAGACATTGAAGATGAAATGGGGAGAAATCTGAGAACGAAGAAAGGATAATTCCGACTTCATTTGCTCGTTTTTCGATTCCTCATTGCGCGCTTCAATGGTAATAAACTCCAACAATAATCCATAAGTAGAGGCAATTCCCGTAATCATGATCAAGGGAAAAAAGCCCTTGATGGTAGGCCATTCCAAAGCACTGTCGTCAAAAGGCAATACATAGGCCATCACGAAATACTGGATAAACCAAAAGGATATCACCAATAAAATTACGGATACGATGTAGGAGAACACGCCGCCTTGCCTAAAGACAATAGGAATCAACACTAAAGTAATGGTATAGAACATGGGCACTACGGTGCAAATTTCCACCCAAATATGCTCTGTGAATTCCGGGTTTTGATGTGGATGAGGATGCTCGTTGGAGTGCGATTGATGTACAGGACTTAATAAGGGTAAACCTATCCACAATCCCCATAAAATAAGGTTGAAAAGTATTTTAAAAGTTCGTTGAGATTTAGGTTGTAATAAAGCCTTCCACATATATGTAATATATTGTACACAAAGCTAGCCAATCTGCACCAAATTAGAAATCCACTCTTCTAGTCAGCAAAATGCATCGACGAATAGCCGAATTTCGACTTCAAGAGAAATTACGAAGGCTTATCGACAAAATAAGGGTATACATCCTCCTTTCAACTAGGCTAATCGAATAAACAAATTAACTTAAGAAAAGCTATTTACCTTCGGAACATCAAGTCAAACCAACATTATATGAAGCTTTATTCAATCCGCCCCTTAATCCTCTGTTTATCCGTGTTCCTGTCTAATGTTGCTTTAGCTCAAACAACGCTATCTTCCCAAGATAGTAAAGAGAGTAAAAATGCTTCTGAAACCAAAACTTTACTTAAAGGAGGAGTCTCTCCCAAAATCAAAAGTTTTGGTTTATCCTTTTCACCCCTAGTTCAATTTGGACAATTGGGTCCTCAGCAAGGAGGTATTTTAGCCTTGCATCTCAATAATAAATGGGAAATTGGCGCTGGTTTTTTAGGAAGTATGCGACACAGAAATGAAATTTATTCCAATGATTTAAGACAACAATTCTCTGCTTTATCCTTGGCTTACACCCCTAATGCAAACAAATTAGTCCATCTAAGTTTTCCTTTGATGATTGGAGTTATTCGTTATCAAGATGAAATGATGTTGGCAAGTATGCCAGGCCCAGGTGGAAGATATGATAATTTTTATTGGAGAAATGGACGTAATGCTTTTGGCTTACAACCGGGTATCAATGCTGAGCTAAATGTGCATAAATACATTCGCTTGTTCGCTGGTGCTAATTATCGATTAGCCATAGGGAAAGATGAGCTACCAGAACTTTCAGGACTTTCAGGCCAAGTAGGTTTAAAAGTAGGATTCTTTAATCATAAGATTAACCATAAAAAATAATATCTGCTCTCTGAATATAAAAAAAGGCGAACCGTGTGGTTCGCCTTTTTCTTTGTGATCTAGTGACCTTAGAAATTTCTTTCTCCTGCTTCTCTTTTACCTAATAGCACCGCACCTACCATCGCTACAAAGAACAAGATCGAAACCAATTCAAAGGGAAGTAAAAACTCTCCATAAAGAACTTGACCTAGGTTCTCAACCATACCCGTTTGTGAATTAAACTTCTCCAAAGCAGGCCCTGGAATAGTATTTTTACGAATAATCGCTATTAGAATCACCAATAAAGTACCTGCCACAACAGAACCCGCCAATTTGGTCAATGAACTCTTAGATTCAGGAATGTTTTTCTTTAAATCAAACATCATGATCACAAACAAAAACAGTACCATGATGGCTCCCGCATAAACGATGATGTTAACTGCCATCAAAAACTGAGCGTTCAGCAAAACATAATGCGCTGAAATACAGAAAAAGGTAAATACTAAATACAAGACACTGTGAATGGGATTTTTAGAAATAATCACCATCAGCGCACTTAATAAAGTCAAGGCCGATAAAAAGTACCAAATATTAGAAATCTCCATACATCAATTTATTTCCAACCATCGCGCAAATAGCGATGATCCATTTTTTCAACTAATTTATCTTTACCCCAAATCACTTCATCACGTTGGTGGAATACAGGTACCATGGTGTCATGTCGCAAGAAAATAGCCTCTTTAGGGCAAGCTTCTTCGCATAATCCACAAAAAATACAACGCAGCATATTGACCTCATATACCTTGGCATATTTCTCTTCACGGTATAAAGTCTCCTCTCCTGCTTTTCTCTCTTCAGCTACCATCGAAATAGCTTCGGCTGGACAAGCCACGGCACATAGACCGCAAGCAGTACAACGCTCCGCTCCTGCTTCATCACGCTTTAAGATATGCTGACCACGGTACACTGGACCTAAATAGCGTGTTTGTTCTGGGTAGCGAATAGTAACAGGCTTCGAAAAGAAGTGTTTTAAGGTAATGGCCATACCTCCTACAATGGCAGGTAAGTACATGCGCTCTGCTAGGGTCATTTCCCCTTGCTCCAACACCTTGGTTTTATTGCTTAATTTCATATACCTAAGCTATTTTTTTCTTAACTAATAATTGATCATACACGAACAATGCTGCGATTAATAGTACTAATCCAGCAATGGACACCATGAAGGGTTTACCTACCAAAATTCCAAAACCTGTGACAACCACATTGTACATGGCCAATGGTATTAAGCCTGTCCAACCCAAGTTCATCAATTGATCATAACGGAATCTTGGAATGGTCCAACGAACCCACATAAAGACAAAAACAAAGCCTAAAGACTTTCCTATCAAAGCTCCAACACCTACAAAGCTAGCTACATTACTTCCAAACTGCTGAGTAACAAAATCTACCCCGGGATAATCATATCCTCCGAAGTACAAAGTTGCCATCACTGCTCCTGAAATAAACATATTGATGTATTCCGCAAACAGGTAGAAACCTAATTTCATAGAAGAATACTCGGTATGGTAGCCTCCAATTAATTCTGTCTCACATTCTGGTAAATCAAATGGCGTACGATTACACTCGGCAAAGGCACAAATAATAAAAATTAGGAATCCTAAAGGCTGATAGAATATATTCCAATGTCCATTTTGTTGGACTTCTACAATCTCTTTGGTAGATAAAGATCCCGTAATCATCAAAATGGTGATGATGGCCATACCCATCGCCAATTCATAAGAAATGTTTTGGGAAGCGGCACGAATAGCTCCTAACAGCGCAAATTTATTGTTAGAAGCCCAGCCTCCAATCATGATGCCATAAACACCTAAAGAAACAATACCGAATACCCACAAAATACCGATGTTCACATCAATTCCTTGTAGATCAAATGTTGCACCTCCTATGGTGACCGTATCACCAAAAGGCACAACTGCAGAAGTCATCAAAGCTGTTAACATAGATAAACAAGGTCCGGCAATGAACAACCATTTGTTGGAATTTGCTGGAATAAAATCCTCTTTCATGAACATCTTCACGGCATCTGCCAAAGGCTGTAAAATACCAAAAGGACCTGCGCGGTCTGGACCAATACGATCCTGCATGAACGCGGCAATCTTTCGTTCAAAATAAGTTGAATAAGCAGCCACGCCCAAGGTAATCGCAAATACGACTCCAACGATGATGGCTTTTGCTATAAAAACGGTATTAATTAATTCCATAATTATTATTTCTTTTCTGAACTGGGAAGACTCTTTCTAGCAGGTAAAAAACTACGATCACGATCATCATCAATAAGCTTATACGCTAAAGCCGCTTGCTTGATCGGGAAGGATGGATTAATCAAATTAGCTCCATATTTATTGGCTGAAATAACCGAATGCCGGGCTATTTTGGTAGGACCTTCAATCACCCAATCCGAGGTTTTTTTACGCTCAAAACGACAAGTATTGCAAATGAATTCCTTCACTTCTCCCCACTCATTTTTACGTCCCGTAACTCGGATTACCTCATCTCCACGATACCACAAAGTCACATTTCCGGAACATTTATCGCAGTCGCAATGCGCATCTTCAGGTTTAGAAAACCAAACTCGACTCTTAAATCGGTACGTTCTATCCGTTAAAGCTCCAACCGGGCATACATCAATCACATTACCTGAGAAATCATTATCAATGGCCTTTTCAATGTAAGTACTAATCTCCGCATGGTCACCACGGTGCATCACACCATGAACACGGCCTTCGGTTAATTGGTCTGCAGCATATACACAACGGTAACATAAAATGCAACGATTCATGTTTAGTTTGATGTAAGGACCTAAATCAACGGGTTCAAAGGTATTTCTATCTTCGATAGTTCGGGTGGAAGAAACGCCATGTTCAAAAGAGAAATCTTGTAAATGACATTCTCCTGCTTGATCACAAACAGGACAATCCAATGGGTGATTTAACAATAAAAACTCCACAATGCCTTTTCTAGTCTCCAATACCTGCTCATTGATGGTATTCTCCACAATCATGCCCTCTTGAACCGTAGTTATGCATGAAGGAACTAATTTAGGCATAGGACGAGGGTCTTTTTCAGAACCAGCCGTCACTTTCACCAAGCAACCGCGGCATTTACCACCAGTTCCTTTCAATGGCTCATAGTAACACATAGCAGGCGGAGCAATCTCCGGACCAATCATCCTTGCTGCCTGCATGATGGTAGTACCTGGTTCTACCTCTAAAGTGATATTATCAATTGTTACTTTCATTTTCTATTTTTAAGGGTTTAAGCCCTTGATCCATGTTCAATTAAAGATCTTTTTCTAGTTCAGCCCAACGTTCCATAAACGCTTTTACGGTATATTGAGTAGATCTAATTTTTAATTTTTCACCTGTTGCTAAGCGATCAGTTTCAGAAGCATTCAGCCAATGTATGATTAAATCCGCCATTTGACCTTCATCCATATAATCAACTAACAATCCTTCTAAACCCTGTGTGAAATCGGCTATGCCTCCACTCTCCTGAAAACCTAACACAGGTTTCGCTTGGTGGCCAGCTTCTAACATCACCAATGGAAAAGGATCTTCGCGAGAAGATAGAAAAAATAAATCCATGGCTTCAAAATAAGCTCTAGTATCTGCTTTAGCTGGAATCAAATGCACTTGTGCACCCACATCCCATTTTTCTTTTTCTTCTATAAGCTCTGCTGAATACAGGTTATCTCCCATCCCTAACCAGACAAAATGAACTTCAGGTTTCAAACGAATTACCTGTCTGGCAACTCGAATAAATACATCCGTTCCTTTTCTCCATTCGGCCAATCCGCAACCCAAAACCATAGGGCTGGAGGCTGGGATATTCAACTGTTCCCGAACTTGCTCGGAAGTGCTGGATTTAGCTTTGGCTAATTCAGCTACCGGAGGCAACAAGGCCAATTTTTCGCTAGATATTTCGTATTTCTCCTTCAATAATAGCCTCACTTGTTCTGAAACCGCATACACATGCTTCACTTTCTGAGCCAAAAACTGCATATCTTTTTCCGAGGCATACGTCTCGCAAGAAAATTTCAATTCATGCACATAAGCGCCAAAAGCAATTTTTAGGGAAGACAGCTGTTGCATCAAGGATAAAGATGCCACCGTATTTCCTAAAATTAAATCAAATTTTTGCTGGCGAAACTCGCTCAGCATTTTTTTAACTTCGGCTTTATTGGGTTCTCGATCTGGTGAACTTTCCTCTCTTTTGAGAAAAGGTATTTTCTTTAATATATTTCTAGTCTTGCTATGCTCTCTCTTCCAAATCCATACTTCCGCATATTTACGGTAGCTAGCGAGTAAATCCCCTCCTTTTTCTAATAACAAATATCCCTTATTCCCGTTCGCCGCATTTTCCTTAAGCCAATGCAATAAAACCAATTGTGCACCAGCACGGTTGGCATCATGCCCTACAAAAAGAATTTTGGCTCCCATCATTAATTAGACCAGCTAGCACCAGGACGCATATAAACAGCACCAGGTTGAGTCGCTAATTCAGGATGATCAATATGCCATTCAAACTCATCTCTAAAATGACGAATTGCTGCTGATACTGGCCAAGCAGCCGCATCACCTAATGGGCAAATCGTATTTCCTTCTATTTTCTTAGCTACATCCACTAACAAATCAATATCTTCTTTTCGTCCTTGGCCTAATTCAATTCGCTTAATAACTTTATCCATCCAGCCCGTACCTTCTCTACATGGAGAACATTGTCCACATGATTCATGGTGATAAAAACGGGCAAAAGTCAAGGTATTATGTACGATACAAGTCGTTTCATCCATCACAATAAATCCACCTGAACCTAACATGGTTCCTGTAGCAAAACCACCGTCCGACAAAGACTCATACGTCATTAATCGCTTTTCGCCTGTTGCGGTTGTTAAAATCATCTCCGCAGGCAGAATAGGCACCGAAGAACCTCCAGCTACGACTGCTTTTAATTTATGACCATCTCGTATTCCGCCACACCATTCATCTGAATAAATAAAATCTTCTACTGTAATTCCCAATGGAATTTCATACACCCCAGGCTTACGAATATGCCCTGAAGCTGAAATCAATTTAGTACCAGTACTTCTTCCCACACCAATCTGTGCATAGGCATCACCACCGTTATTCACAATCCAAGAAGTAGCGGCAATAGACTCCACATTGTTTACCACGGTAGGGCATTGCCACAAACCTTTTACAGCTGGGAATGGTGGCTTATTACGCGGGTTACCCCGTTTCCCTTCCAATGACTCCAATAATGCTGTTTCCTCACCACAGATGTAAGCACCTCCGCCCGACTGAACAAACAAGTCCAAATCGTAGCCAGAGCCTAAAATATTTTTACCCAATAAACCTTTATCATAAGCTTCTTGGATTGCTTTTTCTAAAATATGAATCACATACATCAATTCACCACGAACGTAGATATACGATGTATTGGCACCTAAAGCAAAGCTGGACACAATCATACCTTCAATCAAGGTATGAGGCGATTTCCACATCAAATAATGATCCTTAAAGGTACCTGGTTCAGATTCATCGGCATTACATACCAAATAACGAGGGACGCCTTCTGGTTTTGCCAAAAACGACCACTTCATTCCTACAGGGAAACCTGCTCCTCCACGACCACGCAAACCTGATTTTTTTACTTCTTCAGTAACTTCATCGGGAGTCATTTTTTTCAATGCTTTTTCCACCGCTTGGTACCCACCATGCTTACGATAAACATCAATCGTCTCTATTCCTGGTACCTCAATATGTTCGGTTAATATCTTCATCCTCGCTTATTTTCCTAATTCATCAATGATTTGATCTACCTTCTCCTTGGTCAAGTGCATGTAAAACTTCTCACGAATCTGAAATACAGGTCCCCAACCACAAGCTGCCAAACACTCTACTTCCTTCACCGTGAACTTTCCATCGGCGGAAGTTCCACCCGTTTCCACACCCAATCGTTTTTTCAAGTGGTCATAAACTTCTACTCCACCCATTAAACAGCAAGGACCAGTTCGGCAATACTCGATTACATGTTCTCCTACCGGTTCTAAATGGAACATGGTATAAAAACTAGCCACTTCATATACCTCAATAGGCTTGATGGACAACAAAGTAGCCACATAATCCATCACTTCTGGACTACACCATTTCCACTCAGCTTGGGCTAAATGCAAAATAGGCAGAAGTGCCGACTTCTGTTTCCCTTCTGGGTAACGAGCGATGATTTTCTTCACTAAATCCAGCGTTTCTGCCGGGAAAACTATGTTATTCTTACCTTCCATGTATTATGTATCTAACTCTCCTGCAATCACGTTCATCGATGACATCGTCACAATGGCATCAGATAAAGTTGAACCTTTGATCATCTCTGGGAATGCTTGGTAATATATATATCCTGGTCTACGGAATTTCAAACGATACGGTGTACGTCCTCCATCCGAAACCAAATAGAATCCTAATTCTCCATTACCCCCTTCTACCGAGTGGTAAACCTCACCTACGGGTGCATCAATTTCTCCCATCACAATTTTGAAATGGTAAATCAATGCTTCCATGTTGCGATAAACCTCTTGCTTAGCTGGCAAATAATAATGCGGCGCATCAGCGTGGTAAGGTCCTTCTGGCAAATTATCCATCGCCTGTTGAATGATGCGCAAACTCTGCCACATTTCCTCTTCACGAACTAAAAAACGATCGTATGTATCTCCTTTGGTGCCTACAGGAATTTCAAAATCAAAATCCTCATAGGACGAATATGAGTTTAATGAACGAACGTCATAATCCACACCAGCTGCACGTAAATTAGGTCCTGTAAAACCATAGTTCAAAGCACGTTCTGCTGAAATAGCACCCACGTTTTGTGTACGATCCATGAAAATACGGTTACGAACCACCATGCTCTCAAATTCCTTCAATGCCGCTGGTAACTCCGCCAATATTTTCTTGATTTTTTCAATGGCTACCGGGCTTAAATCCCTTTCCATGCCACCAAAACGACCCATATTAGTCGTTAGACGAGCTCCACATAGCTCTTCATAGATTTCGTAAATAAACTCTCTCCACTGGTATACATACAAGAAACCCGTTAAAGCTCCTGTATCTACTGCTAAAATGGAATTACAAATAATATGATCCGCCAAACGAGCCAATTCCATCATGATCACACGAATGTATTGTGCACGTTTAGGAACTTCAATCCCCAATAATTTTTCTACCGTCATGTGCCAGCCCATATTGTTGATAGGTGCTGAACAGTAATTCATGCGGTCAGTTAATGTGGTAATTTGATAGAAAGGACGACGTTCCGCAATTTTTTCAAATGCACGGTGAATATATCCCACCGTTTGTTCGGCATCCACAATGGTTTCCCCGTCCATCGTCAAGATATTTTGAAAAATACCATGCGTGGCTGGGTGCGTAGGCCCCAGGTTTAGGGTAGTCAACTCGTTCACATAAGGACCGCTTTTAGGCGTCCTATCTAGACCTACGTTGGGGTTATTTACAAATGCTACTTCAGACATGTTTCGCTGGTTGAAGGTAGATTATCTACCAAATAATTCATCTATTTTATCGTGACGAGTGGCATCCTCCAAGGGATATTCCTTACGCATAGGATGGTAATCCATGTCCTCTACGTTCAAAATACGGATCAAATTGGGGTGACCCTCAAAAATAATGCCATAAAAATCAAAGGCTTCACGTTCCATCCAATTGGCGGTAGCAAACAAACCTGTCACGGTAGGAACTTCTGGCTTTTCAATGGGTACATAAATTTTGATCCACAAACGCACATTATTCTCTAAACTATGCAAATGGTATATCACTCCCAATTCTTGTCCTTTTGCTTCAGGAAAATGAATTCCACCTAAATCAGTCAAAAATTGAAACTTCAATACCGGATGTTGATATAGAAAATGAAGCATTGGAACGATGTGTTCCACTTCAGTAGTTACTTGTAAGATTCCATGGGATTCAGCGATACCATAAATGGCCTCTTCTCCGAATTGCCCCTGTAAGGCATCTATAATTTGTTGATTACTCACGTTTTCCATGCTCGATTTACTTATTCAATACCATAAGATTCCAACAAAGCTTTATATTCAGGTTGGTTTCTACGACGAATAGACTCATTTTTTGCTAGCTCTTGGATTTGCATAAAACCATCCAAAATTTGCTCTGGACGTGGCGGGCACCCGGGTACATAAACATCCACAGGAATGATGCGGTCAATTCCTTGTAATACCGAATAGGTATCAAAAATACCTCCAGAACAAGCACAAGCTCCCACAGATAAAACCCAACGAGGCTCTGCCATTTGCAAATACACCTGCTTTACTACCGGAGCCATCTTCTTGGCTATCGTACCCATGACCATCAACACATCGGCTTGGCGAGCAGAAAAACTTAAACGCTCTGCACCAAAACGACCAATGTCGTAGTGAGAAGCCATCGTCGACATGAATTCAATACCGCAGCAAGATGTAGCAAAAGGCAATGGCCAGAGCGAATTTGCTCTAGCCATCCCTACTAATGAATCTAAACTGGTAGCAAAAAATCCCTGACCCTCTAAACCTGCCGGCGCTTCTACGATATTAATTTTTGCGTCACTCATATATCATCTTCTTTTCTATTAAAAATAAACCAAGCAAAAAGCTAAAAGTTTATTTTTCCCAGGTTAAAATACCTTTTTTAATTACGTAGATAAATCCAGCTAATAACAAGCCCATGAACACGATCATTTCATAAAAACCGTTCCATGCTAATTGCTTGAAATTTACTGCCCAAGGGTACATAAATACAATCTCCAAATCAAACAAAACAAACAAGATAGCCACCAAGAAATACTTCACTGAAATAGGTGTACGAGCATCTCCGATGGACTCAATACCACACTCAAATGAATCATCTTTTTTCGCGGAATGACGCTTAGGACCTAAGGAATGTGTCAGGACCATGACCAATACGATAAATGCCAAAGCCGCTGCTAATTGAACGAAAATGGGTAAAAAATCTTGAGGTTGATAGTTCATCTTGTACTTCGCTTAATTTGAAGCGGCAATTTACTCACTAAAATCTAATTTTGAAGATTATTTTATTAAAAATACTTGGTTTTCCCTGGCACAGCTACTGGGTACAAACCATTCGCATCTGGCTTCAATGGCATATCTGCATCCCATGCGAAGCGGCTTGGTGTAATATTGATCCCTGAGTTAATCGCCTTGTCCCACTCGATAATCTGTCCTGAATAGGTAGCCATCCTTCCTAAAATAGAAGTCATGGTAGAATAGGCCCCATTTTCAGCATCCGCAAATTTGTATTCTCCCGCTGCAACAGTTGCCCACAATTCATCATGTTCCGTTTGATATGGATTATTCTCTTTTGTCTTTTTATCAAAAGCATAATTCACATTCCCTTTCAAATCCAAAATTTTGGCTGAATCAAATAGCACTTTCCCCTTCGTTCCCACTAAATGCTCATCTACCTTTGTCCAGGTACCTGGAATATGACGGCATTGACTATTCAAAATGGTTCCATCGGCATATTCAAATTCGACGATATGGTGATCAAAAATTTCACCGTACTCTTTTCCTTTCCTCACTTCTCGTCCACCTGTACCTCTTGCTCGTACAGGATAACCATTTTTCGCCCAGTTGATAACATCAATATTGTGAATGTGTTGCTCAGTGATATGATCACCACAAATCCAATTGAAATAATACCAGTTTCTCATTTGGTATTCCATTTCTGTTTGCCCCTCCTTACGAGGCTTCACCCATACGCCATCATTATTCCACCAGCATGAGGCCGAAACCACATCTCCAATTTGGCCATCTTGCACCCGTTTCATCAAATCACGGTACGAATTTTGATAATGACGTTGTAAACCTACCACGACATTCAACTTTTTCTCTTTGGCGATTTTAGCTGCGGCTAACACCCGTTGTATACCGGCAGGATCCGTAGCCACGGGTTTTTCCATGAATATCTGCTTTCCTAAGCGAACCGCCTCTTCAAAGTGATAGGGACGAAAACCCGGAGGCGTTGTTAGAATTACCACATCAGCTAATGCCATAGCTTGCTTGTAGCCGTCGAAACCTACGAATTTATGATCCTCTGGTACGTTGACTTTCTGATTCACGGGCACGGCTTTAGCTGAGGTATCTTTGGCACGAGAATTCATGACACTCTTATAACAATCATCCAATCGATCTTTGAAGGCATCAGCCATGGCCACTAACTGGATATTTTCTTTCGTACTTAAAGCTTGAATAATTGCCCCTGTACCTCTGCCTCCACAACCAATCAAGGCTACTTTTAAGGTATCTCCCACATTACTTTGACTGAAACTGACACCTGGGTTAGCCTGAGCCACAAGCGGAGCGGCTAGTAGCGCTCCCGCACCAAGGCTCGACTGCACAATGAATTCTCTACGTGAATTTTTCATGTTATTTAGGTATATATTTTGAAGGTTAATAATCTTTTAAATACTTGTCAAAAAAGGCCCGAACTTCTTCAGGACTAGGTTGCTTAGCAGGTCGCATTATACGGAAACCCACGAAAGGGGCATCGGCATTCCACCATTTACTCTTAGGTTCTTGTGGATCTCTTCGGTTCCAAACAGGATCGGCAGCTAATCGACTTGCACTTCGGGCCATTTTGGCTTCATCCCGATAGCTACCACCTTTCACTACGGCATCCGCATATTTATCTTTAAAGATAGCTTGATGCGCTTGTTTATTAGTGGAATAGCTTGGTTCATAGTGATCTAATACCCATTCATGGACATTCCCCAGCATATCATATAATCCCCAGGCATTGGGTTTTTTCTGAGCCACTAAATGGTACTTATCTCCTGAATTGGACGCAATCCAAGCATAATCCTCTACTTTCTCATTGGCATTCTGAGAAGAATATGCGCCTTTGCCGCCTGCTTTACATACATATTCCCATTCCGCTTCCGTAGGCAAACGATAAAATATTTGGGTTTTGGCATATAACCATTTACAATACATGAGGGCTGCAAAATGCTGCATGGAGTTGGCAGGAAAACCTCCTACTTTTCCCATACCTAAAGTAAAATCGATGTAAGGTGGACTAGGGCGAGTAATGGCATCTGGGCCTTCTTTGGCTGGCTTAGGCGCAGGATCTCTATCTTCCTCAAAAAACAATTGGTATTCATCATAGGTCACTTCAGTTTTTCCCATCCAAAAAGCCTCTATGTTGATTTTTTGTTGAGGCCCTTCATCTACATTTCTACCAAGCTCAGAATTAGGACTACCAATGACCAAGGTTCCAGCAGGTATGGCCTGCATATCAAAAGCAACGGTAGAATTTGGAATGATTTGTCGGTAAGATTTTAATGTTTGCCCTTTCCCAATTTGACATATTCCCACACAGCAGGCAAGTACTAATACATGTATTTTTATATTCATTCTTACATTAATTCTAATCGACCTTCAAGATACCATGATTCAATAATATTTCCAATTCCCCTTTTTGGTATTCCCACACAAGTACTTGCACTTGAGGGAAGCTTTTAAGCATCACTTGTAATTCATCCAATTCCATGATGGTGGCAGCAGTAGCTATCCAATCGGCTCTAGCTCCATCAGGTGCTATGGCAGTTGCTGAACGAGCATGTTCTAAACCGATACCCGTTTTGGGATTAAGGACATGGGAATAATTTTTTCCAGCAATTTCAACTTGTTGGTACGTTTTGCCTGAACTAGCAATCGACTGGTTTTTGATTTCTATCAAATCAGTCGAGGTTTTTTTTGAATTAGGCAATTCCAATGCCACTTTCCACGCATCACCTTGAGGATTTACTTGACTTGCACTGATTTTTCCACCGGCATCCACCAAAGCATAGGGATATCCTGATTTCACTAAATAATCCAAAACCCGCTGAGCAACAAAACCTTTTCCAATTGACCCCACATCCAATTGACAATCAGAATTTGTTAATCGAATGGCACTACTATCGGCATTAAATTCCAAACAAGGACTTTGAATGGCTTTGGCCCATTTTTGAAGCAATGCTGGATCAGGCAAAATTTGAGCCTTGCGGGCAATTCGCCAAGCTGCGACTAATTTGCCTATGAAAATAGTAAGGTCTCCTCCACTTTGTTGCTTGGCCCACAAAGATTCTTTCAAAATGGCTTTAAATGGCTCTTGAATGGGGTAAAATTGGCCTGAACCAGCCCGTTGATTCACTTGACTTAGATCGGATTTTGCCTGATAATCACTCAGCTGCATTTCCAAATCTTGGGCCAATGATTGAGCCTTTTGTATGGTTTGTGAAAGGCCTACGGTATCTTGACAAGAAACAATGATGCGAAAGGGAGATCCCATTCGGGCCGTTTCGAATCGATATTTGGTCCATTGGGCTTGGGTTAAAAAGCCACAACAAATGAAGTAGAAGCTGATGAGAAGGGTTTTTTTATTCATCATTCAAATATTACAAAAAAAATCTGTACTTTTGTCTGGCAAATAAGGGTACGGTTCGCCTTCATCCGATAAATCCAATTCCCATTCAATTTATTTGCCATGCTTGATTCATCCAAATTTCTTTTCGAAGCACTTACTTACGACGACGTCCTGTTGCTTCCTGCCTATTCTGAAGTCTTACCTCGCGATGTAAAGACTCAAACTCGACTGACCAAAAACATCAGTTTGAATATCCCGATTGTTTCTGCCGCCATGGATACTGTTACAGAAGCTGATTTAGCCATTGCTTTAGCACAAGAAGGGGGAATCGGAATCATTCATAAAAACATGACCATACAGCAACAAGCAGCACAAGTTCGTAAAGTGAAGCGTTCTGAATCGGGAATGATTATTGATCCTATTACTTTACATGATACTCAAACTTTAGGTGACGCGCAGCGCATCATGAAGGAATTCAAAATCGGAGGTATACCAGTCATTGATACACAAGGAATTTTAGTAGGGATTTTGACAAACCGTGATTTACGTTTCCAAAAAGAAACGGCCAGACCGGTACATGAAATCATGACTAGGGTGAACCTGATTACAGCGAATGAAGGAATAAGCATGGAAGCGGCTGAAAGTATTTTGCAAGAGCATAAAATTGAAAAATTACCCATCATTGACAAGAATGGTCGATTGATTGGATTAATTACGTATAAAGATATTTTAAAACGCAAAAGCCATCCCTTAGCTTCTAAGGATCCTTTGGGACGCTTACGAGTTGGGGCCGCTGTGGGAGTTACACCTGATTTATTAGATCGGGTGCAAGCCTTGGTTCAAGTAGGTGTAGACGTAATTAGTATAGATACTGCCCATGGGCATTCCAAAGGAGTCATTGATGCCCTAAAAGCAGTAAAAACTTCGTACCCTAGCTTGGATGTGATTGTGGGAAACATTGCTACAGGCGAAGCAGCAAAAGCTTTGGCAGAAGCAGGAGCCGATGCCGTAAAAGTAGGTGTAGGACCTGGAAGTATTTGTACAACCCGCATTATTGCAGGTGTGGGAATGCCCCAATTAACAGCCGTTTATGAGGCAGCTAAGGCCCTAGAACCTTATAATGTTCCATTAATTGCCGATGGTGGTATTCGTTTTTCAGGAGATATAGCCAAAGCCATCGCTGGTGGAGCTAGTACTGTGATGATTGGTTCACTATTAGCAGGTACCGATGAGGCACCAGGTGAAATGATCATTTTGGAAGGCCGTAAATTTAAATCTTACCGAGGAATGGGTTCATTAGAAGCTATGGAAGATGGATCTAAGGACCGTTATTTCCAAGATGCAGAAGATGATATTAAAAAATTAGTTCCAGAAGGAATCGTTGGTCGTGTACCATTTAAGGGTTCTGTAACGGAGATTTTATACCAAATGGTGGGAGGTTTGAAAGCTGGAATGGGCTATTGTGGAGCTGGAACCATCAGCGACATGCAACAAGCCAAATTTGTCAAGATTACTTCTGCTGGAGTAAAAGAAAGTCATCCGCATGACGTTAGTATTTCCAAAGAAGCACCTAACTATAGTGCTAAGTAAAAAAAACAAGCTCTGGATTTAAATCCAGAGCTTGATCATAGAAAATAACTGAAATTCTGTACCGAATAGCAGATGGTTTAAAACCATGATTGACTTTATCAAACAAGCTCTGGATTTAAATCCAGAGCTTGATCATAGAAAATAACTGAAATTCTGTACCGAATAGCAGATGGTTTAAAACCATGATTGACTTAATCAAACAAGCTCTGGATTTAAATCCAGAGCTTGATCATAGAAAATAACTGAAATTCTGTACCAAATAGCAGATGGTTTAAAACCATGATTGACTTAATCAAACAAGCTCTGGATTTAAATCCAGAGCTTGATCATAGAAAATAACTGAAATTCTGTACTCAATGGTAGATGGCTTGAAACCATGATTGCCTTAAACAAACAAGCTCTGGATTTAAATCCAGAGCTTAATAATAGAAAATAACTGAAATTCTGTACTCAATGGTAGATGGCTTGAAACCATGATTGCCTTAAACAAACAAGCTCTGGATTTAAATCCAGAGCTTGTTTGTTTATCTACAAATTCAATTACTTATACAGGATAATTATGTACCGTATCCACAAAACATTTCACCTTATCCGGGTGAATATCGGGATAAACACCATGACCTAAATTGGCAATGTAGCGCTGAGTGCCGAATTGATCAATCATCTTTTTGGTCTCAGTTTCCACCGTTTTAAAATCTCCATATAAAGCACATGGATCCAAATTACCTTGAAGAGTTCTATTGGGTCCCACCAACTGTCGAGATTCCTGAATATCCATATTCCAATCCAAACCTATGGTAGCACAGTTTAATTGAGCCATTTCTTCTCTGGCAAAAAATGCACCTTTGGCAAATAAAGTAAGAGGAACTTCCGTCAAAGCATCACAAATTTGCTTGAGGTAAGGAGTAGAAAAAGCACTATATTGGACTGGGGATAAAATACCCGCCCATGAATCAAATACTTGAATCAAATTAGCACCAACTGCTACTTGTGCTTTCAAATAAGCGATGGTCGAGTCTGTAATCTTTTGTAATAATGCATGAGCCAATGCCGGTTCGGCATAAAGCATTTTCTTAGCTTGCGAAAAAGTTTTTGAGCCTTTACCTTCTACCATATAACAGAAAATTGTAAATGGTGCACCTGCAAAACCAATTAAAGGAATTTTGCCAGACAATTCCCGCTTGACAATTTTAATAGCATCTAATACATAAGCCAAATCCTCTTCAGGTACTGCCGTTTTCAAAGCATCAATATCCGCTTGTGAGCGAATCACCTGCGGAAAAATAGGTCCCTTTTGCTCCTCCATGACATAGGGTAAACCCATGGCTTCTGGAACAACCAATATATCAGAAAATATAATGGCAGCATCCACGTCAAAACGATTTACAGGCTGAATCGTTACCTCTGCTGCCCACTCTGGATGTGTCGCCAAACCAATGAAGGACCCAGCTTTAGCTCTCACCTCTCGATACTCTGGTAATATTCTTCCTGCTTGACGCATCACCCATACTGGGATTCTATCAACAGGCAATCCTTTTGCAGCCCTTATCAGGCGATCATTTTGTAAAACTTCCATATCTTTAATCAAGCCACAAAGGTAGGGAAGAAATGGTAAATGATAAATGATAAATTTTGAATTGTGAATGCCTGAATGACGTTGATCGTTTTGTCTACTTTTGGATTCTACATGTTTCTTAATTAGGTTAATCAAAACGAAAGATTGGAGCGAAGCGAAAGGCGGATATTTGACCTTGCGCATAGGCCATGAGCGTCGGCGTCAAAGATTAAAGCCGTAAGCGGAGAGACAATCGGTTCTTCCAAGCAGAATTCGTCTTGGATTAAACGTACACCTGCTTTTTTTTTGTTTCTTTTTTTTCGTAAAAAAAGAAAATCCTAAGATAGAGCTGTTACGGTAAAGATAATTTAGTACGATAAAGTAAGGTCTATTTCTTAACATTAATAAAATAGTATTTAATCCACTTTATCGTGTTATAATTCCCAAGACCTTTCTTTTTTTATGAAAAAAAGAAAGGCCAAAGGAAGTATTAGTAAATAAATCACTAAACTATTCAATTTTACGGAACATCATTTACTTAGGCTTTTCTCGATTATAATGTAATACAGCACGGCCAACTTCCTTGAATAGCGTTTCGAAATTATTGATTTTACGATGCCGTAAATAATATCTAATCCCTAATAACTACTAATATCCTTGTATCTTTGTGGTTCTTTAATATGTACCCTATGCAAGTTATTAGTGCTCAATTCATCACCAGTAATACCGATTACTTAAAATGCCCCCCCGACAAATTCCCTGAATTTGCCTTTATTGGCCGTTCAAATGTGGGTAAATCTTCCTTAATCAACTCCATCACCTTTCATAAAAAACTGGCTAAAACCTCTCAAACACCCGGTAAAACGCAGTTAATCAATCATTTTTTGATTAATGATAACTGGTATTTAGTGGACTTACCCGGCTATGGTTATGCACAGGTAAGCAAAGAAAAGAGAAAGGAATTCGAAAAAATGATTTTGGATTACTTAATCAATCGTAAAAGCCTAACTTGTTTGTTTTTACTGGTCGACTTACGTTTAAAGCCTCAACCCGTGGATATTGCTTTCATGGAAAGAATGGCAGAAGAGCAAATTCCTTTTTACCTCGTGTTCACTAAGGCTGATAAATTATCTCAAAAACAGGTAGATGATCATTTCAAGCATTACCAGGAATTCCTACTACAATCATGGGAGGCTTTACCAAGAATGTTCATCACTTCTGCTGAAAAACACCAAGGAAGAGAAGAAATCTTAGCCAGTATTCAGGAATTAATTGACACATCTCCCTATAAATCAAGGAAATCTTAATATTTTTGCGACCGAATTAAACATCACACATGGAATTATTAAATGAAATTGCCCACATCTCAGGCAAAAGCGGATTATTTAGAGTATTGAAACCCACACGTACCGGGGTTATTGTAGAAACATTAGATGCTCTAAAGCAAAAGTCTGTTGTTAGTGGTCAAACACGTATCTCGGTTTTAAAGGACATTTCCCTTTACCTTGATGATCATCAAGACAGCACATTGCCTTTAGGTGACTTATTTCAATTGATTCATTCCGTTTGTCAAGGTAATTTGAACATTGAACCTAAAAAAGCAAGTGATTCGGAATTATTTGGATTATTAGCTAGCATCGTTCCCAACTACGATTCAGACCGAGTATATGCTTCGGATATCAAAAAAATCCTTTCTTGGTATTTGATTTTGGTCAACAATACACCAGATATGTTTCAAACAGCTCCTGCTGTAGAGGAACCCAAAGCTGAAAAAGTGGCTAAAGCACCCAAAGCGGTGAAAGAAGTAAAAGTAGCGACAGAAGCAACAGAAGAAAAAGTAGCTAAAGCTCCTAAAAAAACAAAAGCGACTAAATAAGTCGCTCAGAATACATAAATAAAAAAATCCCGAGCTATTCGGGATTTTTTTATTTGATTATTTCAATGAGTTGATCCAAACAGCAATCTTCATGGCATCCGCCTTTGGCACATTTTTCAATGCCATCATCGGTGGATAACCTGGCCAGTTCTCAGGCTTTGGATTCGCGATTAATTCTACAATTTTTGCATTACTATACTTTTTCTTAGCTACATCCGTATAAGCCGGACCAACTAAACGAGCATCTACCTTATGGCAAGCAAAGCAAGTATATTTTTGCATTAATGGCTTGATATCAGCAGGAAAATCGTCGGCATTAGCTTGGAAACCAAATGCAAATGTTCCTAAAGTTACAGCCAAAATAAATTTTGATATTTTTTTCATTTTGATTGAATGTTTAATTGTACGCAAAATAAGGGATTAAAACGTTATTTTCTATATGCTCCTACGCATATTTCTCCCTTTTTATTAAATAGAAGCATGAAATGCATCCACTGCTGCTCTAACACTTCCATGCTGATCCAATAATTCGGATGCTTTATCCTCAGAAACTCCAGTGGCTTCTTTCACCATTCTAATAGCTCGTAATACCAATTTGTGGTTACTTAACGCCATATCCACCATTTTATTTCCTCTAACCCGTCCCAAACGAATCATCACCGCCGTAGAAATCATATTCAATACCAATTTCTGTGCAGTTCCTGATTTCATTCGTGTACTTCCCGTTACATATTCAGGCCCTACAACCACTTCAATGGGATATTGGGCTACTTGCGCTATGGCACTTCCTTTATTGCATACAATGCAGGCCGTTAAAACACCATGGGTATTAGCATCTCGTAAACCTCCTATGACATAGGGTGTTCTACCTGAAGCGGCAATACCAATTACGGCATCGTTTTCATCAATACCATATGCCTTCATATCCAACCATGCCTGCTTTTCATCATCTTCGGCATTTTCTACCGCCTTACGAATAGCTCCATCTCCCCCCGCAATCAACCCTATCACCCAATCGTGGGGAACACCATAGGTAGGCGGGCACTCAGAGGCATCTACAACGCCCAACCGACCACTTGTTCCAGCACCAATATAAAACAAGCGCCCCCCCCTTTCCATGCGAGCTACGACCTGCTCCACTACTTTTTCAATTTGTGGAATCACCATTTCCACCGAATAGGGAACAGTCTTATCCTCCGCATTGATTTGTCGTAAAATCGTATCAACAGACTGTTTATCCAAATCCAAATAATTGGAGTCAGATTCGGTTGCTAGCTTACTTAAATTCTCAGTCATTATTTCGTAGAAAGTGCGTAAAAGTGCTTGAAAAAGTGAGGGATGGTTTCAATCCCTTTATAAAAATTAAACAAACCAAAATGCTCATTCGGAGAATGTATCGCATCCGAATCTAAACCAAATCCCATCAAGACCGACTTGATTCCCAATTCCTTTTCAAAAACCGTAGGAACAGGTATACTTCCTCCTCCTCTAGTAGGTACAGGTTCTTTCCCAAATGTTTCTGCTAAGGCTTTAGAAGCTGCTTGGTATGCGATGGTATCTGTAGGCATCACATAAGCCTCCCCTCCATGATGTGGAGTCACGGTTACCTTTACTCCTTTCGGTGCAATGGACTTAAAATGATCCGTAAACAATTGAGTAATCTTTTCGGAACTTTGATTTGGAACCAAACGCATGGATATCTTAGCATGTGCTAAGGATGGTAAAACAGTTTTAGCTCCTTCTCCAATATATCCTCCCCAAATTCCATTCACATCCAAGGTTGGACGAATGGATGCTCTTTCCAATGTGGAATACCCTTTTTCTCCATGTACTGAAGCTATCCCTAAATCTTTTTGATATGCCTCTAAATCAAAAGGTGTCTGAGCCATAGCAGCTCTATCGGTAGCTCCTAATTCTTGTACAGCTTCGTAAAATCCAGGTATGGTTATTTGATTAAATTCATCATGCATCGAGGCAATCATCTCACACAAAATGTTGATGGGATTGGCCACCGCTCCTCCATAAACTCCCGAATGTAAGTCGCGATTAGGACCTTGTACCGTAACTTCCAAGTAACTTAAACCTCTCAATCCCACATCAATAGAAGGAATATCATTAGCTATAATGGCCGTATCTGAAATCAAAATGACATCCGCTTGGAGTAACTCTTTATTATTTGCCACAAAAATGGCCAAGTTATTGGAACCAATCTCTTCTTCGCCTTCGATCATAAACTTGATATTACAGGGCAAGTTATTGGTAGCTAACATAGCTTCAAAGGCTTTTACGTGCATGAAGACCTGACCTTTGTCATCGCATGAACCACGGGCATAAATAATTTCATCTTTGATAACTGGCTCAAAAGGTGGGCTTTCCCACAATTCCAAAGGATCGGCTGGCTGCACATCATAATGCCCATATACCAAGACCGTAGGAGCCTTGGGGTCAATCATCTTCTCTCCATAAACGACAGGAAAACCTGCTGTTTCTTCCAGTCGAACCTGATCAGCACCGGATTGACGTAAATTATTGGCTATAAACTCCGCTGCTCTGCGTACATCTCCGGCATAGGTTGGGTCCGCAGAAATAGACGGTATGCGTAATAAATCAAGAAGTTCTTCTAAAAATCGCTGTTGATTAGCTTGAATATAAGCTTGTGTTTTTTTCATATCGATAGGTGAATGGGAGTAAATCATCCACGTGCAAAGATAAAAAAAAACGACTTAGGATTGTTTCTTTCGGGGGATTAGATACATCCGATTTTCTGTACCTTGAAGGATGCGGGCAATATTTTTACGGTGCATAAAGATCACCAAAAAAGCGACTATGAAACCAAAATAGATCAAAATTGGGAATTCATCTCCAAATACCTTAAAAACCATCAAGAATGGAAAAACCAAAGAAGCAATCATGGAACCTAAGGAGACGTAATTTGAAACATAGAATACCAGTAAAAACACCGCTATACTGACTAAAGCTGCTTCTGGATGTAAGGCCAAGACCATACCCATCAATGTTGCTACGCCTTTACCTCCCTTAAAATCACAAAAAACAGGTAGTAAATGACCTAAAACGGCCAAAAAGCCAAACACGATTTTTAATGACACACAAGTTTGCCAATCAATCAAATGAAGGTAAAACAAAAAAGTAGAAAGAGAGGTGGCTAAAAACCCTTTAAAAGCATCCACAAATAACACAATGCTTCCCGCTTTTTTACCTAATACTCGGAATGTATTGGTGGCCCCAGCATTACCACTTCCTAAGGTACGTATATCCACCCCATGGTAGGCTTCACCATACCAAATGGCCGTTGGAATTGAGCCCAAAATATAGCTCAACAAACAAAGTCCAATGAGAATCAAAATCATAATAATATTAAAGGTCACCATAGTTCAAAAAGGCGCAGAACCCAAATATAGGGGTGCAAAAAGCCAAAATCAAGAAGATTAAAAACATTCTTGAAATGTTTAAATTTTCATCTTAATAATATACCAAAAATGCCTAAAATGAGAAATTAACCGAAGCCATCAAGCGAAAAGCCTTAGGTGAACCATGGTCCATATATGTCAAACGATGGAAGGCTTGAATCCTAAATAATTTAAAAATATTATCGATCCCATATCCCACCTCAGCATAGGGTATATTGGGATTTAGAGAATCAAAGGAATACATATCTAAAAACTTCGATTTCAATGGATTATTTACATCCTTCATGATGTCTTTATTTTCCTTTCTTTGACTACCCCAAAGTAAATTTCCACTGGCAATAAATCTCCATTTTAATTTCTTGATTAATGGAATTCGATTAAACAACAATCCTTCAAAATTATGATTGTATTGCAAGGAGACGAATTGATCGCTGACAAACTCAAAATAATTCATAGTAGAGAAGGCGCTTCTCACAAAAAATAAGGTCTCATTTCCTAAATGAGGAAATAATAAAGGGGCAGGTAAATTTGATGGTGTGTACCCTAAGGAGAGGGTATAATCAGACCGACCAAATGTTCCTAACCTAAATGTTTGATAGGCTTTCAAAGTAAAGCGCTCATAATCAAAATCACCTCCTAAAAAGCCTTTGAATCCTCGCTGGTAGCGGAATGTAACTACCGGAATCCGCTTAGTAGAAAGCGTAATTCGCTCATTCCCATTCATAATGAAGGTCTCCCCTTTGGCAAATCTAGCCTCTAAGGTGACGAAGGACTCTTGATAATAATCTTGTACAGGAGATGCATCTCCTAATTCCGGATTTAAACGATACTGGAATCTAAACAATGGATCAAATGAACGCGTGTTCATTTGTGCCATAAAACTCAATCCCTTGGTCACTTCTGTACTAAAAAACGCCTCACTTTCTCTTCTAAAAAAGGCACCAGAGAATGCACCCCAGCGAGTGAAAGCATAAAATAAGCGATTATCTCCAATCAACTCAGGCGTTAAACCAACCCGTTCTATATCATAGGAATGCCGCAAACCAGCAATTGTCCACTTAGCTTTAGAGAAAAGATAATTGACTTCAATTGAATATTTAGGAACTAAATCTCGGGTACCAAAACCCACATTGCCTCGTAAAATCCAATGCTTATCAAAATTGGAGTTTGTTCTAAACCCCAATCTAAATCGAGCTCCTTCCAATCGATTCACGGCAATACTGCTCAAATATGGCCCAACTTCAATATCATTGAATTTCTTGTAACCACTCAGTGCAATCTCCGCAATTTCAACATAAGTCCGAACAATCGGTAGATTCTTCACCGAATCAATTAAAGCAAAGGCCGTTAAATCTTGTCGACTCAAGGGCTCATACCGTGCATGTTTCCAAAACTCTGGGTCAGGTTCTTTAGCATCCTCGGCAACCTCCGAAGTTAAATCATAAAAATCCAGCGATTTAGGCTGATTCACCACAAAACCTTTATTGGAAATATACATCTTCAACAACATCCCAGCTGAACCTTTGGTCAGCTCTTCAATATCAATCAAAAAACGGGTACGGGAAGGTAACCAAGCTCCTTCTCCCACCTGTTCTAATTCCTGGGATATTTTAATTTTATCTATGAAATTCAAATTGGCTTGCTTATCGATAGCCGCATCTATTTGAACCAAAGCAAAACTCGTGGTATCTATCCACATTTGACCCGTAAACACTAAATCCTGTGGATTTCTAGGATCAAAATCCAATTGATAGCAAACATGGCCATCCACATTGACGGTATCCCCAAGAAAGAACTTGTAATTCCCTTTCCAATTATCTCCAATGGGACTGGCAAAATCCTTACCAAAAAAAGGAACATAATTTTGGTAAAAATTATAATTAGCTATCAAATTCCCCCCGACCAATTGGGAAATAAAACCTCCATCCTGAACACCAACACCTTTTATATTGGTCTTGATAATTTTCTCCTTCTTTCGTTTAGGCGACTCTCGATAATAAAATTTACTGATGGACTCGGATATATAGGTCGGAATGACAGGCTTTCCATCCTCCCCCGCTTCTTTCTCAAACTTCTTAATGGAAGATTCTATCTGTTTCATGATTTTCGAATTCCTCAATTTCTCCGAAATGTTATCCACATCCAGCTCCATTTTGGTATAAGAATCATACTCGTAGGCCGTCAATTTATTGCGATCATTCACGTCACGCTGCTTGACCACTTGACGTAATATTTTAAAAGCGGGATTCTCACCCGAATACACGATAACCTCTTGTAAGGACCTTTGTGCAGGATCCATTTGAAAATTTACTTCCTGAAATGCTTTCTTTTTGTCAATGAATTTGACACGTTTTTTATACCCAACAAAGGATACAAAAAGAGAATCCGTTAAGACTTTGGAATGAAAGGTATATTCACCTTGAAAATTAGTGGTCGTCCCTAAATTTAGACCCACCAAGCCCACCGATGCAAAGGGTACTGGATCTCCATTTGAAGCATCAGTTACTCTTCCCTTGATCACAAATTGTGCCTGAGCCCAATGTACACCCACCAAAAGAATCAGCAGAGCCAAAAATACACGACTGCTCCAATTCATTAATCTACCGTTGAACAAGGTTAAAGCTTATATGATACTGAAACAAAAATACAGATTGATTGGAACAATTCTACTATTTGTCGTGAGATTTTCGACTTTCGTCGACAAATATCTTGAATTTTTGTAAAGCGCGGGCTCGATGAGCCATTTGATTTTTCTCTGTCAAGCTCATTTCAGCAAATGTTCTTGACAATCCTTCGGGTTGAAAGACAGGGTCATACCCAAAACCTGATGTTCCTCGGGCTTCATGCGTGATTTGACCTTGTATTTCCCCCTCAAACTGCCTGTATTGTCCTTGAGTGTGGTAGGTCAGAACCGTAACAAATCGAGCATTCCGATGTTTTTCGGTACTCAAATTATGCAAAAGTAAATCAAGATTTCTTTGGTCATTTTTAGGCTCCCCAGCATACCTAGCTGAATAAACACCAGGAGCGCATCCTAAGGCTTCCACTTCTAATCCTGAATCATCCGATAAACAAGTAACCTGATAACGATTGGCTATGAATTGTGCTTTCAACAAGGAATTCTCTGCCAAGGTGCTTCCCGTTTCTGGTATTTCTTCGGTAAGTCCTAAATCTTGAACTGTTCTTACTTCAAAAAGTCCTTTCAATAAGGCCTCAATCTCTTCCACTTTATGGAGATTTTGCGTGGCTAGATACAATTTGGGCAGCATAAAATTATTGAATAGGAACTTCTATTTCAAAACACAATGGGGAGTTCGCAGGAATTGAACCTTGATTATTAGCACCATACCCCAATTTTGAAGGTATGATGATCATGGCCTTTTCACCCATTTTTAATTTCATGATTCCTTCATCAAAACCTGAAATTAGCTGACCCGCACCTACCAACATAGAAGCGCCCGTACGGGAATCAAAAATTGGATCAAAAATAACCTTTCCAGCAGCATCTAATTTTAAATAACTAAAGCCTAACCGTCCTGTATAATTTACCAAATAAGTTTGTGCAGGAGTTAATACTTTACCAGTAGGATTGGAAATTGTTTTTTGAAAAATCAAACCTGTGGCTGTCACTTCTGGATTATTGACATTATAGGTTTTCTTCATTTCTTCGATCACCTGATTTTCCGTTTGAATGGAAAGCAACTCTATATCTATTTTAATGACTGAAAAGGCGGGAATTAATCCATTACCATAAGAACTACCACCAAAGGCTAGATTGGCTGGTAAAATAAATACTCCCTTGTCCCCTTCTTTCATATAACGCAATGGAAGTGAAAAAATACTTTCAAAACTTCCGGTCACAAAGCCCCTGGGTTGTTTTAATACGCGTGAAGTGGAATCTACTTTAGAGCCATTTAATAAGGTCATCACATAGTGAAACTTAACTAAATCCGTATAATTGGCTTGCTTGCCAGAGGTTCCAGCAGATAAAATGGAATAATACATGCCTTCAGGTGACTTCTGGGCATTTAACTTATTATTCGTAATGTATTTTTGAATTTCACTATCGTTATTTTCAACTTGTTGGTCTATGGCATTAAAATTGCAACTTGAAAATCCGAAAATTGCCAGTATGAAAACTAAACTTAGGTAAATTGTACTTCTATTCATGGTAACTACTCATTAATTTTGGCTAAATAAACTTCAAACATCAGAGGTGTATAACCTGGAATGGATCCAGAACCTGATTGACCGTAACCCAAGGTGGAAGGAAATACTAAAATTGCTTTTTCACCCAAACGCATTTTTTCAATTCCTTTTTGGAATCCCTGTACTGTTTGTGTCCCACCAATGGTCACAGAAAGGCTATCCGTTTTCAACATATTACCATCAAAGGCAAAACCATTTAGGAATCTACCCGTATATTTAATCTTCACTACTTTTCCTGTAGCTGGTAATTCTCCCGTTCCTTTCACGAGCTGAATGAAACGTAAACCTTCTTCGGTAGTTTCTGTTACAACATATTTTCTTGCTGCAATAAACTCATTGATATTATCTGTTTGTGAGCGAACTTTGTAGGACTTAATCGTAACTTTCATGGGTGTATAAGCAGGAAGACCTGGAAAATCCTGAGATGTTCCTGGCAAAGCCATGACAGCTTCTTCCCCTTCCCGTACAAAAGCCATCAAACGACTAAACACTGGATTGGTAAAACCATAACGGTAAACGTAAGGCGCGTTTAACTTGCGATCTGTACTATCCAAAACTTGACCCGTGACCAAATTTGCGAATTCGTAATGGACCGAGAGCGTATCGCCTTTGGTCGCTAATTCGCCTCCTTGATTACTCTTGGTGACCACATAATAAGCCCCATTTTCCATGACAATCGGGCTTTGTCCAAGTTTAGAAAAATAAGAAGCAATCTGAGCTTGATTTTCTTTGGCTCTAATTTCATCTACCAATTCCACATTGCTTAAGCAAGCCCCCAAACCCAAAGTCAAAGCTAAAAAAGCACTAATTCTAACAAACATTCGATTGACCATCATCATATACATTCACTAATTCACTCCATTTTATTCCATACTAAACGAAAATGCTATCGGATTCGTATGGAATAAATAAGAAAGGGGACCGAAATCCCCTTAAAATTTATTTTTTGTTCAATAACTCTACTTCAAATACCAATACCGAGTTGGCTGGAATAGGACCACGCTCTTGATCTCCATAACCTAAGGCAGACGGAATCACAAATACGCCTTTCCCTCCTTTTTTCAATAAAGTCAACGCCTCATTAAAACCTGGAATCATTTGACCTAATGGCATTTCAGCGGCACTGCCTTTATCAAATTCTTTACCGTCTAAGAATGAACCACGGTAATTTACAGTCCAAGTCTCACCCATTTTAGCCGAAACACCAGCACCTGGGCTAAGGATAGAATAATATAAACCTGAAGCAGATTTTTGGAATGTCTTACCTGATTTGGCTACATAGTCAGCTATCACTTTAGGCTCTTGCGCTAATTTTCCTGCCGCAGCTTGCTTATTCACAGCAGCTTCTTTTTCCATTTCTTTTTCAAACTCCGCACGAGATTGCACTTTTAATACCTTCACGGTGTATTTCAAATCAGAACCTGGCTTCAAGAATGGAGGCAGGGGCGCTTGAATGTTCTTGGTTAAGCTATCAATAGGAACCAAAATGGTCGCACTGTCGCCTAATGCTAATAAACGTAAACCATTTTCAAAAGTTCCCTTGAAAGAACCTGGAGCGTTATTCGGCGCTTGGATCATTCCTTTACCTGGTTTTCCTTCTTTGTATGTGTCCTGCAAAACAGAATCCGTTGAATTTTTAATTACTAATCCAAAAGTAATGATGTCTCCATCTTTTAATTTTTTGGCTTTGTCGTCATGACTGTGAAATTGAATTTTCACTCCGTCGATCACCTCGACTTTGTTTTGATTACATGCAGACAATAATACGACTGCGGATAAAAGACCAATGAGTTGTTTACGCATGATTGTTTTGTTGAGACCTAAGTCTGTTATGGATTGTTTTAGATTGTTTCGTTTATAAATTTTTAACTCGATTTATTTCAGAAAGATACAAAGGTAACACTTCTTGCAATTTTTCCTTCGCTCCCTCGATGGAGCTAGAAGAAAATCGACCACCGGAAGCATTTTTATGCCCACCACCCTCAAAATACTTAGATGCGAATTCATTCACAGCAAATGGCTCAATGGAACGAAAAGACAGTTTAATCCCATCTGGCCTCTGAATCAATAAGATGGCCCAAATGGCACCCGCTATTTGCAGTCCATAATTCACAATTCCCTCTGTATCTCCAGCTTGTGAATTATATTGTTTCTGATCTTCCTCGGTGATCCACATCAAAGACAAATGATATTCTGGCAAATAATCCAATCGGTTCGCCAAGACATGTCCTAAAAATCGTAAACGATCTAAACTAGCTGAATCAAAAATCTTTCGATGGATGGCATTGGTATTGACTCCCTTTTGAATGAGCTGGGCAACGACTTCATGCACATGAGCCGTGGTGTTCGGATGTCGGAATGAGCCCGTGTCGGTCATAATACCAGAATACAAACATGAACCCATTTCTTCATTGATACAGGCATCATCTCCCCATTCTTGAATTAAATCAAAAATCAGCTCACAGGTAGAAGCAGCCGTGATGCGGTGGTAATAATAATCTCCAAAGTCCTCAGGATTTAAATGATGATCGATCACCACTTTTATTCCCCGCGCTGCCTTGATGGGGTGACTTAATCCATGCAAACGTTGCATACCTGAAAAATCCAAACAAAAAATAAAAGCGGCTCCCTTCAACAAAGCCTCGATTTGAACTCGATGCAAGGTATCTTCAAAATTCAGAATTTGCTCGGCACCTGGCATCCATGTTAAGTTCGCCGAAACCGCTGATGGTACGATGACACTTACTTCTAAACCCAATTGGTTTAAATAATTTTGCCAGGCGAGTGATGAACCGATGGCATCTGAATCAGGATTAAAGTGCGTCGTAATGACTGCCTTAGTACCAGAGGTTAATTGTGCGTGAAGCGCCGAAATGGAAGACATAAAATTAATAAAGCGCCATAATAAATTTGGGCGTTCGCAAAGTTAAAGATAAATTTGAATAAAAATTTTACTATGCCTACAAATCGCACCTTTACCATGATTAAGCCGGATGCTGTCGCTGATGGATTCACAGGACCCATCATTCAACAAATTGAAGCTGCCGGATTTAAAATCATTGCTCTTAAAAAAGTACAATTAAGTAGTGAAGAAGCAGGTGCGTTTTATGCCGTTCACGCGGAGCGACCATTCTTCCAAAGTTTGTGTGATTACATGTGCTCAGGAGCCATCATTCCCATGGTTTTAGAAAAAGAAAATGCTGTGGAGGATTTCCGCAAACTTATCGGTGCTACCAACCCAGCACAAGCAGCCGAAGGAACTATTCGTAAGCAATTTGCGAGATCTTTGGAATCCAATGCCATTCATGGTTCTGATTCAGACGAAAATGCAGCCGTTGAAGGGGCATTCTTCTTTACGGAAAAAGAATTAGTTTAACCTAAGTTCGGGTTAAGTCCAAAGTACAAGTTGGTTTGTTTTTTCAGTTTGAATATTCAAAGATGCCTTTGGGGGAAAGTAGCTTTAGGCCGTTGTATGCGAACATTATCTGGTAAATAAAATGGCTTAGTGTTAGACAATACAGGGCTGTGCTTAGAACATGGCATTTCTTATATTGATAGAGATTGGTCATTGGAAGGAATCAAAAAACACCACAAAGTTACCAAGCCCAAAGATGTTGTAGCCATAGATGAAGAAGGTATAGTGAGAGAACTAAAAAGACCATCAGAACTCGTTGGTTTAGAATTAGTAGAACTTACCGAAGAATTAGAAAGGATTTTCGTTTCTATCCCTAATGCGAAGAAGCCACAAATACAAATTTGTGGCTTCTTACTAATATATTCAAATCTTACCTCATTCCCCCTGAAATATCAATCTCTTGGCCTGTAATCATAGTAGCCTCATCAGAAGAAAGAAAAACTACTAAATCGCCTACATCTGTTGGTTTCGCTAATCGCCCTAAGGCAACCCTAGCAACTAATCCTTTAAGCATATCAGAATCTTTTTCAATACCTAAGTTAATCAAGCCTTCTGTATGAATCGTACCAGGCAAAATAGAATTCACACGAATATTTTTAGGCCCAAGTTCCTGTGAACTCGCCTTTGTCAACATACTTACAGCTGCTTTTGATGCTGAATATAGTGACACAAAAGGTTCAGGATTTTTGCTAACTACCGAGCTAATATTGATGATACTTCCACCCTTCCCTTCAAAGTGTTTTACGGCCTCTTGCGATGCAATCAGTGTTCCTAGCACATTAATATTAAACATTCTGTGGAATGCATCCTCCGTTGAAGCTTCATAAGATGCTACCTCAAATACCCCAGCATTATTTACTAAAATGTCTATGTTGCCAAACGCATTGTTGGTTTCTTCAAATAGCCTTTTTACATCAGTCGCTTTTGATACATCCGCTTGAATGGCCATAGCAGTGCCACCATTAGCTGTAATTTCACCAACTACTCTTTCGGCATCTGCCTTGCTCGATGCATAATTCACGATCACTTTTGCACCAGCTGTACTCAATTGTTTTGCTATTCCTACACCAATTCCTTTTGATGCACCCGTGACAATGGCAACTTTGTTTGTTAAATCTTTATTCATTTTTTTATATTATTTTTATTTGTTTCATAAAGGTACTTTTAATTGTTTCGTTATGATACTTATAAGAAAATAAAGTAGTTACTTTGCAGTAACATTTAAATAAAATCAAAATGAAAGATGAACGATTTAGTTTTTCGGATTGTACGCTTACAAGGTCAATGGCAGTAATTGGCACAAAATGGAAGCCCATCATTGTTTGGGTTATACAAGATAAAAAGGTTCGTTTTGGACAACTAGATGCTTATATTTCTTTAATTACTCGAAAAGTTTTAACAGAGCAGCTCAAAGAATTAGAAGAAGATGGTATTGTAATTAGGCAGTCATTTAGCGAAACCCCGCCACGAGTAGAGTATTCACTTACTCAAAAAGGTTTAGATTTATTACCCATCCTTGGCCATGTAGTAGCATGGTACGATACCTATGAACCTAATGAAAAGTACAAGTTGATCAAGAATTAGATTAAGACTATTGGGGCATTTCCCTGCGGGTCGGGCTATTCAAAGCAATCTTTGTTCGTACCTCAAAAAGGATTTTCATTACTATCCCTAATGCGAAAACTCACAATCCTCATTTCACCTACACAATACCCCAATTTGGCTACATGTAGGAAAGACAATCTTTTGACCTTTGCATATCAAATAGTTAAAAATATAATTAAAAATGACAAAGGAGAATAAAAAAGTAGCATTAGTCACAGGAGCTAACAAAAGCATTGGCTTAGAAGTAGCAAGACAGCTTTTACAAAACAACGTGTTTGTTTATCTAGGAAGCCGCAATTTAGAAAGTGGGCAGAAAGCCGTTGAAGAACTTAAATCAGCAGGGTTTAAGAGTGTTGAAGCAATTGCAATAGATGTTGACAATGACGAATCCGTGCAAAAAGCACGAAAAATAATTGGCGACCAAAGCAATGTATTAGACATTCTTGTAAACAACGCAGGTATTAATGGTGGAATGCCTCAATCAGCACTTTCTGCAACCATGCAACAATTTAATACTGTTTACGAAACAAATGTGTTTGGTGTTGTTAGAGTTACGCAAGCATTTATAGACTTAATGCAAAAGTCTGACGAGCCAAGAATTGTCAACGTAAGTTCCAGTCAAGGTTCTATAACCTTATCATGCGACCCAACATACAAGTATTACAATTTCAAAGGGGCAGTTTACCATTCATCAAAAGCTGCCCTAAACATGTACACGGTCATATTAGCTTATGAACTTAAAGACACGGCTTTTAAAGTCAATGCAGTTAGTCCAGGATTTACCAAAACTGATTTCAATGCACATCGTGGCACAGGTACAGTTGAAGATGCAGGAAAAAGAATTGTAAAGTATGCCTTACTTGAACAAGATGGTCCAACAGGGAAGCTTTTTTGCGAAGAAACCAATCCAGTAACAGGAGAAATACCCTGGTAGAAATTTTCATAATCTATTAAAAATAAAAATGAGTAAGAACACAAAACATAAAACAACATTTCTGATTTGGCTTGCGATATATCCATTAATAACATTGATTTTCTATGTTTTCGGAGAGTATTTAATAGAAATTCCTTTGCCTTTGCGAACATGTATACTTACAGGTTTTTTAGTTCCTGTTATGGTTTATATACTATTGCCATTTTATACTCGGATATTTTCAAAATGGTTGAATAAATAGGCATTACGTCCAGGGCAAGTGCATTCGAAAATATTAAATAATGTTTATGTCATTCAAAATTAAAATTTTACATAATGAAAAAGGAAGAAGATATACCATATAGATTTGAATCCTTGTCTCAATTACATAGGATGCTTGAGCTACCAAAGCCCAAGCATCCTCTAATAAGTTTAATAGAAAACTTAGACAATCGTTTTGATCTTTCAAAGCTACCAAAGTCATTTATTCATAACTTTTATAAAATTTCCTATAAAACAAATCTAAAAGGCAAAATCAAGTATGGTCAAAGCTTTTATGATTTTGATGAAGGTGGCATGTTATTCACCCAGCCTAATCAGTTAGGTGGCACAAATGGTGATCATAATAGCGACTATTCGGGATATACGTTGTTCATCCATCCCGATTTTTTATTGAAATACCCACTTTCAAAAAACATAAAACAGTATGGGTTTTTTTCATACGATGTAAGCGAAGCTTTGCATTTATCAGATAGTGAAAAAGATATCATCTTTTCTGTTTTTGAAATCATGCAAAAAGAGCTCAACGAAAGAATTGATGACTATAGCCAAGATGTCGTAGTGTCTCAAATTGAATTGTTATTGAATTATAGTAATCGTTTTTATAAACGACAATTCATTACTCGCAAAGCGATAAATAATGATTTAATACAAAAGTTAGAAGCTATTTTGGACGGCTATTTCAATTCCGATACATCTTTAATGCAAGGAATTCCAACAGTACAGGTCCTTTCTGAAAATCTACACCTTTCCCCAAATTATTTGAGTGATTTATTGCGTAGCCTTACAGGTCAAAACACTCAACAGCACATCCACAATAAACTCATCGAAAAAGCCAAAGAAAAACTATCAACGACTAATCTTACGGTTTCGGAGATTGCTTATGAATTAGGCTTTGAACATAGCCAGAGCTTTAGCAAGCTGTTTAAAAGTAAAACCAACGTGTCACCATTAGAGTTTCGGGCTAGTTTTAGTTAGAGTGGCCCCATCTCTTAAAGTGTGTAAGTAGAAAATAGTGTTGGTTTTGGCCTTCATTATTTTTTTTTACATTTAAACACATAATAGGATGGTACCGAAATGAGTAAAAAATTCTTGGAATAAGGTTGGAATAAGGATTGTATTCTGCAGTCCTATTCCCTTGTTTTCAAAATTAATATCTACTACCTACTGTATCTTTTGGAATAGATTTTTCAATCAATTCTAAATCAGATAAGGTTAGCTCAATATTGTATGCACCTAAATTTTCTTCCAATCTATGTATTTTTCTTGTACCAGGTATAGCTATGATTTCTTCATATTGGCTCAATATCCAAGCTAGGGCTATTTGGGCTTTAGTTACACCTTTGCCATTTGCTATTTGATCAATTATTTCTATAAATTTTAAATTTCCTTGAAAGGCTTCTTCGGTAAATCGGGGATTGTCCAATCTAAAATCGCCAGCTTCAAAATCGGCCCTACTTTTATAAGCACCTGTCAAAAATCCTCTACCTAGCGGGCTGTATGAAACAAAGGTTATTCCAAGCTCTTTACAAACTTCTAAAATCTCTTGTTCGGGTTCACGAGACCATAGTGAAAACTCACATTGGACTGCACTTATCGGATGCACCTTATGGGCTCTACGAATGGTTTCGGCATTTACTTCAGATATGCCTATGTATTTTACTTTTCCTTCTTTTACTAAATCAGACATAGCACCTACAATCGTCTCTATATCCACATCAGGTGCTTGTCGATGCATGTAAAATAAATCAATAGTTTCAACGCCTAAATTTGTCAAACTCAGCTCACAAGCTTCTTTGATATACTCAGGTTGTCCATTCAGTCCTAACCATTCGCCATTTGGCCCACGCAACACACCAAACTTAGTAGCCACCACTATATCGTTCCATTTGCCTGAAAAAGCTTTTCCAAGTAATTTTTCATTAGCCCCACTACCATACATGTGGGCTGTATCAAAAAAATTTACACCTAATTCAATCGCCTCCTGCAAAGTTTTTATAGACTCTGCTTCATCAAAAGCACCATAAAACTCTGACATCCCCATACAGCCAAGACCCAGTCGGTTTATTTGAAGTGTGCTATTTCCTAATCTTGTTGACTTGTTCATTTTTATATATTTTAGTTAAGTGCAAAGTTCAACCAAAATAAATAAGTAACCTTTGCAAAGGTCAATCTATAATTTACAAAATTCAATCATTTCTATATTTCAGTGGTGAAAAAAGAGTGTGTTTCTTAAAAAAATTAGAGAAATGGGCTACTTCTTCAAAACCAAGCGTATAAGCAATCTCAGAAATATTCCATTGGGTTTGTTTGAGTAGAATTTTAGCTTCTTCAGCAATTCTTCCATTTACTATTTCAGTAGTGCTTTTGCCCGTAGCTTCTTTCAATACTTTATTTAAATGATTGATATGTATACCTAACGTTTTAGCAAAATCAGTGGGTGTTTTGAGTTGAATTACCTGAGAATGATTTTCAATTGGAAACTGCCTTTCTAGCAGCTCAATAAAAAGCGAAGTAATTCTACTAGAAGCGTTTGTGGCGTTGGATAAACTATCTATGGGTTTCAATTTTTGGCCAGCATGAATAAGCTCTAACACGTAGTTGCGTATCAGGTCATACTTATATGCATAGTCAGCAGATAATTCTTCATCCATTTTTTTGAATATAATTTCAAGCTTAGCATACTGCTCGTCAGAGAGTTGATATACAAAATCACTATTGATTTTATAAATTGGAAAATCATCTAAACTCTGCCCAGTCAATGATTTTGACAAAAACTCTTTAGTAAAGACACAAAAAAATCCCCTTTGTTCCTTGTCTTGTGGAATGTATCTATAAGGTATCTTTGGTGTGGCAAATAAAATACCTTGGGTTTCTATGATTACCGATTTGCCTGCAAACTCTACAAGATTTCTCCCTTTTATTAAACTGATTTTATAATACAACCTTCGATTATAAGCCATTTCGGCCTTGTTTCTGCTGCTATGGTAAAACTTGGCACTATCAAAAACATTAAAATGCCCAAGATCCCTAGCATTTTTGGGATTGAAAAAATTCTCTAAAGTAAAGCCGATATCTTGATAAAAAGCCTTGATACTTATATTTTCCATTTTTGTAAAATTCAAATAATTGCAAATTTACACATTCTTAAAATACTTGGGGCATTCCTTTACTAACCTGAGTTCGGATTAAGCCCAAAATACAAGCTGGTTTGTTTTTTCAGTTTGAATATTCAAAGATGGCTTTGGAGGAAAGTAGCTGTAGGCCGTTAAAATTGAAATGATATTGAACAAAAAGCCATTAAGTGATCTATGTCTTGAATGTTCCAGTTAATAGAGATTTTTCAGTTCGTCATTAACAGTTTCAATAATTGCTCTTTTTCGGAGTAGTATTTTATCTTTCAGACACATCAAATGATTCTTCCAATTTTTCTTTACTTTGGTGTAGTGCTGTATTCCAGCTTTGAAATTGTGTCGAACAAGGCTTTGCTTAAATAACCCTTGTTTCAAATAATTTACCAAAAATGTTCTTAGTCAGTTCTTGAACAACTTTAATAATTCGATCATCAACATTGCCTTGCGAGAGGTGAAATGCAAATATTTTTTCCTTTTCATGGATGATTAAGTGCAATTTAAAACCATAAAACCAGCCCATACTACTCTTCCCTCTTTTGGCAGTGAAAGGTTTTGTGCCAAGTAATCCTTTGATTTCGACAAACTTTATATTGTTGTGGAGTCAATAAAGCTAACACTGCTACACTTTGCTAATCTACATTCTTTCAAAAAAAGCATAAAAGGCACTACCACCTTTACTTGAAATTCAATAAAACGATTGTAAAAACCAATTTTGGAAACAAATGGCCGTAATGCTCTTTAATGACTTGAAAGTATCATGTTTTAAACAACGATGGGCTCCAAGGCAAAATCCAATCATTATGGTAATAATTTCGGAATCCGACATTTGAGAAGCTCTATTTCTAGCTTTTTTCTTGGATTCTAAAGCCAATTTCTTTGCTTTTAAGATACTTTTTGAATTTTTTGACAAAATCATCACCTTCAACGAAGATTTCAATAATTTTATCTTGGTACATAAGAAGAATAAATACTGTTAATTAACTGATTATCAACTACTAATAAACACAAAAACCTCTTATGAACCAGCTTTTTTATTCTATTTCTTAACCCGAATTCAGGTTAGTTTTTTAGTTATTTGTGCTTAAAAAATAGAAATCCATTCTCCTCTTTCATAAAGGTGATGTTGGGATGATATTTCATCGCATCATCCACATCGTTTTTCATGATAAAATAGGTAGGCCTATCTACACGTTGAATCCTTAAGAGTGTTTCCCCATCTGGGGAGGCACTCAATTTTTGAAAATACAACAGGTGTGCAAATGATTTGAAACCAACGGTTTCAATGTACACGTTTTGTCCCACCTTGGATTCGTAAAAATCAATGACTGTCGCCTGGGTATAGCCTTCAATTTTGGGTACTACCAAAGCCATGTATAACATAATAATGGCAATCCCTGAAATCATCAATCCATAGATTCGCTTGGAAGAAACAGCTCCTTTGCGAGCAATCCAATAGATGATAGCCAAAGCAAAGCCTATTCCTATCAAGATTTCAAAACCTGACCAATAAACGGGTGCCTGCAAATTTCCTTGTACGAATTTGTCTTGAATCAAAGGAATAAATTCAAAAGAATGCGTTCCAATATAGGGTATTAAAGATAGGATGAAGGAAAAAAGCAAGCCAATAACCAAAAGGCCAATGCTATACCATTTTTTCCAAGTTCCCAAGCCCGTCTCCCAATCGCACAATACACGAGCAGAAAAAAAGCTCAATGGAATCCAACACATGGAGGAATAATGGACAATCTTGGTTTTAACCAAACTGAATAAAATCAAGACCACCCAAAATAATATTCGAAACCAAACACTTAGATCACGCTCTTGTAGAGTTGCCAAATTGACTTCCGATTTTCGAGAAATTAAAGGACTTATGGCCCAAATGGAGATTGGAAAACATCCAAAAAGTAAAACGAGTGCATGGTAATAAAAAGGTTGCCCATGACCTGCGTCACCCGTTGTTAATAGGCGAATTTGATAGGCAAAAAAGTCGGAAATAATCCCCGATCCAAATTTCAATGCGATGATTCCATACCAAGAAATGAAGAAAAGAATCGCAATGATGCTCACCCATGTCAAGGCTTTCAACCAGGCTAGTAGTCGGCTCCACTCCTTTGGATTCAATACCACATAAGTTAGGGCGCATAATCCCCAAATTAATAGCGCTACGGGGCCTTTGGTCAATAAAGCTAAACCGATGAAAATGGCTGAAATGAGAAGTTCTTTGATGGCAAAATTTTCCCAATAGGATAGAACCAAATGATAAATACCCAAGAAAATCAACAAATTGAATAAAGGATCGATGATTCCTGAGCTAGCATAAACATGAGGAGTGATGGCTGCAAGATAAGAAAAGGCCCACAAATGCCCCATTTTGGAGGAAAAATGTGTCGTTCCTATCCGATATAAGATTAAAAGTGTCGCTATTCCAATGAGGGCATTGGGAAAGCGAGCAGCAAATTCCATGCTAGTCCAAGCTGTGTCGGTAAAAGTTCCGAAAAACTGAAAACTCAAAGCCTGAAGCCATATAAATAAGGGAGGTTTCTCCCAAAAAGGCATAAAATTAATCTGCACACTGAGGTAGTCGCCCGTTTTAATCATTTCCCTAGCGGACTCAGCAAAATTGATTTCATCCCAATCGAATAAATGACTAGCACCTAGAAAAGGAATATATACCAAGGCGCCGATCATGAACCAAAAAAGGTAAGGTTTACGCAGAAGGATTGGACTCATGAGCCGATTTTTTAAAGATGGTCAAATAATATAGGATGGCAGAGCTAAGTACACCGATGATAGCTCCAACGGCCGTATCGATGGGAAAATGCTGAAAAAGGTAAACGCGCGACAGGGCTACTCCAGCGGCCAGACAGGCCAAGAAAACACCCCAGCGAGCTGATTTTGCCGCCAAAGCCATCCAGAAAAACATAAACCATGCTGCAGCTGTATGACCAGAAGGCATGCTATTAAATTCATTGATAAATACCCCAGGCACCATGTACCAGTCATAACTTTCATTTCGAAAATAGGCAAAGGGCCTCAAGTTCCCAGCAAAGACTAAATGCTTTAAAGCTTGGGTAATCAAGGTGGATAGCAAATAGGATCCCAAATAAGGTAAAACCCATTTACGCTTTTGGAAGTATAGAAAAAGAGCAAAAAGCAAGGGTAGGAATACTTCGGCTAAACTGGTAAAAAACTTAAAAATGAGATCCAACACAGGTTGATGCCACTCATTAATCCAGCGCATTTGATCAAACCGAGAAAAAGCAAGGACATAAATCCAAACAAGAACTTCAAAGAACAGCCAAGTGCGGATAAATGAACGGATAGAAGCAGGTAGTTGAATCATGAATTCAAAGGTCGTAAGATTTTATCAAATTGTTCCAGCTTGGCCTTGCTGTTTCCAAAAAAATGACTAATTTTGCAATCCTTTTTACGCAAGAGACAATGAAAGTATTGGATGCCTATCAGATACCCATCATTTCCCTAGAAGACAAATCGTACCGATATAGTTTTGAGGGCGGAGATGACTTCTTAAAGGCTTTTGAGCAGGAATGGGTACAAAAAGGCAAGTTTCAGGCAGAAATAGAGTTATCTAAATCGGCTACCATGATTCAGGTTTTGATGAAAATCAAAGGCTATTTGAATTTAATTTGTGATCGATCCAATGAGGAATTTGAATTTCCCATTGATATTCAGGAAAAGTTAATTTACAAATACGGGGATCATTTTGAAGACTTGGGCGACAACCTGTTTATGATTGACAGGAAGGAGCCAAAACTTAATTTATCGCAGGATTTGTATGATTTCATAGCCTTACAAGTACCTATGAAAAAATTACATCCTAGGTTTATAAAACCAGAAGATGAATTAGCAGAAAATGAATTTTTATATACCACAGTTAAGGATACAGATATCCCCAAAACAGAGGAAGAAAGTATAGACCCACGCTGGGCAGCATTAAAAAAATTAACAGACAATAATTAGAAATTAATTCAATTTACATACAATGGCACATCCTAAAAGAAAAATTTCAACCACACGCCGTGACAAAAGACGTTCTCACGATTTTAGCACTCCAAGACAATTATCTGTGGATAGCCAAACAGGAGAAACTCATTTATTCCACCGTGCACACGTTCACGAAGGAAACTTATTCTATAAAGGAAAGATGATTGTAGAAGGTTATTCTTCTTAGTCTTATTTCTCTTTATCAAGGAAAAGAACTTATTTTTGCTTCTAGCGAAAATATCCCGTTAAAATGCTATTTTTTGACTAAATTTAATACTATTTTTGCCTCAAGCTTTAGTAATTAAACATAATTAGATGAAAATAGCGGTCGACGTGATGGGTGGAGATTTTGCTCCAAAAGCAGTATTAGAGGGTATACTTTTAGCACTTCCCAGTCTTTCCAATAATGAAATAATTCTAGCCGTAGGTCCGCGTGATATCATTCAATCGATTTTGGATGAACATCAATATGTGGGAACGCAAATTCAAATCATTCACGCAGATCAAGTGATTGAAATGGGTGAACACCCTACTCGAGCTTTATCCCAAAAACCCAATTCCTCCATCGGAATTGGGTTTGGTCTTTTAAAGGAGGGCAAAGCCGATGTCTTTGCTTCGGCAGGAAATACAGGCGCCATGATGGTTGGCTCTTTGTTCTCAGTAAAAACCATTGAAGGCATCCAACGACCTGCGATCGCAGGTTATGTTCCACAAACAAATGGTCAATACGCGGTGATGTTGGACATTGGTGCCAATGCAGACTGTAAACCAGAAATGTTGGAACAATTTGCCTTATTAGGCTCCGTTTATTTCGAAGCCACCACAGGTATTAAATCTCCTCGCGTAGGTCTAATCAATATTGGTGAAGAAGAACAAAAAGGTTCTATTTTAGCCCAAGCTACCCACGCTTTATTGAAAGCAAACAACAGCATTAATTTTATCGGTAATATTGAAGGAAAAGATTTCTTCAAAGGAAAAGCTGACGTCATTGTGACGGACGGCTTTACGGGAAACATCATGTTAAAAATGGGTGAGTCCATCTATAACATCATGAAGGACCAAGGGATGACCAATGAGTTTGTAGAAAACACCAATTACGAAAAGTACGGAGGGAGTCCTATCATTGGAATCAATGGCAATGTGATTATTGCACATGGTGCATCAAGTCCAGTTGCCATTAAAAACATGATTGGACTGTGTAAGTCCGTTGTGGAATCGAAAGTCTGCGAGAAAATCAAGGGCATCATCGAGAACAAATAAAAAAAAGATTTAGGTTAAAGAAACATGACCCATAAAATAAACGCAGCCATTACCGGAGTAGCAGGATATGTACCGGACTATGTGCTGACCAACGAAGAATTAGAAAAGTTAGTAGAAACTAACGACGAATGGATCACCAGTCGTACAGGAATCAAAGAACGTAGAATTCTAAAAGGGGAAGGCTTAGGTACCTCCTACATGGGAGCCAAAGCCGTTACGGACCTTTTGGAGAAAACAAATACGAAGCCTGAGGAAGTTGATTTACTAATTTGTGCCACCGTCACGCCCGATTATTTTTTCCCTTCATGTGCCAATCTGATTTGTAAATCAGTCGGTATTCGTGAGACAGCTTCTTTCGATTTAGCAGCGGCTTGTTCTGGTTTTTTAAATGCATTAGGAACAGGTACTGCCTTTATCGAATCAGGTCGTTATAAGAAAGTCATTGTGGTGGGAGCCGATAAAATGTCGGCCATTGTAGATTACGCTGACCGTACCACCTGCATCCTTTTTGGAGATGGGGCTGGAGCAGTGATGTTGGAACCTACAGAAGAGGGTACCGGAGTTCAGGATTTCATTTTAAAATCAGATGGTGAAGGATGTGAGAGTTTGATGCAAAAAGGGGGTGGAAGTGCTTACCCTCCAACACATGAGACGATCGACCAAAAACTACATTATATTCGCCAGGAAGGTCAATCCGTTTTCAAATTTGCAGTAACTCGCATGGCAGATATTTCTGCTGAAATCATGGAAAGAAATCATTTGACTGGGGACGATATTGCATTCTTGGTACCTCATCAGGCCAATAAGCGTATTATTGATGCTACGGCAAATCGCATGAACATTGGGGAAGATAAGGTGATGTTGAATATACAGCGCTACGGTAATACCACGGCAGCCACGATTCCCTTATGCCTTTGGGATTATGAAAACCAATTAAAAAAAGGAGATAATTTAATTTTAGCAGCTTTCGGTGGAGGCTTTACTTGGGCCTCAGCTTATGTGAAGTGGGCTTACGATCCGAAATAATTTTACATTACATACATGGCAACTACAGCAGACATTAAAAATGGAATGGTCATCAAATACAACGATGACTTATTTTCCATTGTTGAATTTTTACACGTAAAACCAGGTAAAGGTCCTGCTTTCGTTCGTACGAAATTGAGGTCCTTAACTTCTGGTAAGGTGATTGATAATACCTTTAACTCAGGAGTAAGCATTTACCCGGTACGTGTGGAAAGAAGAAAGTTTCAATTCATCTACAAAGATGAATATGGATATAACTTCATGGACAATGAATCATTTGAGCAAATCTTGTTAAACGACAATTTGGTGGTGATGGCAGATTTGATGAAAGAAGGTCAAGAAGTTGAAATCTTAATTAACACGGAGAATGATGAAGCTATTTCATGTGAATTACCTCCCTTCGTTGAATTAAAAGTAACTTACACAGAACCTGGTGTTCGTGGAGATACGGCAAACTCACCTAAAAAACCTGCTACAGTAGAGACGGGCGCTACGATTACCGTACCCATTTTTATTGAACAAGACGAGGTGATCAAAGTAGATACACGTACTTATGCGTATGCGGAACGAGTAAAATAAACAGCTTATCTCATTTTTATTACATTTGTACCATAAGTACAAGCAGGTAAACCTAATACTATCAAGAATGGACACCAAAGAAATACAGCGATTACTGGATTATATCGCTAAATCACCTCTAGCAGAGGTTAGTATCGAAACTGAAGGATTAAAAGTTTCTGTTAAAAAACATGGAGAAGCTGCTCCAAGTGTATCATTTGTACATACTCCCGCACCAGTGGCGGCGGTAGCTGTGGCGGCACCTGCGGCAGCTCCAGCTCCAGCTCCAGTTTCAGACAATTTATATACGGTAAAATCACCCATGATCGGAACTATTTATTTAGCTCCTGGTCCTGATAAGGGAAATTATGTAGAAGTTGGATCAAGCATCGAACCTGGTAAAACAGTTTGTATGATTGAGGCGATGAAATTATTCAATGAGATTGATGCAGAAGTATCGGGTAAAATCGTTAAAATTTTAGTGGATACTGCCACGCCTGTTGAATATGACCAACCTCTTTTCTTAATAGAAAAAGCATAATAAACGCGCCACTTCTAGGAGTCAAGAGCGCGCCAAAAAAGAATTACTATGTTTAAAAAAATACTCATTGCGAATCGTGGGGAGATCGCCCTTCGTATCATTCGTACCTGCAAGGAGATGGGCATCAAAACGGTGGCTGTATTTTCCACGGCAGATCGCGATAGCTTGCATGTTCGTTTTGCGGATGAGGCGGTTTGTATTGGCCCCCCTCCTAGCAAGCTATCTTATTTAAGTATTCCAGCCATCATTTCAGCGGCAGAAGTTACTGGTGCTGATGCGATTCACCCTGGTTATGGCTTTCTATCAGAAAATGCGGAGTTTTCTCGTATTTGTGAAGAACATGGAATCAAGTTCATCGGAGCATCCGCTGAAATGATCAATTCCATGGGAGATAAAGCTACCGCTAAAGATACCATGAAAAAAGCAGGTGTTCCTGTCATTCCTGGTTCGGATGGTTTATTGGATACCGTTGAAGAAGCGATTGAATTAGCCAAAATAATTAAATATCCAGTCATCATCAAAGCTACGGCTGGAGGTGGTGGACGAGGAATGCGTATCATCCGGGAAGAATCGGAATTTGCCAAACTTTGGGATGATGCCAAAATGGAGGCAGCAGCTGCCTTCGGAAACGACGGTATGTACATGGAGAAATTCGTGGAGGAACCTCGTCATATTGAAATTCAAGTAGTTGGAGATAAATTCGGAACGGTTTGTCACTTATCTGAACGAGATTGTTCCATCCAGCGTCGTCATCAAAAATTATGTGAAGAAACACCTTCACCTGCCTTAACGGATGATTTGCGTACCCGTATGGGAGCTGCGGCTGTGGCTGGTGCTTCGGCTATTCGATATGAAGGCGCTGGAACCATCGAGTTTTTAGTGGACAAAAATGGCGACTTCTATTTCATGGAAATGAATACACGTATTCAAGTAGAACACCCGATTACGGAAGAAGTAACGGATTTCGACTTAATCAAGGAACAAATCAAAGTAGCGGCTGGAATTCCGATTACGGGTCAAAACTATTTCCCGAAATTATTTGCTTTGGAATGTCGGATTAATGCGGAAGATCCAGCCAATGGCTTCCGCCCATCACCTGGTAAAATTACCAATTTGCATTTACCTGGCGGACATGGCGTACGTATTGACTCACATGTTTACTCGGGCTATACCATTCCTCCCAATTATGATTCCATGATTGCGAAGGTTATTGTGAGCGGCCAAAGTAGAGAAGAAGTCTTGTTACGTATGAAACGGGCTTTACAAGAGTTTGTCATTGAAGGAATTAAAACGACGATTCCATTCCATATCAAATTAATGGATGACCCTGGTTTTCAATCGGGTAAGTTCACAACTGCTTTTATGGACAGCTTTGATTTAAGCAATCTATAAGAGCAAAAATAGTCATTCAAGGAAGGAGGCATGTGCCTCCTTTTTTGTTTATGTACATATATTATAATTTTTTGAGATGTCGCTTGGATATTAGTCTTTGAATTTCTAAATTTGCACTCCCATTTTTTCGATTGAATGCCCGTTTAGTTGCAAAATAGGTCATAATCAAATCCTTAAGACAAATTCCGTGGTCTTGATGGTACGATTCAACAGTTAAACAATACTATAGTGGATACTTTAAGTTACAAAACCATCTCCGCCAATAAGGCTACAGTACAGAAAGACTGGGTGGTGGTAGATGCTGAAAATCAAATTTTAGGACGTTTATGTTCTGAAATCGCAAAAATTATTCGTGGCAAGCACAAGCCTTCATTTACTCCACACGTAGATTGTGGTGACAATGTCATTGTGATCAATGCGGAGAAAGTTCGCTTGACAGGAAAGAAAATGACTGACAAGGTGTACATCCGTCACACAGGATATCCAGGTGGACAGCGTTTTGCTACTCCACGTGAGGTGTTAGTTAAGAACCCACGCGGTGTGATAGAATCTGCGGTGAAAGGTATGTTACCAAAAAATCGTTTAGGACGTGATTTATTCACTAACCTATTTGTATATGCTGGTACCGAGCACCCACATGCAGCTCAACAACCAAAAGAAATAAAGTTTTAACGGACAATATGACCCAAAAATAGGTCAATCCTCAATCAAATGGCAGAATTAACAAGCAAAATCGGTAGAAGAAAGACGGCAATCGCCCGTATTTCTATGACCCCTGGTAAAGGCCAGATTAAAATCAACGGCCGTACGATGACTGATTACTTCCCATCTGAAATTCTTCAGATTGTCGTTAATCAGCCTTTCGCATTAACCAACACATTAGGTTCTTTTGACGTAACCGCTAACGTAGATGGTGGTGGAATCAAAGGACAAGCTGAAGCTTTACGCTTAGCTATTTCTCGTGCATTGCAAACGCAAGACTCGGAATTACGTTCACCTTTGAAAAAAGAAGGTTTCCTGACGCGTGATCCACGCATGGTAGAACGTAAGAAACCCGGTAGAAGAAAGGCGCGTAAGAGATTCCAATTCTCTAAACGTTAATCCCAAATTGCGTGGAAAGGGCTTGTCTGTTGCCGATGCCTTTTCCACATTTTCATTTTTCCTCATTCTTAAACTCAAAAAATGGCACAATTAAGCTACAATGAATTATTAGATGCAGGTGTACACTTTGGACACCTTACCCGTAAGTGGGACCCTAAAATGGCTCCTTACATCTTCATGGAGAAGAACGGGATTCACATCATCGATCTTAATAAAACTCTTTCTTGTTTAGACGAAGCTACTGCAGCCATGCGTACGATCGTTCGTTCTGGTCGTAAGATCATGTTCGTTGCTACTAAAAAGCAAGCTCAAGAAGTGGTATCTGCTGAAGCAGAAAAATTAAAAATGCCTTACGTAACCGATCGTTGGTTAGGTGGTATGTTGACTAACTTCGCGACGGTACGTAAGTCCATCAAGAAGATGTCTAGCATCGACAAAATGTTAAAAGACGAAGTAATTGTTAAAACTCTTGCTAAGCGTGAGCGTTTAATGATGACTCGTGAAGAAGAGAAATTGAAGCGTGTATTAGGTGGTATCACTGAATTAACGCGTCTTCCAGCTGCTCTTTTTGTCGTTGACGTCAAGCGTGAGCACATTGCTGTTGAAGAAGCAAAAAAATTGGGTATCCCAGTTTTTGCGATGTGTGATACCAACTCTAACCCAGATTTAGTTGATTTCCCTATCCCTGCTAATGATGATGCTTACAAGTCAATCGCGGTTATTACGGCTGCTATTGGTAAAGCCATTGAAGAAGGTTTAGCTGAAAGAAAACAAGATAAAGATGACGCTCGTTTAGCTGAAGAAGAAGAATCAAAGCGTATTGCTGATGAGGAATCACAAGAAGCAGCTAAAGTAGCCGCTAAGTACGAAAAAGAAGCAGAACAAGAATAAACATATTCATAAAATGTCAATTACAGCCGCAGACGTTAATAAATTACGCCAAATGACTGGCGCCGGAATGATGGATTGCAAAAAAGCCTTGACGGAAGCCGATGGTGATTTCGAAGCAGCCATTGATTTTCTTCGCAAAGCTGGTCAAAAGGTAGCCGCAAAACGTGCTGAAAACGCAACCAACGAGGGAGTAGTACTCGTTGCTCTTTCAGCCGATCATTCTAATGGTAAATTAATCGCACTAGCTTGTGAAACTGAACCAGTTTCTAAAGTGCCCGATTTCAATAACTTAGCTCAAAGCATTTTAGACGCTGCTGTGAAATCACACGCTCCTAGTGTTTCTGCACTTTTAGCTGAACCCCTTTCAGATGGTCGTTCAGTAGAAGGTCACATCATTGAATTAACAGGTAAAATTGGTGAAAAAATCACTTTAGCTGCTTATGAAAACATTGATGCAGAGAAAGTTGTATCATATATCCACTCCAACAACAAAATCGGTGTTTTAGTAGCATTCGAAGGTGTTGAAGGAACAGACGTAACAGAAGTAGGTAAAGATATCGCGATGCAAATCACTGCGATGAAGCCTGTAGCTTTAGATAAAGATGGTGTTGATGCGGAAACGATTCAACGTGAAATCGAAATCGGAAAAGATCAAGCTCGTCAAGAAGGTAAGCCTGAAGCGATGTTGGAGAAAATTGCCGTAGGTAAATTGGAGAAATTCTACAGAGAATCTACTTTATTGAACCAACAATTCGTGAAAGATTCTTCGATCAACATTCGTCAGTTGTTAGAGCAAACTCAAAAAGGTTTGACTATCTCAACTTTCAAACGTGTGGCTTTGGCTTAATTCCAAAACTGTCGAAATATCAAAAGACCAGCTCTTGGAGCTGGTCTTTTTTTTGGGCTTTTACTTCTCAAAAATAGACTAAACAAATACATCATTCTTATATAAGTTTGACTAGCTGAACCACGATACTATTTGAAAGGGCTGGACTAAAAAATGGCAATTTTTATCCAGGAACTAAGCTCTTCTATTTTCATTAGTCCAAGACATTTTCTAACTTGTATTAGTTTATATCTTTAATTTTCCTTTCTTTTTTAAGCGAATGTCAAAAATCGTAGTCCTAGGCGGAGGTGAAAGTGGCGTGGGGGCTGCCCTGTTGGCCAAACATAAAGGCTTCGACGTATTTTTATCCGATCAAGGGCAATTAAAACCCGAATACCAACAAAGTTTATTGGATGCCCAAATTCCTTTTGAACAAGGAATGCATTCTATGGACAACATACTTGACGCTCAAGAGATTATCATCAGCCCGGGCATACCCGAGAAAAGCCCCATCGTCAAAGAAATTAAGCAAAAAAACATTTCATTAGTATCAGAAATTGAATTTGCTTCCCGATATACCCCAGCTAAAATTATCGCTATCACAGGTAGTAATGGAAAAACAACTACCACGCTTTTAACTTATCATTTATTGAAAGAAGCGGGTTTAAAGGTAGGCCTAGCTGGTAATATTGGACATAGTTTTGCCAAACAAGTCATGGAAAACCAACATGATTATTATGTCTTGGAGATTTCCAGTTTTCAATTAGATCGTTGTTTTCATTTTGCCCCAGATGTAGCTGTTTTATTAAACATTACACCAGATCATTTAGACCGCTACGAATACCAATTCGAAAATTATATTCAATCAAAATTTCGGATTTTTCAGAATGCCATTCCGCAAACTACTTGCATCTTTTGGTCTGATGATCCAGTATGGCAATCACATGCTAACTCGATGCCCCATCAAGCTCAGGTAAAAACCATTAGCTTCGACAATGAGCAAGCCGACATGCTGATTCGACCTGATGAAATCAAAGGATCTTCCCATTTCCAACTAACTCTCGATGACGCTCCACTAAAAGGACCTCACAATGCCATTAACATGTCGGCCGCCATCCTGGCTGCCGAATCTGTTGGTATCACTGCCGAGTCCATACATCAGGCTTTAAAGACTTTTGAAAATGCTCCGCATCGGCTAGAACCTTGCGGTACATGGAAAGGAATTCAATTTATCAATGACTCCAAAGCGACCAACGTCGATGCCGTATTTTATGCTCTAAATAGTTTCAAACAGCCTATTATTTTGTTGATCGGTGGAGTGGATAAGGGCAATGCGTATGAGGTCTTAGATGATTTGGTTAAAGAAAAAGTGAAAGGTATTATTTGCCTAGGAACAGACAATCAAAAATTAGAAACACATTTTGGATCCATCTGTTCTTCCATATTTTCAACAGACAATTTACAAGCTGCCGTAGAAAAAAGTTTGGAGTGGGGACAAGCTGGAGATATTGTATTGCTCTCTCCTGCTTGTGCAAGTTTTGATTTATTCAAAAACTATGAAGATCGGGGAAATCAATTTAAAGCAATGGTAAAATCACTCACCGATGGAAAATAGAATCACCGAATACATCAAGTCCAAACTCGCTGGTGATTACCAAATTTGGTTCATCGTCTTTGTCCTAAATGCCTTTGGATTACTGATTCAGTTTTCTGCCAAAGGAAGAATGGTCATGATGAATCCCATGGACCCTATTTTTAGTTTCATCAAATCCATGGTGATTTTGATTTTTTCTTTCATTTTGATGTCCTGGTTTTCTCGACAGAACTACCTGAAATTTGCCCAATACAGCCATGTTGCTTTGTTATTCTCTTGGATATTGATTCTTGTCGCCTTTGTTTTTGGTGAAAGTAAAGGTGGAGCCAGTCGCTGGTTAGAAATAGGCCCCATCTCCTTCATGCCTTCTGACATGGCTAAATTGTGCCTGATTGGGAGTCTTGCCAAAGATTTCTCCACACGCCAATCCAACCCTGAAGCCTATAATTGGCAGTTTTTCCTTTGGTTATTAATTAAAATTGGAATCACTTGCTTTCTCATTATGCTATCGAACTTCTCCACCAGCATTTTGATCTTCTTAACCAGTATCATTCTAATGATTTTCGGTCGGGTACCTTGGAAGCAAATTGGCTACATCATAGCCTCAGTAGCTATTTTAGCAAGTTTAGTCGTTACTTTAGAAATAGGTCAAAGAGCCAAAACAGTTAAAGCCAGAATTGCCAACTTTAGTAATCGTGTCGGAAAAAAAGACGGTAAATCCGTCGATAAAAAGGATGAGGATTACCAATTGTACCGCAGTTACTATGCCATTGCCACCGGCGCATTAAGCCCTAAAGGCCCTGGTCGTAGCCAGCAACGCTACTTCCTTTCTCAAGCTGAATCGGATTTTGTCTATGCGATCATCGTAGAAGAATATGGCATTGTTGTGGCCATTTTCATCCCGCTATTTTTCCTTTGGCTCATGTACCGAGGTGCCAATGCCGTCCGGCATAGCGGTAAACCTTTTGGGGGATTACTGTCGGCTGGCCTCACCTTTTCCATCGTATTTCAAGCATTCATCAACATGCTGGTAGCCGTTGGTGCTGGTCCCGTGACAGGTCAACCCATGCCCATGGTTTCTGCAGGTGGTACTTCCTTGATATTTACAGCCATTAGTATTGGACTTATCTTATCCGTAAGTCGGGATAAAGAACAAGAAACCAAAGATTTAAAAACAATTATTTAGTGAAACCAAAAAGAATCATCATTTCAGGAGGGGGTACTGGTGGACATATCTATCCGGCCATTGCGATTGCATCTGCCATACAAGAAATAGTACCTCGTTGTGAATTTCTTTTTGTTGGGGCAGAAGGCAAAATGGAAATGGAAAAAGTACCCAAAGCAGGCTTTAAGATTGTGGGTTTACCCATTGTGGGGATTAACCGACAACACATAATGAAAAACTTATTGTTTCCTTTCAAATTATTAAAAAGTCTAACCAAGGCCTTGGCCATTTTAAATGAATTCAAGCCTGATATGGCGGTAGGTGTGGGTGGCTATGCCTCCAGCCCCATGTTATTGGCTGCTTGGATAAAAGGAATTCCCTATGTGATCCAAGAACAAAATTCATTTGCTGGTATCACCAATAAGTTTTTAGCTTCCAAAGCCCAGCGCATATTTGTGGCCTATCCCAACATGGAAAAATTCTTCCCAAAAGAAAAAATCCAATATTTAGGTAATCCCGTACGAAAAGACCTTATTGATCAAGTTGGTAAAAAAGAAAAAGCCATTGTGCATTTTGGTTTACAGCCCAACAAGCCTTGTATTTTAATCATTGGCGGCAGCCAAGGGGCTAGAACCATCAATTTAGCTATTCAGGCAGGACTGGAGCCATTGACCAAATCTCAGGTGCAAATCATTTGGCAGACTGGTATTCACTTTGAGAAAGAAGCCCAAGCTTCTGCACAAAGTCAAGCCGGCCTACATGCTTATGTTTCAGCCTTCATCTATGAAATGGATTTGGCCTATGCAGCAGCAGATTTAGTCATTTCTAGAGCTGGAGCCTTGTCTGTTTCTGAAATCTGTTTGGTGGGGAAAGCCAGTATTTTAGTTCCTCTACCTAGTGCAGCAGAGGACCATCAAACCCAAAATGCTCAAAATTTAGTAAGTGAAGGAGCTGCTATTTTGGTCAAAGATGTCGAGGCAAAAAACTCCCTTGTTCATGAGGCTATTACTTGTCTTCAAAACAAAGAGCTCATGGCTCAAATAGAAAAACAAAGTAAATCCATGGCCAAACCATCGGCCGCTCACGATATAGCCACCAACATTCTAGCCTTGTTGACCCTACATGAAAAGTAATATTCAACTGAAAGATTTAAAATATGTGTACTTCCTAGGTATAGGAGGAATTGGTATGTCGGCCATAGCCCGTTGGTTTTTACACAATGGTTTTCCTGTGGCGGGTTACGATAAAACAGAAAGCCCACTGACTAAAATATTAAGTCAGGAAGGCATGCAAATTCATTATACCGATGATATTTCCTGTATCCCAAGCGACATTTTAGCCGATACTGCCCATAGTTTATTCATTTATACGCCCGCCATTCCGGCGAATCATGTAGAGAAAAACTACCTACTGGATTTGGGTATCCCTTTGTATAAAAGATCAGAAATATTAGGTTGGATCACGGAACAAATTCCTACTTTAGCCGTAGCGGGAACTCATGGAAAAACAACGACCTCTTCCCTATTGACGCATTTATTGATACATGCCAACAAAAATGTAACTGCTTTTTTAGGGGGTATTACACAAAATTATGGCACCAACTTTATTCCCAATAAGGAAAAAGATAACATTATTTGCGTGGTAGAAGCAGATGAATATGATCGTTCATTTTTAACTTTACATCCCTATGCGGCGGTGGTGACCTCCACGGATGCCGACCATTTGGATATCTACGGAGCTTCCGAACAAGTGCTTGAATCCTTTCAATTATTTGTCAGTCAAATTCAAGACAAAGGCTTTTTTATTCAAAAAGTAGGATTAGATTTAGGTTTCAACCATAAAAAAGCCACTTTTGGCATAGAATCAGGCGATTTCCAAGCAGTTAATATCCGTATTCAAAACCACCGAATGGTCTTTGATATGCTTTATCCTGAAGGTGAAATCAAGGACATTCCTATGCGCATTCCTGGATTTCATAACATCGAAAATGCCTTAGCTGCTGCAGCTTTAGCTATGCAAGTAGGTTTAACAGGTGAAGAGGTCAAAGAGGGGATTGCAAGCTTCATGGGGGTTAAAAGAAGATTTGAATACCATGTGGAGACGGATGAACATGTCATGATTGATGATTATGCACATCATCCTACGGAAATTGCGGCCTGCCTAAATTCAGTCAGAGCCTTATACCCCAATGAAAAAATTGTGGTCGTTTTCCAGCCCCACTTATTTTCTAGAACGAGGGATTTTTTAGCTGATTTTGCACAAAGTCTTTCTTTGGCAGATGAATTATATTTGCTAGATATTTATCCAGCTAGGGAGCTACCTATTCCAGGTGTCAGTTCTGAAAAACTATTGGAATTAATTAATTTAGAAAAGAAACAATGTATTAGTAAGGAAGCCTTAAAACTTGCGATTCAAGAGCAAAAGCCTCGATTATTGGTAACGATGGGAGCAGGTGACATTGACTTATTATTGGCCGACTTAAAAGGCTCATTACAATAAAATAAAACAGGACACATTACATGGCGCTAATCAACACAAGTAAGTGGGCACTAATCAAACGATTAATCAGCTTAATCATCTTGTTGGGTATGGGTATTGCAGCGGTCATTTATTCGGATCTGTCCTATCATGATATCAAATGCACGGGTATAGTAGTCAAATTAGATTCTGAAAATGAAAGACCGCTTCTTGGAAAAAAGGACATCAACCAGGTAGTCACTGAACAAGGAACTCGGTATTATGTCGGTAAATACTTACAAAATATTTCCTTGCACCAAATGGAAGAGCGCGTCAAACGTATCCCTTTGGTGAAATCCTGTGAAGCACATTATGATTTTTCGGGCAAAATCATCATTTCTGTTAAGGAATATAGTCCCATTGCCAGGATTCTAAGAAATACCGTAGGTGAGTCTATTATAAGTGACCAATACGTTACCCAAGATGGGAAATTCATTGGGACTAGTCCACTTTTTACTCCAAGAATTTTAGTTGTTTCAGGGGCATTTTTTAAGACAAACCGTAAAAACTTGAGTGATGTCAAGGGGAAACATTTGATTGAACTATTTGAATTCATCAATAACAATGAATTTTGGAGAGCCCAAATTTCTCAATTGGAAGTGGCTGAAGATGGTGGAGTGGTGATGATTCCTACATTGGGGATCACGCGAGTGGACTTTGGATTACCGATCAACATTGACACAAAATTTAAAAAGCTTGCCTTATTTTATAAGAAAATTATACCGAATAAAGGTTGGAATACCTATCGCTGGGTACGCTTAAAATATAAGAATCAGGTTATTTGCGATTATTAGGCAAAATAGCTATTTTTAAACCTTTATGGCTTCCTTGTAGGCTTGAGTAATCTTCAATAACAAATTATGCGGAACGATTTAATCATCGGATTGGACATTGGTAGCTCCTTCGTTAGAGCTGTAGCTGGCAGACAAAATGCCTCTGGAAAATTAGAGATCATAGCCTCTGGCAAAGCCAATACAGTTGGACATATTTTACGTGGTGAAATTGTTAACATCAATAAAACCTCTGCGGCAATAGCAGAAGCCTTAAAAAAGATTTCTGGAGCCCTTGAAGGGAAAAATACCGATTATTACTTCTCCTCAAATTTATCAGGAAGTCACATTAATGTGCAGCCCTATACGAGCATTAAAGTTCGCAAAAATCCAAGAGAAGCCGTTTCCATCCAAGAAATTCATGCGCTGATTGAAGAGGCTAAAAAGCCTGTTTTAGAAAAAAATCCATGCTTGTTACATACCCTACCGATTGGTTTTAAAGTAGATAATTTACCTACCACGACTGATCCAGTTGGACAAATTGGACAAAAAATCCAAGCCGATTTCATGGTGGTTACAGCTAATCCAGACAAATATGGTTTACTGGTACAATGCTTAGTAGCTGCTGAGTCTGACCATATCAAGAAGGGAAATGTGTATTTCAGTCCGATTGCCGCTTCTACGGCAGTTTTGAGCCCTGAAGAAAAAGAAGAAGGCGTTGTTTTAGTCGATATTGGAAGTGGTACAACTGAAATCAGTGTGTATCAGAATAAAGTCTTAGTTCAAGCCAGTGTATTAAACTGGGGGGGAGATCGCTTAACAGAAGACATTCGCATTGGTTTAAATGTTTCGCTAGAAAATGCCGAAGCATTAAAAACTACCTTTGGCTCTGCTATCAGTAAATTGATTGATATCAATGAAGTAGTCATGATTCCAGGCATTGCAGGTCGTAAACCTACACCTGTGTCTGTAAAAAACTTGGCTATCATTTTAGAAGAACGCTTGAAAGAATTAGCCGCAAAAATATTGGCAGAAATCAGTAAAATTGGCGACCCTCAATCCTTCAAAAGTGGTATCGTACTTTGTGGTGGTGGTGCTCAATTACCCGATATCGCTGAGCTTTTCCAAAAAATAACAGACCTAGAATGCCGTGTCGGTGTTCCCATGGTCGTTCAAAATTCACAAGCTTCTGAAGAAATCCATGATCCTTCCTTCGCAACTGCGATAGGCTTAGTTCAAGTGTATTATGAACAATTAGATCAAGCTATTCCAACAGAAGACCATGAACTTACTACCATAGGAGATGCCAGTGGAGACTCTGGAAAAGGGGGGAAAGGTAAACCAGGAATTAAAAACATTTTCTCTCGTGTGGTGGATGTCCTTATGGGAAGCAATGAAGCAGAAGGAGAATACTAGAAATTTTCAACTATCTCGAAAAGCCTCTGATGTAACAGGGGCTTTTTTATGGACAACATAGAAATTCTTTGACATAAAAAAGCCTTAGATCATCCAATCTAAGGCTTCATGTATCTGACTTCCTTTCTATTGTCGACCAAAAATATGATACTCCACCAATTGTATCATAATATGTATCACCTTGATGTGAATTTCTTGAATGCGGTCTGCAAAACCTTCATGCTCCACCCGTATTTCCGCATCTCCTAGATGAGCTAGTTTACCACCATCTTTACCCGTAAGTAAAACGACTTTCATTCCCTTTTGTTTTGCGGCGGCAACAGCCTCGATGATACTGGTTGAATTACCACTGGTAGATATACCTACTAAAACATCGCCCTCCTGTCCTAAACCTTCAATGAAACGAGAAAAAACATAGTTATATCCAAAATCATTACTCACACAAGTGATGTGAGATGGATCTGAAATCGCCATTGCCGCCAAAGCTGGACGGTTTTCACGGTAACGCCCCGAAAGCTCTTCAGCAAAATGCATGGCATCACAATGACTCCCACCATTTCCACAAGAAATAATTTTATGTCCATTTTTTAGCGCATCCACCAATACTTGTGCTGCTGCTTCAATGGCCTGTATTTGTTTAGGGTCATTCACAAATCGATCTAAAACCGACTGTGACTCTGCCAATGAATTTTGTATTATTTGTTGTACCATAATAAAGTCATCTTTTAAAAATCTCCTCCTGCTCCTCCACCACCAAAATCACCTCCCCCAAATCCACCAAAGTCAAAACCGCCACCGCCTCCATTTCCACCAAAGCCTCGACCTGAATGTCCCCCTCCTAAGAAAATAGGTGGGAAAAACATCCCGCCTCCACCGTTGGAGCCTGGACCAGAACCACCACCTCTATTTTTGATGGCCCGAATGATTGTGATGATAATAAATACTAGTAAAATAATGAATACCAGAGGTATTCCATCTTGTTTTTCTCCATCCCCTTCCGACTGAAAAGTACCACTCGCCCGCTGCATCATTTCCGTCGTGGCCGCATCGATACCCCCATAATAATCACCTTGTTTTAATGCAGGCTTCAATATTCGGTTGATGATACGTTTACAAGTAGCATCTGGCAATACAGATTCTAAACCTCTACCTGTAACAATCCTAATTTTACGGGTTTCTGAAGTAATCAACAATACTAAACCATTGTTTTTCCCCTCTTGACCTACACCCCAAGATTTTCCAATTTCCATGGCATAATCGTAAGGATCAGTATTGCCGGTAGTGGGTACAATGACTATTTCCAATTGAGTGGATGTGCTATCGGCATAGCCCCTCAATTTCTGCTCTAAGTTTTGTTTTTCCTCCGGACTTAATTTATTAGACAAATCAACCACATAGCCATTGGGCTTTTCGGGAATGCCAGATTGTGCCCAAAGTAAGGGCGTAGACAGGCTTATCAAAGCCATGCCCAACATAAATAAGCGTATAATTTTAAGCCCCAAAGGACAACTCATCCGTGAGCTCATTGATATCGTCTTTTTGGTAAGGAAAACTCCTGGTTAATACTTCGCCGATGCGACGAACACCCCAAGCTAATCCTGCTCCTATTTCATTCTTTGCCAAATATGGCCTCATTTCATCGCGTATTGTTTCCCAAAACTCTGGGGCTACTTGGGCATCTATACCTTTATCCCCGATAATGGCATATTTACGATCTTTAATGGCTAGATAAACCAAAACCCCATTTTGCAAATCGGTTTGATTCATGCCTAATTGAAAAAAGAGCACCTTCGATCGTTCGATCGGGTGCCCTTCACAATGACTCTCTATGTGCACACGAATTTCACCAGAAGTTCCTAATTCAGCTTCTTTAATGGCTTGGATAATCTCAGCTTGCTGTTCCTGGCTAATGTGCATCCTTATTTCTTCTCGTCAAAATTTACCTCTGGAGCTTTATCAGAACCAGCCTCTGCTTCGAAATATCCCTTCTCCGTAAACCCTGAGAAAGAAGCAATCAAATTATTAGGGAATGTAACCACCTTACTGTTATAAGATTTAACCGATTCATTGAAACGATCTCTTTCTTCTTTAATACGGTTTTCGGTTCCTTCCAATTGAGCCTGCAATTCTGAGAAATTCTCTGTCGCTTTCAACTGAGGGTAGTTTTCTGCCACAACCATCAAACGAGATAAAGCTCCACCCAAAGACGATTGAGCGGCTTGGTATTTCTGCATATTTTCAGGACTCAAATCCTTGGCATCCAATTTCATTTGAGTAGCACTAGCACGTGCCTGAATCACCGCGGTCAAGGTCGACTTTTCAAAATTGGCCACTCCTTGTACGGTCTTAACTAAATTAGGAATCAAATCAGCACGACGCTGATATGCTGACTGTACATTAGCCCATGACCCTTTTACTTCTTGGTCACTAGTAGCTAATCCATTACGCACTCCGACTCCCCAAAAAATCACAAGAGCAATGACGCCCAAAGCAATCCAAAGTTTTCTGTTCATTGTTGATATTGTTTTAAATTTTTTGCTCTGCAAAGGTATACAAATTAACATCTGTCCTTCGCAAATTTCCATTAAAATGCTTTTTAAAGGATAAATGTTCCATTTCCCTGACAAATGTAAGATTCCTTATTTAATTGTCCCTCTGGGCAATGACAAAACGATCTTTCCCATGAAAATCTTGTTTCAATTCCACCTTTTTCCATTGATTAGCTGAAAAAAGAGCTTTCGTTTCCTTACCCAATGCTTGATTAATCTCTAGCATGATCCATCCATCCTGTTTGAGATGCTTAGATGCCATCCTTTCTAATACTTGGTAAAAAATCAAAGGATTCGCATCCGGAACAAACAAAGCTAATCCTGGTTCAAATTCAGTCACATGTTTTTCCATTTGAGATGCTTCTTGAAACATCACATAAGGAGGATTAGAAACTATGATATCCCATGTTTCGGAATCACTACGAGTAGACCATTGAAACACATCTTGTAATTCGATGGAAACCTCTGCCCCAAGAGATTTCGCATTCTGCATCGCTTGCTTTTGGGCCTCAGGGGATATCTCCCAAGCCGATACCTGGGCTTGCGGAGCTTCCAATGCTAAGGAGATCGCAATACAACCTGATCCAGTACCCACATCTACTACCTTACAGGTGGTCTTATCAGGAGTTATTTTTTCCATAACCAAATCCACCAATTCCTCCGTTTCAGGCCTTGGAATCAACGTATGTGGATTTAATCCAAAAATACGATCTCGAAACCAGCCTTTCCCAAGCACATATTGCCAAGGTTCATGTGTGGCCAATCTAGCCAACACTTGTTCCCAATCCTTCGGCTGTTCCACTTCTTTACCTAGATGACAATTCATGCGTGTGGAACCCGTACACATTTCCACCAATAAATAGGCAATTGCTTCTACTTCTTGTATGGAATATAAGGATTGAATGGCTGACTTCACTTGGCGTACTAAATCAGCAGCTAAAATGGGCATATACATGAATTATAGCCACAAATTACGCAATATTTTTTTTAGAAATGACCTCCAAGACCCACTAGTATTTTTGCTATAATTGTATATATTTGAAATCCGTATGGAAAAAATTGAACTATTTCAATGCAATAACCTTGAATCCTTATAAATTAATTTGAATATGAACATTAACCGTAGAGAAGCTGTACAGCGTGTGGTCATGTTAATGGGTGGTGTTGTTTCTGCCCCTGCCATGGCTGGACTGCGTGGAGAAAAGTTAAACCAGGGTGCATTTGTCCGTGTTACTGCCGAACAAGAATCTTTGTTAGCTGAAGTGGCCGATGTCATTATCCCGAGCACGGGTACACCTGGAGCCAAAGCCGCTGGCGTAGAAAAATTCATTGTTCGTGTGGTACGCGATTGTTATCAGAAAACAGACCAAGAACATTTTTATGCTGGTTTAGCCAAATTAGAGGCTAATTGTCAGGCCAAAACAGGTAAATCATTTGCAAAAGCCAGTGCTGTTGAAAAGAAAGAAGCCTTAACAGGTATTATGTTGGAATCTGATGCAGAAAGAACCGCTAACCGGGGCAAAAAAGCGCCAACTCCTTTCTTTTTCATGATGAAAGAATTAACCACTACGGGTTATTTCACTTCTGAAATAGGCGCTACCAAAGCCTTGGAATACCTTTCTATCCCAGGAAAGTTTGATGGCTGCTTGCCAATGACACCAGGACAAAAAACGTGGGCTCTTTAATTTTCATGTCAAGACTAGAATAACGATGAACTTAAATATAGATTCAATAAAAAATCAAACCTACGATGCCATCATTGTAGGATCAGGAGTATCAGGTGGATATGCTGCCAAAGAATTAACGGAGAAAGGTTTACGTGTGTTAGTCCTAGACCGCGGTCGTCAAATGGAGCACGTAACCGGTTATACTCCGAGTTACAAAGACCCTTGGGACTTTAAATACAATGGTTTACTAACCAACGAACAAAAGGCTAGTCACCCGAAATTAGCGCGTGATTATCCATACAATGAGATGACGGAAACCTATTGGTTCAATGATTCCGACTCGATGTATAAAGAAGAAAAACGTTTCGACTGGTTCCGTCCGAATATCGTAGGAGGAAAGTCCATCATGTGGGGACGCCAGACCTATCGTTTAAGTGATATAGATTTTGAGGCTAATGTAAAAGATGGCATTGCGGTAGATTGGCCTATTCGTTATAAAGACATTGCGCCTTGGTATTCTTACGTGGAAAAACACGTGGGTATTTCAGGAGAAGCCTTGGGTTTACCTCAATTGCCTGATTCGGAATTCTTAAAGCCGATGGACATGTATTGCGTAGAAAAAGAAGTAAGAAAACGCATTGAGAAAAACTTCCCAGGACGTAACATGACGATCGGTCGTGTGGCAAACTTATCTGAAGCGAAACAAGCGCAATTGGGTATCGGACGTAGTGCTTGTCAATACCGAAATAAGTGCCGTTTAGGTTGTCCATATGGCGCCTACTTTAGCTCTCAATCTTGTACCTTGCCTCCTGCAGCTAAAACAGGTTTAATGACACTTCGTCCAGATTCATTGGTATCGGAGATTCTATATGATGAGCAAAAACAAAAAGCCAAAGGCGTACGTGTGATTGATACTGTTACCAAAGATGTGCGTGAATATTATGCGAAAATCATCTTTGTTTGCGGATCTACCGTAAGTACTACTGCCTTATTATTGAATTCTAAATCGCGCCGTTTCCCGAACGGTTTTGGTAATGATTCTGGAGAATTAGGCCATAACTTGATGGATCACCACTTTAAAATTGGTGCTAGTGGAGTTTGGGAAGGAGATGAAGATAAATACTACATCGGTCGTAGAGCCAATGGTATCTACATTCCTCGTTACCGCAACATTGGCAACGATAAGCGTGATTATTTACGTGGATTTGGATACCAAGGAAGTGGTTCTCGTCAGGGCTGGAACCGTGGAGTAGGTGATTTGAACTTCGGTATTGACTACAAAGAATCCATGACTAAACCAGGTCCGTGGATGATGGGCTTAAGTGGTTTTGGGGAGACCTTACCGTACCATGAAAACAAGATGTATTTAGATACAAATACCAAAGATAAGTGGGGTATACCGGTGGTGGTCTTTGACGCAGAATTCAAGGAAAACGAGAAGAAAATGCGTAAAGATATTATGGAAGATGCTCGTGAAATGTTGGAAAGCGCAGGCTTGAAAAACGTGAGAGCCTTTGATAATGGCTCATATCCAGGTATGGCCATCCACGAAATGGGAACGGCACGTATGGGTCGTGATCCTAAAACGTCGGTATTGAATGGCAATAACCAAGTACATGCGGTGAAAAACGTTTTTATCACAGACGGAGCAGCCATGACATCCGCATCTTGCGTAAATCCTTCCTTAACTTATATGGCATTGACAGCCCGCGCGGCCGATTTCGCTGTGAAGGAAATGAAGAAACATAATTTATAAGTTGATTTTTTCAATGAAATGTGGGCCATACCAGCCCACATTTTTTTTCACGAGACCATGAAAAAAAACATCTTTTACCTCTTTTGCTGTTTAACAGGCAGCCTTTTTAGCATGAATGCACAGGAAAAAAGCTATCCAACCATTGGTAAAATTCATCGATTGGATCCCGCATTGGACAAATTACTAGACATCAGTTCGCCCATTGAAATCTTAGGAACAGGTTATACGTGGTCAGAAGGACCAGTATGGGTGAAAAAGGGGAACTATTTACTCTTCTCGGATGTACCTGAAAATGTCATTCACAAATGGGCTCCTGGCAAAGAAGTAGAAGTGTTTTTAAAACCGTCTGGCTATACGGGAACTGTTCCATATTCGGAGGAGCCTGGAGCCAATGGATTGATTATCAACAAAAAAGGGAATTTAGTTTCTTGTGAACATGGCGACAGAAGGATAGCTGAAATGCCTTTGGACAATCCCGCCAAAAAGAAGACCTTGGCTCACTTATTTGAGGGTAAAAAATTGAATAGTCCAAATGATTTGGTGCAACACAGTTCGGGGGATTATTACTTCACAGATCCTCCTTATGGTTTACCCGGTCGTGGCAAAGATGAACCAGCCAAAGAATTGCCCTTTCAAGGAGTTTATCGATTAAACAAAAAAGGTGAGTTGAGCTTGCAAATCAAAGACATGACCCGTCCGAATGGCTTGGCCTTTAGTCCTGATGAGAAAATCTTGTATGTGGGCCAATCGGACCCGAAAGGTTTAATTTGGAAGGCATTCCCGGTTGACAAAGACGGTAATTTAGGCGAAGGAAAAATCTTTTTTGATGGTGCGGAATTAGCTAAAAGCGGCTGGCGCGGAGCACCTGACGGATTTAAGATTGATAAATCGGGTAATTTATGGGCTACAGGACCAGGTGGGGTGCTAATTATTAGTCCTGAAGGTAAACTTTTAGGCAGAATAGAAGCGGGCAGTGCCACGGCTAACGTTGCTTTTGGTGAGGATGGCTCTACCCTATTCATCACGGCAGATATGAATTTATTGAGGGTAAGAACGAAGACCAAAGGGATGGGCTGGTAGGAAATTATAGATTATAAGTTTTAGATGATTGGCTTGAGAGGTATCTCAAGCCATTTTTCAATTACCGCTGTTCGACATATGCTATTTCGAAAACAGATTCAAAGGATTTATAATCTATCGCTGTTCGACATATGTTATGTCGAACCACAGATTCAAGGGATTTATAATTCCAATCAATGGTAACATTAAACAGCTTCTACAAAGATGAAAGCGAATCAAAGATTCTTTTTTATCTATAATTCGACATGCCTTTCAGAACATGTCGAATAGCATACTAAGGAAATTATAATTTATAGATTATGAATGCCTGAATGAATCATTCATACCGCTGTTCGACATATACTATTTCGAACCACAGATTCAAGGGATTTGCAATCCCAATCAATGGTAACATAGAACAAAATCTATAATGATGAATGAGAATCGAACGAACCCGCTGTTCGACATATGCTATGTCGAACCACTGATTCAAGGGATTTATAATCCCAAACAATGGTAACATAGAACAAAATCTATAATGATGAATGAGAATCGAAGATTCTTTTTCATCAACAATTCGACATGACTTTTAGAATATGTCGAATAGCATACTAAGGAAATTATAATTTATAGATTATGAATGCCTGAATGATTTCATTCATATCGCTGTTCGACATATGCTATTTCGAAAACAGATTCAAGGGATTTACAATCCCAATCAATGGTAACATAGAACAAAATCTATAATGATGAATGAGAATCGAAGATTCTTTTTATCTACAATTCGACATGCCTTTCAGAACATGTCGAATAGCATACTAAGGAAATTATAAATTATAATTTATAGATTGTGAATGCCTGAATGATTCACACATCTAAAATTCAAGGTAGGTCTTTTGTGAAAAGGTATTGTTAAGTCATTTAATTCAAAATAACTTTAGAATGTTTTTTCATACCAAATCAAAGTTTTGATTTAAAGCGCTGAATTACAAACATTTAATTCTATTTTTAAGGATTATGCCAGCTTGGTCCTACCCATTTGGCCGATTGAGAAAATGCATTCAAACCCAGAGGATAACAAAAAAATATGTCTAAGAATCAAATCATAGCTAAGTGGAAATACATTTTAGCAGGTTCCCTCCTGTTTTTGTTGTCAAAATATACTTATGGACAAGGCTGTAGCGATGCTGGCTTTTGTACGATCAACAGCTTTAAACCGAATGGCGGAGAGCCAATTAAAAATCAATTTAAAATTGGGGCTTTTGTGGGCAAAGGAGACAACGCTATTTCTGTCTATGGAAATTATGTAGAGTATAATAGGCAGTTGAGCAAGAATTTTGGACTAGATGCAAAATTGACTACAATTGCGCAAAGCGGAAATGGAATATCCACTTTTGGAATATCCGACTTTTTTTTAAATTCCAATTATCAAGCAAGTGAAAAAGTGAAATTCACTTTAGGTGCTAAAATACCTTTGTCGAACGCCAATAAAACCTCTTCTCAAGTTCCTCTTCCGATGGACTATCAAGCTAGTTTGGGAACATTTGATGTGATTTTTGGGATAGCTTATGAATGGAAGAAAATTCAATTGGTGGCAGCTATTCAACAACCTGTAAGTCAAAACGACAATCAATTTATTGCGACTAATTTTCCAGCAAATTCCATGTTGAGAACATTCCAAACAACGAATAAATATCAAAGAAGTGGGGATGTTTTATTGAGGATATCCTATCCTGTACATGTAAGTTCGAAGCTAAAATTGACAACCAGTGTCTTACCTATTTATCACTTGGCTAATGACAAGTATAGCGATGAATTGAATGTGATAAAAGAAATTAAAGATTCACAAGGACTTACGCTCAATGGCAATGTTTATTTTGATTATGAAATAAACAGTAAAAATTTCCTTCAACTCAATCTGGGAGCGCCTTTCATTGTAAGAGATGCACGACCAGATGGTCTGACAAGAAGTTTTATCGCGAATATTGAATACAGGATAAAGTTTTAATAACCTTACTCCTTCTATTGATTATCAGGATTGGTGAATGATGCATTTAATTGCAAAAATTCCGCTGTTCCACATGTTCACCTCCCTACGTTTCGGTGTAAACCGCAGGGTCATGTCGAATGACAAATAAACGGGATTTGAAATCCAATTGTATTAATTTTAGAAACCCATTTATTACTCATCCCGGCTTTTCATTTCCATTCATTTTACCTCATCATGAAAATCAAATTTTGCTCAAACTTCTTTATTGGGATATTATTAATAAGCTTACCTCTCTCCGTATTTTCACAATCCACAGACATTGTCATTCAAGACATTAAGTTTGAAAGTCAGGGCATCACGCTTGCTGGCTCAGTTTTAATTCCTAAAAATCCATTTGCAGCCGTAGTCATTGTTCACGGTTCTGACCCGGTAAAAAGAGAAATGGAATTCGCAAAACGACTAGCAAAAGCAGGTATTGCCGTTTTAACCTATGATAAACGAGGAGTTGGAGAATCTGGTGGTATCTATGTAGGACCATCCGTTGGCACGAATAATATTGACACCACTAATCTTAATTTGTTATCTCACGATGCAAATTCAGCAGTAAATACGTTTCGTACCTATTGGAAAGGTAAAAAAATGCCCATTGGATTAGTTGGTTTCAGTCAAGCAGGATGGATCATTCCAATGGCTGCCAACAAAAATTCACACGTAGCATTTATGGTTTTATTTAGTTGTCCAACCATCACAACCTTGGAACAGCTCCGCTTTCAGTTTTATACGAATGGAAACAATCGCTTTTGGGAAAATCATACGGAAGAAGATGCTCGTGAGCATACTAAAAATGACCCAGACAAGTATCAATTCGTAGCAACTGACCCAAAAAAATCTCTAAATACGCTTTCCATTCCTGGACTTTGGCTTTTTGGCGAGAAAGACATACAGATTCCCGTCAAGTTGTGCATCGAACAATTAAATACGTTTAAAACTCAAGGCAAACCTTTTGATTATACTTTGTTTTCAAGATTAGGGCACAATACGGTATCTGATGACCGTGATACGGCACCTTTTGACATTTCTATACAATGGATAAAACAGAAAACCTTAAATATTAAGAAGGCTAAGGATTCAAAATAATGCGGTACCAGCAAACCCGCTGTTCGACATATGCTATGTCGAAAACAGATTCAAGGGATTTACAATCCCACCCAATTGTAACATAAAACAGCCTCTACACTGTTGAATGCGAATCCGCTGTTCGACATATGTTATGTCGAAAACAGATTCAAGGGATTTACAATCCCAATCAATGGTAACATAAAACAGCTTCTGCACCGATGAAAGTGAATCGAAGATTCTTTTATCTACAATTCGATTGAGCATAGAATACTATGGTCTTTCTTTTTTTCATAAAAAAAGAAACAAAAAAAACGGAAGAAACACGGTTAATCCAAAAACGAATTCTGCTACGCAGAACCGATGTACACTCCGCATACGGCAGTTAGAATGAAAAATGTAGAATGTAGAATGCTACATCCGTTTATAATTTATAATTCATCATTTACAATTTCCTTCCCGCCTGCCGCTTCGCTCATGCTGCGTTTCCATCTTTCGTTGGGATTAACCGTTCAACAAAGAATAAAGAATTTTAACTAGAAATTCTCGTCGGTCAGCACGACCCGCTGTTCGACATATGTTATGTCGAACCACAGATTCAAGGGATTTGCAATCCCACCCAATTCTACCATAAAACAGCCTCTACTCGGAAAAAAGCGAATCGAAGATTCTTTTTATCAACAATTCGACATGTCTTTTAGAACATGTCGAATAGCTTTAAAAAGTTTGGGAGAATTCTCAAGCCTTTTTCTTATTTCACCGTCAAGCGAATCATTGGATTCAAAAACATATTCATTTTAGTCTTTTGAAAATGAGGTAAATAATCCCCATTAAAATTCCATGAGCTGAATTCTGTCTTTGAAAATCCCAAATAACCCTTGCCATAATCTGCTAAACCCAATACTTGAGCTTCGTATTTTTCATGATAAAATCGCTGGTATACATCATCAAAATGATTCTCAAAATTCAACCATTCCATCGCCACTAAACAGCCTCCATCGGGTACAAAATAGGCATATTGACTTAAATCAAACTCATTCCAACCGCGGTGTTTGGCATGAACAATGATACTTTCCTGCGTAATTTCCTGGGCTGGTTTTCCATGTTGGAGGCTATATATTCTAATTCGAAATGGAAAATGTCTATTCCCTAAATTGCTGATGTAAAAGTGGGCCTTTTGTATCTGACGAAAAAACAATCGTTGATCTGTCAATAACAAACCACTTTGAGAGCCCATTCCACCTTGTTGAAATGAATGTCCCGTTTTTTTGATGGGTTTCATACTGGTGTAAGGCTTATTATCAGAAAATACCTTAACCTCAGCTAATATGAATGCTTTCGGTTTCAAAAACACCTTCATTTCGCCCTTCATTTCCGAATAATTAACAATCATCAAGGTATCTCGAAAACCAATAGCCCGAATCTATATGGTGTCAATGGACTGTTTAGACTTTAAAGTAAATTGCCCCAAATCATTTGAATGAAAGCCTATTTTTTTATGTTCAAATAATATAGAAGCAAAAGGTACAACAGCGCTATCGGCCCGACTAAGCAATTGGATAGAATGGTTCTGAGCATGAGCGCTTAGCCTTAGCAAGAGTAAAACAACATACATCAAGTATGTTCTTTGGGTGGAAATGTTCATCCGCATAACATCATTTTGAAATCCTAAAATTGATGAAAGTAATTTGAAGAATACTTGCTCTGGAGCAATAAAACCAATTCTATAAGTATCAACAAATTGATAATCCCCAAAAAATAAAAAAAGGCCTGAGATTACTCTCAGACCTTTATCAACTATCTATTTCAACTACAATTTCTTGATCTTGATATTTCTAAACCATACGGGATTGCCATGGTCTTGCAAAGAAATACGTCCTTTCATATTCACACCAAAACCTGGCATGTTTTTAAACTTAGAACCTGCAATCATCTTTTTCCAGTTCTCATCGTCATAGCGTGTCTCCACTACTTTCTCGCCATTTAAATACAATTGCAATAAACCATGGTTATTCACAATGCGTGCTGTATTCCACTCGCCTACTGGCTTAGCGGTCTCCTTCGAAGAATGAATTAAATCATATAAATCTCCTGCACGGTGATTGAAAATCTTTCCATCTGGGTGTCCATCACTGTCCAATACCTGCATTTCAGGGCCTGTATTATATGAACTATGGTATTTAGCATCTTCTGTTACATTGAAAATAATACCTGAATTTCCTTTGGGTGAAATCTTCCAATCCACTGATAAATCATAGTTTTCAAACTCCTGATCTGTGGTTAAATCCCCACCATCCTTTTTGGTCACATCAAATCCAATCTCTCCATTCGTTACTGACCAAGATGTCCCCACAGTACCTGGCTTATTATATGCATGCCATCCTTTTAAGCTAGTTCCGTCAAACAATAACTGATAACCTTCTTTCTTCTCCTGGCTAGTCAATGAATTAGCTGTCTGTGCCAAGCTAACAATGCCCAAGGCCATCAAAGAGCAGGTTAAAATAAATTTCTTCATAATTAACATTTAGATTTTGTGAACTGCAATACTATAAAAAGAATCTAAAATTTGTATCCCGAAAAGAATAAATTAAACAAAAAAGGTAAAAATCGAGGTTTCGTTCTTTCTTCGTAAATTGCATGTTCATTTAATCATGCTTCATGAAAACTAAAGTTGTCGCCAAACCTTCCATCAATATCATTACCCTAGGTTGTTCCAAAAACCTGGTTGACTCGGAAGTGCTATTTACCCAGTTAAAAGGGAATGGCTTGGAAGTAACACATGAAGCTAAAAAAGATAAGGCCAACATCGTCGTGATTAATACTTGCGGCTTTATTGATAATGCCAAACAAGAATCCATTGATACCATTCTTCGCTATGCCGATGCCAAAGAAGCGGGCAAAATAGACAAGCTCTATGTGACAGGCTGTCTTTCTCATCGCTACAAGGATGATTTGGAAAGAGAAATCCCGATGGTGGATTCCTTCTTTGGTACAAATGAATTACCTCGCTTACTGAAAGCCCTAAAGGCAGATTATAAACATGAATTAGTGGGTGAACGCCTGTTGACCACGCCTGCGCATTATGCCTATTTGAAAATCGCGGAAGGTTGCGACCGCCCTTGCTCCTTCTGTGCCATTCCTTTGATGCGTGGGAATCACGTTTCTCGTCCCATGGAGGAATTAATCAAAGAAGCTAGTTCCTTAGCTAAGAAGGGCACCAAGGAGCTTATCCTGATTGCCCAAGATTTGACCTTTTATGGTTTGGACTTCAAAGAGGCTGGAAGCTCAAGTGGACGCAAATTAAAAGAATTATTAGAGCGCCTTTCTGATGTAAATGGCATTGAATGGATACGTTTGCAATATGCTTATCCAGCAGGTTTTCCCGTAGAAATCTTGCAGACGATGGCAGAAAGAGAGAACATTTGTAAGTACTTGGATATGCCCCTACAAAGTGGCTCAGATGCCGTTTTAAAGCGTATGCGCCGTGGTATCACCCGAGAAAAAACAGAAGCATTGATTGAAACCATCCGTGGAACGGTGCCTAACATTGCTTTGAGAACTACTTTGATTTCAGGTTATCCGGGAGAAACGGAAGCAGATTATGAAGAAACCTATTCCTTCGTGGAGCGTATGCGTTTTGATCGTTTGGGGATTTTCAATTACAGCCATGAGGAAAACACCCATGCTTTCTCTGTTCAAGATGATGTACCTGAAGAGGTGAAGCAAGAGCGTTCGGACGAAATCATGGCTTTGCAGCAAGGCATTTCGGAGGAGTTGAACCAAGCTCGCGTTGGGAATACCTATCAAGTGATGGTTGACCGCAAAGAGAGTGGTTATTTCGTTGGCCGAACCGAATTTGATTCTCCCGAAGTGGATAATGAAGTATTGATTCCAGCGGAACAATATGCTCGATTAGGGGATTTTGTTCAGGTTAAAATAGATCGTGCAGAGGAGTTTGATTTATACGGAACCATCGTTTCTTAATAACGAGGAATGTCGGGATCAATGCGCCTTGACCAGGCGTCGATGCCACCGGCTAGATTAAAAACATGTTTAAAGCCCGCTTGCTGCTGCAAGTAAACTATCACATGGGCAGAGCGCATGCCGTGGTGGCAAAGCACTAGACCTTTGGAGGCTTTAGGCAATAATGACAGCTTGGAAGAAATGTCATTCATAGGAATGTGGATGGCTCCTTCGATGCGAGCAAAATCCCATTCATCTTCCTCACGTACATCCAACATATAGTCAATCTGTCCATCTTGCCATTGGGCAAATGCCTCCTCAGGACTTAATTCTTTGACTAGACTACTGTCTTCGGTGATTGGAAAAATCTTTTCTTCGGCCAGGGGATCTCTTTCTAAAGCAAAAAAGTAGCTTCGCATTTCCTGAGCATCCCAGGTCATCAAGGCCCCTTGGGCAGGAGAAGGCATACCAGCCAAACAAAAAATAGCTTCTTTAGCTTGCATAATGCCTAAAATACCCGGCAAAAAGCCTAATACACCCGCTTCATCACAGGTAGGGATTTCATTGGGGCCCGGTTCATTGGGAAAGAAACAGCGGTAGGTGGGGCTCATTTTACCCGATGCCATGCGCATATTGCACACACTTAAATGCCCTTCCCAGGTATGAATGGCGGCATAGATAAAAGGTTTCCCCATGGCTACACAGTGGTCATTAATTAAATACCTTGTTTTGAAATTATCGGTACAATCAATCACTAAATCCACGGATTGGATGAGCTTTTCCGCATTTTCTTCCGTCAATTTCTGTGCTATTCCTTGAACTTGGATACTGGGATTTAAGGCTTGTAGATAGGCTTCAGCCTTTTTTGCCTTAAACTCGCCCAAATCTGCTTGTTGATATATGACTTGTCGACCTAAATTGGATAGATCCACCGTGTCTCCATCGATGATCGCAATATGTCCAATGCCTGCCGCTGCCAAGTAAGGTAATGCCCCACTGGCGAGTCCACCAGCACCCACTACCAAGAGTTTTGCTCGAGATAGAGTTAGCTGCTGCGCTTCTCCCCAATCAGCCATTTTAAGCTGTTTTTGATAGCGTATGTTATCTTCAGATGAAAGCATGAGAAACAAAAAAAGCCTCTTTGATTTTCAAAGAGGCTCTAATTTCGTAAAAATTTTACAATCTATACAGATAAAGTTCCTTTACGTGCAGCAGCAATTAAAGTCTTTTCGAAACCATTCTTATTGATGGTACGAATTGCTTTAGCGCTTACTTTCATACGTACCCAAACACCTTCAGATTCTAAAAAGAATTTCTTCGTTTGTAAATTTGGGAAAAACTTACGTTTTGTCTTATTGTTTGCGTGAGAAACATGGTTTCCTACTCTTGTTCTCTTTCCTGTTAGTTGACAAACCTTTGCCATAATATTTGCTTTTTATTTGAGACTCGCTCTTGAATTATATTTGTTATCAAATCGGATGGCAAAAGTACTCATAATTTTATAAAATCACAATCATCATTCTAAAATTTATAAATTATCCCCGCTATATTCTTTCAATTGTTATCTTTGAGCATGGGTAAGCGCAAATCCTCTGAATCTCTTCCTAAGAAAATAATCTCCTCCATCATCTGGTTAGGTACTTTACCCTTGTGTTTATACACCCTATTAACCTATTTACTTAGCTATTCCCTCATCATAGATCACTGGTTGGCCGGATTCATCATGATGAGTATGCCGGTGGCTCAGATACTCTGTTTCGTTTCGCTGGTATATTGGATCTTCCAACGAGCTAAAAGGGCCTTATTACCCCTAACCGTCTTACTCTTAGGCATTAGTTTTATCCAGCGAAGCATAGCCATTAATAATCCAAAAGAAAGCCTAGAGAAGCCCATTAAAGTATTGAATTACAATGTATATGGGATGTATTCCAATGCCTATGAGGCCAATGAAGCCAATGTGGAGAAATTGAAAAAATTCATGTTGGATTATGAGGCCGACATCAAATGTTTCCAAGAGTTTTATTCCAATGCTGATCGGCCAGCCTATAAAAGCATTAGCATGATGAAGGAGCAATATCCTCATTATGCTATTCTACCTCTAAAAAAAGAGATTTTTGATTCACGTGAAAAAATGGGTCTAGCTATTTTTTCTAAATATCCCATCATTCATCAAGAAGGTCAACAGTTCAAAAACTCGGCCAATGGATATCTATTTGCGGATTTAGTCAAAGAAAAAGATACCATTCGAGTCATCAATTTACAGCTTTGGTCCATGGGAATCCGCGTAGGTAAAGTCACTGGAAAAATACGAGATCAAGATTACGAAGATGCCAAGAAAGAAGGACGAGGCATCATCGCTTCCCTTAAAAAAGGTTTCATTCGACACAAAGAAGAAATTAGCCAAATCAATCGCATCATACAACAAAGCCCCTATCCCGTCTTGGTTATGGGTGATTTAAATGAAACGCCTTATGGATGGGCCTATGGAACTCTGCGGGAAAGAATGGACAATGCTTTTGAAAGTGCGGGACGTGGGTTTGGATTTACGTTGAATCGCAGTCCGTATATGGTGCGGATCGACAATCAGTTTTTCTCGAAAGAATTTGAGATTTTACAATTCACAACCCTCCGAAAAATCACTTATTCAGATCATTTCCCGATTGTAGCTACTTACGTGATTAAGAAACATTAGAATAACCTTTTGAGGGTGATTTCCTTCAAATGAATTTCGGTTCCCCTTTTAACCAAAAACAATACTTTATCCCCTACTTTGGTTTGAAGTAATCGGTTCAACTCATCCAACCGGTATTCCGTTGCCTTACGATTATTCACCATCCAGATTTCATCCCCTGCCCTAAAATCGACATCGTCTGCGGGAGAACCGTCTTGTACGGATTCTACTTTAAAGCGTTTGAATTCGGGGGCGATGGACACCAGCGTGAGACCCGAAAGCCCTTCTTCAAAAGGTCGATTTAATCGAGAAGCGATCGGCTTGAAAACCACGTAGTTGTCTAAATAATGAAAGGTTAATTTAAATCTTCGCAAAAACTCTCCTCCTATACTTCCAGATACCGGGGATATACCTTGCATTTGTTTCACTTGATAGGATAAAGAATCAGGGAAAGAACTTACTACTTCTTTCCATTTCCATGGACCTAAGCCCACTTGTTTTATCCTTCCTAAATGCCCTAAAATTATCCCATTTAAGCCTTTACCTAGTTGAAACTGATACTCCGACAAATGAAATTTAGTGGTATCACCCGTTTGACCTTCAATGGAAAATGCATGACCTGCACCCGAATCTAGCAACAATAAATCAGAGGTTACACCTTGCTTATTCGTTAAATTTACGCCTCTTATATAAGGTTTATTATCCAGCAACGTGATGGGGAATTTGAGCCCTTTACTGGCCCTGTATTTATAATTAATTGGATAGCGTAGTTCAATTTTACGATTCAAATAATCCATCGTCACCACCAAATTATTGAATAAATCAGACCCAATAATCCCATGAATTTTAGTGCCAACAAAACTAGATAAATCCAATACATCGGTATCCAAAAAAATGATACTTTGTCGGTTCGCTTGTGCCTCTCCAATGCTCATTCGAACATCGATGACAATGTTGGCGGTAATAGGGTCTCCCATTCCCACGCCATTGACACGGATTTTTCGAACGGATTTCAAACCCAGTTTTTTAGCTACGGCAGGATCCGATAAAATGGTAGTTCCTACACCCGTATCTAAAATAAACTTGAGGGTATCTGATTCATTGATGATTAAGGGAATAATCACTAAATTGGAATACAAATCAAAAGGAATGTAAACGGTCTTTTTGGTTTTTTTCCAATGGAAACTAATGTACTCTTCCTTCACTACTTTAGGCTTTTGAGCAAAAAGAGCGGCAGAAATTAGTGATAGAACACACAGCTTAATGAAAAAGCTATTTTTCATTCATGTTAGGGTAAGCCTTGCAAGAAACTAAATTTATTTACTTTTGTTCTATAATGTCGAAAAATAAGCCAACAAATCAACTTTGGAAAGTTTTGGGTACGGGCTTCGGAGTGGCGGTCACTTTGGGTGGAACGGTGGGAACGGGAATACTCCGCAAGCCTGGACCTATTGCAGATCAGTTGGCTAATCCTTATTTAATTATCGGCTTGTGGATCTTGGTAGCGGCTTATGCCCTATTAGGCATCAGTTCTGTATTAGAACTAAGTTTATCTATTCCCAAAGCGGGAGCTTGGTATGGATATGCAGAAAGGGCATTTGGGCGATATATTGGATTTTTAGTCGGGATTAGTTCTTGGTTAGGCACAGTTACAGCCTTGGCCTTTGGCTCTTATACATTTAGCGAATATGTAGGGATCCTATTCCCATTTTTTGAACATCAGGAAAACTATGTAGCCGTAGGGACATTAATGCTCCTTTGGTTTTTCCATCAATGGGGTGTGGTCATGGCAGGGAAATCTCAAGAATGGCTCTCTGGAATCAAGGCAATAGCACTTCTTGGCTTTATTATCCTTTGCTTGGTGTATGGTTCTGGTGGCATGTGGCTTGAAACCCATGCTAGCCCTAAAGGACTTCCTCTGTGGTCTGGCATCACGACAGCCTTATTGTCTATTTTTTACGCCTTTGATGGCTGGCATACTGCCGCTTATTTCACGGAAGAAAATGCTGACCCAGTCAAAAGCATGCCGAAGTCGATGTATATCGGAGTCATTTCTGTGGCGACTATTTATCTATTCATCAACATCGCTATACTGTATGTACTTCCCTTAGAAGAGGTTCGACATTCCAAATTAGCTGCTGCAGAGGCCATCACTTTACTATTTGGCATTAGTACAGGCCAATGGATTACCGCTTTTTTAGCTCTCAGTATTTTTGGCATATTGAACACCCAAGTGATGTTTGCTCCTCGGGTGCTCTATTCGATGAGTCGCGATGGCCTTTTTTGGAAAAAAGCGAGTAAGGTCAATAGCTTAGGTAGCCCTAGTTTTGCTACACATTTAACCGTAGGTATGTCCTGCCTGCTCTTATTAACAGGCAAAACCTTGAATGAACGCTTGTCGGATATTGCTACCTTTTTCTTTGTAGCCAGTTATATTTCTGGTTTCGCTTCTTTGTTGAGATTACGACATACGGAACCCCACTTGCACCGACCTTATCAAGCATGGGCTTATCCCTATGTTCCTAGCCTTTTGTTAGTAGTTTCCATCCTATTTTTAGCGGGCACATTGGTCCAAAATCCTAGCAGTGGCATCTATGTACTCCTTTTCGTGGTGGGCACCTATGTTTTGTATCGAAGTCTATTTGAATCGAATAAGTTAGATTTTTAACACTATGATTTTTTCTTAACATAGATTTAATTCAACGATTCTCATGGCTTAACCTGTTGATTTTCATCTGTTCCATGATAGATTTCCCTGAATTGTTTATATTTAGTTGAACTTTAACCTAAAATCCCAGAAATAGGCCTAGGTTTCTATCTGTTTGATCCAACATATAACCTATTAATTATGTCAGATTTGTTTAAATCAATTTCTGAAAGTGAACATGTAGAAAAAGAATCGGTTGTTGACCTAAAGAAGAACAAACTTAAAAGAAAGCTTCTTCTACATCTTTATACGCATGACAGCTTTACCATAGCTCAATTGGCCAAACACTTACACACTAGCGTTCCTTCTGTAACCAGTTTGATTGAAGAGTTAATTACTGAAAAATGGATTGTAGAAATTGGGCCAGCCGAAGTACAGTTGGGCCGAAAGCCTGCTTTATATAGACTCAATCCCCGAGATAGGTTTGTTTTGGCGATCGACATGAACACCTATTCAAGTAAAGCCTATCTATTAAACTTACATAATGAGGTGATATTTAGTCAGGCGATTTCCCTCGTTATTGAAAATAAACCTATTATAGAATCCCTTACCAAGGAAATAAGTGCTATACTTCAAGCTGCTGCCTGTAAAATAACGGACTTGGAAGCCATCAGTATCTCCATGCCTGGATTAATCAATCCCAAAACAGGGATTAATTATACCTATCCCAATCTTTGTGTCAAAGGGAAAAGCCTTCCTTTGGAACTTGAAAAGTTCCTTCATGTACGTACCTATGTCATTCATGACACCAAAGCTATCACCCTAGGAGAGCATCATTTTGGCCTTGCTCAAAATATACAACATGCGATCACCGTCAACATGGACTGGAATGGTGTAGGATTTGGTTTGTTGGTGAATGGTCAAGTGGTATTAGGGGAGTCTGGATTTGCTGGAGAGTTAGCCCACATACAAGTTAGGCCTCAAGGTGAATTATGTTATTGCGGAAAAGTGGGTTGCTTGGACACCGTTACTAAGGCTTCTTATTTAATCAAGAGAATCAAAGAACTTATTAAAGAAGGAAATGTCTCTTTGCTGGCTAAAGAGAATTTTGAAAATATAGACATCGAGATGGTCATTGATGCGGCCAATCGCGGAGATGAATTAGCCATTGATTTATTGCAAGACATGGGTCATGAAATGGGAAAAGTACTAGCCATAGCTGTTCACTTATTAAATCCCAAAACCATCATCATCCATGGTGTATTAGCTCATGCAGGCAAGTTTATTAGTAACCCCATTGAACAAGCCATCTACAAATATTGCCTTGCCGATTACAAAGAAAATCTACAAGTAGAAATTTCTGAACTCGGTGAAAGGGCCAAAGTACTAGGATTGCAAGCTTATGCCATTCACAAGACCTTAGCTGAAAGTGATTGAGATCCTTAGCTAATTCAATACATTCAAAAATTCTAAGATTTGTTTTTTATTGACACTCACCGATTGATTCGCTAGATTGGTCATAACGGTAAATAAATACCATTTATCTTGAGCATTTTGGTAATAGCCAGACAAATTATAGGTATTTCCAAATGACCCAGATTTAGCCCAAGCATGAGATTGAGGATTGGCTAATTTCATGGATTTCAAGGTGCCTGACTTCCCTATTTCTGGCAAGAGGTATTTCCATTGAGAGTCACTCACCGTTTCATGCAAATGACTCAATATCAGAATAATATCTTTAGGTCGAAACAAATTATAACGCGACAAACCTGAACCATCCACCCATTTAATTTCCTTCAAAAACTCAAAACCAGGCTCCTGCAACAAATTGTGAATGATGTTAGCCGTAGGGCCATTCCAGCCCCTTTGAGTGCCCATCAAATAAATTAATTGTTCCCCAATCATATTGTCGCTGTTATGAAGCAAAGGAACCAATAAACTGTCCAATTTCCCGGCATACACCAATTTTGATTGAAGTGGATCGCGTTTGAGCGCACGGTAATGTACGGGTTTATGTAAGGTATCAGCCAACAATCTGGCGGTCAGCTCTGGCGAAGTTAAGTAAGGAATGGTGATGCTTTTGGGAGCATTTTTGGCATCTGTTGCGGGGAGAAAAAATTGATTACTTAATCTATCTCGTGATGCATCTTTCTCGGAAGTAATCCGAATGCTCGATTGAAAATAGGAAGGATGGGCCTTCCAAGCATTTCCTTGGTTCATAAAATAAACCAAGTTCCCATATAGCGGCAAGCTAGAAATTTCAGCCGCATAATAATCTTGATAATCATCCCAAGCCCAGCCCGCCCCTTGAGGAAGGGTTAGTTTAGCATCATCTGCATAGACCAAGTTTTTTTGTGAAGCTTGTAAAAAATCCAACATTGCCTTATTCTTTAATTTGGCATGTAAAGTTGATGGATCACCCGTTCCCCAAAAATACAAGCTATCTCCTTGCTCTTGATAAGCAAAAGCAGGAATTGAATCTGGCAGTATAGTTTTAGCTAAAAGAAAGGTCAGTAATTTAGCATTGGATGCCGGCATAAAATACTGATCCGCTTGTTGGGAAAACACCACCTTTCCATTTTGATCCTGAATGAGAATGCCTGTATGAAATTGATTCAGTCCGGATTTTACATATGCTTTTTTGATTTTAGCTGTTTGGCAAGAAGTAAAAAACAGGCAGGTCAAGAAAAGGAATAGGTAAGCAGGACTTTTGATAAACATACGTTTAAGGCTAAGGTGATTGGAAAGCTTACACGAAAATTACGTATTTTTAAGCTCATTCTTTTCATCATGTTAATCGCATTTGTTCTTTTTTATTTGGCATTGAACCTGGCAGTAGGCTGGTGGGCGAGTAAAAAAGTGCATACCACCCAAGATTTTGTTTTGGCAGGAAGAAACCTTCCCTTCGCCTTAGCCACCATGGTCACCTTTGCTACCTGGTTTGGATCTGAGACCATTTTAGATGCTCCCCGAGAATTTGTACACGGAGGGGTTTTATCCATCATTGAAGAGCCTTTCGGAGCAGCTTTGGGCTTAGTCATAGTAGGTACAATCTATGCCCGTAAATTATATCCACTCAAGGTCTTGACGTTTAGTGATTATTTCCGACAAAGGTTTGGCAATTTCTCAGAAAAGCTTTCTGCTATCGTGATGGTACCCTCCTATTTTGGCTGGATATCAGCCCAGTTGGTAGCCTTGGGATTGACCTTGCACTTGCTTTTACCTATCAGTACAGAATGGGGAATTGTCATGGGGGCACTCTTAGTCATGACCTATACCTTGCTAGGCGGTATGTGGTCCATTTCCATTACCGACTTTTTACACAACATCATCCTCATCATTGGATTGGTATTTTTGGCTTTTCTCTTGTATCAAAAAACGCCTGACCTAGGAGCCATTATACAACATCAGGAAGCTGATTTTTTTAAATTCACACCTAAAAAACACGATACTGTTTCTTGGCTTAGTTATCTGGCTGCTTGGATAACCATAGGTTTAGGGTCTATTCCCCAACAAGATATATTCCAACGAGTGATGTCGGCCAAATCCGCCCATGTGGCAGGAATAGCTAGCTTTTCGGCAGGAATTATGTATTTGAGTGTCGCCATGCTCCCTTTACTGATTGCCTTTTTAGGGGTGAGCTTATATCCTAGTTTATTGTCGGACGACATGCTCTTGATCCCACACCTGGTTATGAAATTCACGCCCACTGGAGTGCAAATTTTATTTTTGGGAGCTTTACTTTCAGCCTTATTGAGTACCACCAGTGGTGCCATTTTAGCCCCTGCTTCGGTATTGGGGGAAAACTTGATTAAACCGATGATGAGGAATCCTTCGGATCAAAAAGTGCTTCGCATCATCCGCTTCTCTGTGGTTATAGTCACCCTGTCTTGCATTTACATGGCCGTTAAGCGGCAAAACATTTTTGAGCTCGTGGGAGAATCCTCGGCTTTTGGATTGGTCTCCTTGTTCATTCCTCTCAATGCTGGATTATGGTGGAAAAAAGCCAGTTCCATGGGCAGCCACTTGAGTATGATATTGGGTTTAGGCGTTTGGGGCTATTTTCAGTTTGTTGCTCCCTCAGAAATCCCCTCTATTTGGCCAGGACTAGCTGCCAGTTTACTAGGCTTATTGCTAGGAACCTATGTGTGGCCTAATTCACCCAAGGCTGTTGAATAGCCCCAAGGTAAATTCCTTTCTTATGTAAGAAAACCAAATCTTGCAATGCCTCCCCAACGTTTGGATATAAATGAAGGCTAGATAGTTGAGCTATGGGAACCCAACAAACTTCTTGGGCTGTGGTTTCTTGTGCTTGTAGGAAGGGAATTCCTGAAATAATTTTGCCTTCAAAAAGAATGTGTAAGGCACTTTTTCTTTCCTCTTGACTGGGTATTTCGCCCATCAAGAGCATGCTCCCAACTTCTACTTCAACGGCTAATTCTTCACGACATTCTCGACGAATGGTTTCGGGGAAAATTTCTCCTGGATCGGGGTTGCCTCCCGGAAAATTATACACCATTCCTGAACCAAATTGGTAGCGCATTAATAACACATGATCATTTTCCATAATCACTATGGCGGGTCTACATCGCATATATTTAAATCAATTAGATAGGGTTTATCTGCTTAAATATAGCCATTTTTTTCAAAGCTCCCGAAAGAATTTTACCTTTGCTACACTAAAAAAAGAATATGAAGCTTGCAGACGTTTGCCGCAGTATGGAACAATGGGCGCCTTTGGCCTGGCAAGAATCCTATGATAATGCTGGATTGCTGGTGGGAGATCCTTCGATGGAGGTAAAAGGGGTATTAATCAGTTTGGATTGTACTGAAGAAGTAGTCGAAGAAGCCATCCAAAAAGGCTGCAATGTGATTATTTCACACCATCCCATCGTGTTTAAAGGTCTCAAATCTTTGACAGGAAAAAATTATGTGGAAAGAACCGTCATGAAGGCCATCAAACACGATGTAGCTTTATATGCTTCTCATACCAATTTAGATCATGCACCCAAAGGAGTTTCCTATCATTTAGCCCAACAATTGGGTATACGTGGGAAAGTATTGTTAGCGGCTGAAAATGCATTAAAACAAATTAGTTATTTTGTACCCATAGCCCAGCAAGAAGCAGTGAGGATTGCGTTACATGCAGCAGGAACAGGCAATATTGGAGAATATTCGGGATGTAGTTTTAGCTCCGAGGGCATTGGTCGATTTACTCCTTCAGCCGAGGCGAATCCGGTGATAGGCCATCAAGGCATTCCAACCGAAGTACAAGAAGTAAAAGTGGACATGATTTTCCCTAGTTATTTGGAATCTAATATCCTTCAAACTTTAAAGAAAGTACATCCCTATGAAGAGGTTGCCTATTACATTCAGTCCTTAGATAATAGCTGGAATGAGGTGGGGGCTGGTTTTATAGGTGAATTAGACGAGGCTATGTCGGGTGAAGATTTTATTCAATATGTCAAAAAAACACTGGGACTATCCGCCATACGGCATACTCCTATATTGGACAAAGCCATAAAAAAAGTAGCGGTATGTGGTGGAGCAGGAAGTTTTTTAATTTCGGAGGCCAAACGTCAGGGAGCGGATGCATTCTTGACAGGTGATTTAAAATATCATGAGTTCTTTGATGGTGAAAATAGCTGTATGCTTTGTGATATAGGGCATTATGAATCCGAAGTTATGATAAAGGATGCCATCCATACTTATTTATCAAATATTTTTAGTAATTTTGCCGTTCTGAAAAGCGAGACCTTGACCAATCCGGTCAGGTATGCATAAGAATAAAGAGAGTTAGACACTTTCAAACGTAACAATAATAATGGCTACAGCTACCGAAACTACGATTGCCCAAAAGTTAGAAGCATTATTAAAGCTTCAGACCATTGATTCAGCCTTAGATAATATCAAGAAAGTTAGAGGTGATTTACCCGAAGAAGTACGTGATTTAGAGGATGAGATTATGGGTTTAGAGACTCGTTTGTCAAAATTCCAACAAGAAATCGCGTCTTTTGAAGAGCAAATTTCTAACTACAAAAATTCTAAAAAGGATTCTGACAAGTTAATTGTGAAGTACAAAGAGCAACAAATGAACGTGCGTAACAACCGTGAATTTGAAGCTATTTCGAAAGAAATTGAACTTCAAGGATTAGAAATGGAGATCGCTGATAAGCGTATCAAGGAAATTGATTTCAAAGTTTTGAATAAAAATGACGAAATCGCTTCCGTAGAATCTACTTTGTTTGAACGCAAAAAAGATTTAGAACAAAAGCAAAAAGAATTAGAGGTTATCATCAACGAAAGTGAAGAAGATGAGCAAAAAGCGATGAAAGATCGTGAAAAGGCTTTGAAACTGGTTGACCCTCGTTTGTTTAAGTCGTATGAGAAATTACGTGACAACGCCCGCAACGGTTTAGCCGTAGTGATGGTGAAGCGTGGTGCTTGTGGTGGATGTTTCAGTTCTGTACCTCCACAAAGACAAACTGACATCAAAGACAAAAAGAAGATTATTGTGTGTGAGCACTGTGGTCGTGTTTTTGCCGGAGTAGAAGACGTTATTCCTCCTCCAGAGAAAGAAAAGAAAAGCCGTAGCAAGGCAGCGGTTGCCGCTCCTGTTGCTGCTCCAGCTGCTGAATAATAAAAAAGTCTCCCGAAATTCTTCGGGAGACTTTTTTTATAAGAATTGATTGGGAATTATTTCTGCAACATGCCCAACAAGGAAGTCAATTTATCTTTTAGGTCTTTACGATCTACAATAAAATCCAAAAATCCATGCTCCAATACGAAGTCGGCACTTTGGAATCCTTTCGGTAAATCTTTACCAATAGTTTCACGAATAACACGTGGTCCTGCAAAACCAATTAATGCTCCTGGTTCAGCAATGTTAAAATCCCCTAACATGGCAAATGAGGCTGTTACCCCACCTGTCGTTGGATCTGTCAACAAAGAGATATAAGGAATCTTCGCTTCATCTAGTAAGGCCAAACGAGCTGAAGTCTTGGCCATTTGCATCAAAGAAAAACCCGCTTCCATCATACGTGCTCCACCAGAACGGGAAATCATCAAGAAAGGTTGCTTGTGCTCCAAGGAGTAATCAATAGCTCTTGCTATCTTCTCTCCCACCACAGAACCCATGGAACCACCAATAAAACTGAAATCCATAGCTGCTACCGTAATGGGCAAGCCATTCATCTCACCATAAGCAGAACGAACCGCATCTTTAAGTCCGGTTTTTAATTCGGTGGCTTTTACCCGATCTGGATAATTTTTGGTATCCACAAAATTCAATGGATCACCTGAACTCATTAAGGCATCTAATTCAGTATATCGAGTTTGATCAAAAAGCAATTCAAAATAATCTTGAGAACCTATTTTCTCGTGGTAATTGCAATTGGAGCAAGTATAAGCAAATAAACGATGTTCTCTTGTATGGATAGCCTTCTTACAGGAAGGGCATTGATACCACAAACCATCTGGAGCTTCTCTTTTGAATTCGGTAGGAGTTTGAATTCCCTTATCTTTTCTGGTAAACCAAGACATATTTTCTTTTTTCTAAAGGACTGCAAAGATAATTAAAAAGAGGTGGCATGGAAAACTAATTCCCTATTTGATACTTATTTCAATAAAAATACTCGTTTTACAAACTGCTGTTTGCTTGTTTTGACCACACAAAAATAAGTCCCTGTTGGCCAATTGCCTGCCTGAATTTCCGTATCCAACATGGACCCTCCCACCGTCATATTTTCTTGATATACCACTCTTCCTTGCAGATCAATCACATGAAGCTCCACCGTTTGACCCATTTGTTCCAAAGGTAATTGCACCCGAAATAAACCTTGACTAGGATTAGGCCGAATGTGTAGGCCATCTGCTTCCGTTCCATTTTCTACCGCCAAAACCAATTTAGGTGGCGTGATTGCCTGAGCACCTTGGATATTTAAATTATCAATGGCCCAGCCCCAGCCATAAGCTCCTATATCGGAATGTAAGCGGAATCGTAACAATACTTTATCTCCCGGGTTAAATTTGCCCGAACCCAAAATATCAATTTCTCTTTTTTGGTATAATGCTGCTGATCCTTTTAAGGTTGAATTTCCATTTTTATCCACATTCGCTCCAGCCCATCCGCTTTGCCATTCGGTAAAATCATTGGAATCCCATCCATCCCGTAAATTACTCCAAGTTAATCCTCCGTCTTTGGAACCTTGTACTATGACATAATCATAAAACGAGCGATTGACTGAACCGTCTGCATTTAAAAAGGAAGTACCTGTTGTCTCGGCAGGTTCCACCAAAACGACTTCATCAAAAAAGATTCTAGCGGTATCAGCCCGCACAATGATGGGCTTCAATAAAATGGCATCGTAATTAGTAAACTTATCTGAGCCTCCTGAATTATCGTAGGATTCTTCCGAACCATTGGAATAAGGATGCTCTGTATTCAAACCTAAGGACGTAAAATTCGCAGGTTGATTGATAGCAAATCCTTTCAAATAAAAATCCGCTGAAGGCTTACTTTCAAAATCCGTTTTATAATTATTTACCGCATCCATGGAGGTCAAGACCACAAACTCGTAGTTACCCGTACTAGGGAAATAAACATAGTTAGCAAGCTTTGCTTTGTCTTTGACCACTACCCGATATTTAATAATATCACCTGCTTTAATTTGGCCTGTGGTAAAGTTAAATGCTCCATTAAAACTAAAAGACTCTGTTGCAGAACGCGTAAATCCCGTTTTAACCACGGCACCAGTACCAATACTGTATTCCATATAAACCGTATCGATACCAATGTTATCGTTGGCCAATAAGGTTGGCAAGGTAATTTTAGTCTGATTCGAAAAGATATATTTAAGTGGATTGGAATAAATCGCTATAGGTTTCACGGTATCCTGTCCAATCGTAAACTTATAAAAACTAGAAGTCGTGGTACCCGCTATCATGGGCGCTTGCGCAGGTGTGGTGAATTTCTTCCCACTGGCTTCTTCTGCCACCCAATAATAGGCTATGGTTCTTAATTTACTGTCTTTAGGTAAGGTATAAGAATAAGTGGTCCCAGATAAAGTCAGAGGCCGAGGTGTGACATTTTGAATATTTCCATCAGTAGAAAGCATCAATTTCAACGAATTATCTTTCACGAGCGTATCCGAATACACTTTAACACTGAATACGTAATCCTTGGTCACATCTTCTGCGTCTGTAAATAAATCAGCTGTGGGAACGATACTCGAAGAATACCATCCAAAATCATTGAATGCAGCGGGCACAATTGTCCCCAGTTCTCGCGTAATCTCTCCTTTGGCAATACTGGGCGTCATCAAAGCATTGGGGTCCTTAGGGCGGTATTTAGAGGCATCCACGTGGTAGATGGATGAACCTTGTGTGTAGCTGGTGGGGGCGTATAACTTGGCTTTTTCTTTATTATTAACGGCCAATACCTTGGAGGTACTAAGAAATAAATTGCCTGAAGTTAATTGAGCTTTTAGCTCTGGTGAGTCATTTTTAAAGGAAAGAGTGTCTGTCAAACTGCTTCCTGCACCATTCACCATAAACTGATCAAAAATTCCGGGATAGATGTAATAGGCTGTCGAATTATCCACCGATACCTGACCTATAAATCCAAGACCGTGGCCAAATTCGTGCAAGACAACCGAATATAAGTCGATTTGGTTAATGGTAGGCACGCCATCTAAACCTTTATACCAGTTGGCATAATCCGCATTAAAATTAGCGACTATATCATAATCCGTTCCATTGAGATTTTTATGAGCCATTTTTTCAGCCAGCGCAATCGGGTAAAAGGTATTCACTTTAGCTGCACCGGGGAAGTTGCGGACATTAGCCGTAGCTCCTGCACTTCCTAAAACATTTGTAGCTAAGTTTCTCCAGCGGCAAAGTATCTTAACTTCTACATCCGAATTTAATATGGCGGCCCAAGATTCAGCTGCTTTTTCAAAAATAGCTCTCACATCTGCTGGAGGTGGCGTTTCAAAACTTAGGGTAAACTTGGCGGCGGTAGCAGAGGTTCTATTTTGGGTGCCTTTACTTTCTATGTTCTTTTTCTTCACCCAGTCTTGCATCTCTAGGGTATAGCCTTCTGGAAGCTCACGTTTTATTTTAGTGAATTCAGGGGTATATTCCTCAATCATTTTGCCTGGAATCATTTCCATTTTATGATCTTGGGAATAGCTTACATGCCAGCTAGTCAGCACTCCTAATATGAGGTATACAATTTTCTTCATGAGTGGTAATTATCCCTAAATATAAAGATGTTCTGCTAATATATAAATCAAAAAAGTCCCTCAAATGGGGACTTTTTCGATTAACACACAAAATACGTCGATTAATAATTCGGATTTTGTTGAATATTGGAGTTAACACGCAATTCATTACTTGGTAATGGTAATTGCAAACGATAATCCGTAGCGGCTAAAGTCAAGAAACGAGCAGGAGTACCTGTTCCATCTGCTTTATCTCCACGAGAAGAACGAGAAATTCCAGCTCCTTTGCGCTTCAAATCAAACAAACGATGGCCTTCAAATGCAAATTCCAAGCGGCGCTCTAAGTCGATAGCTGATTTTAATGCATTTCCACTTTCTGCAAAATTACCTGCGTCAAAATCGGTATATCGGTTTTTACGAAGATTATTCAATGCCGTTAAAGCTTCTGCACTTTTACCCAAATTGGCTAAAGATTCTGCTAGGTTCAACCAAACTTCTGCTACACGAATTACTTTAGAATCCGTTACGTTGGCATTTCCTGTTGCTCTTCCAAACCATTTTGCAATGGAATTGTAGGGCTGACCGTTGAAGGTAGTCAAACGAAAGGACGCCGCTGTTCTAACATCATTCGCTTTGAATGACTGTAAGAATAAATGATCGACAACGTATTCATTACGAACGCCTGAAGCAGAGCTTTGACTGTATTCAACACCTGGAGTAATACGGTCTTTATCGACGATTTGTAATTTCAACAATACCCCTGTATTCACGGCATCTGTCCAAATTCTGGCATAATCAGCTAAACCACCAGGGTTTGAACTTAAAGCCAAAGAACGGGTGGCAGCATCCGCTGATTCTTGCCATTTACCTTCATATAAATACACGCGAGATAATAAGGCTGCAACAGCTGATTTATTGAAACGATAGATGCCATTCGCGGATCCGATCGCTGCCTCCGCTGCTTTCAAATCAGTCTCAATTTTACTGAAATTGGTTTTGACAGATTCACGACTTGGCTTCAAGGTAGCATCCGTAGACGTTACATAAGGAACACCTAAATCAGTATCTGATGCTTGTGTGTAAGCTTTTCCATACAAACGTACCAAATCGAAATGAGCCATAGCACGAAAAGCCAAAGCCTCTGCTTTGTAATTTTCTTTAGATGCTCCTGCAGGTAAACGTTCGATGTTTTCCAAAATAGCATTGGCACGACGAATACCTGAATAGGCCGTAGCGAATAATCCCCAGGTTCCATCGGCAGTATAACGCCACTCATGGAAAGAAAGGTTAGATAAACGACCCGTACGAGCTACTATAACATTGTCCGACAAAATATCGGGTAAGCTTATCATGGAACCACCATAGTAAGTGCCTCCCAAAGCTGATCCATACATACCTCTGACTGCATTAGCAAAATCAGAATCTGATTCAAACGCTTGTGCGATGGTTGCTGAGTTATATGGTCCCAGTTCCAATCCTTTTTCACAAGAGCCTAGTCCCACTAGGCAAACACTGCATATCGCTAGAATGAATTTTTTCATTTTCATGTCTCTACTAATTAAAATGTGATATCTAATCCTACATTGACTGTTCTTGTTTGCGGATAAGAATAAGCTGCAAACAATCCTTGAACAGTACCACCTGTGCTTTCCGCCTGGCCAAATCCAACTTCTGGATCTCCTTTAAATTCTGGAGTCCAATAGAACCAGTTTTGTGCTTGTGCATACACACGTACCGACTGCATCTTGGCTTTCTTTACCCAGTTGCTTGGTAAGTTGTAAGCCACAGTCACGTTACGCAAACGGATATAATCTCCTTTTTGCAAGAAGCGATCAGAAGAAAAGGATTGATATAATTGACGTGGATCTGGCAAGACATTTACATCTCCTGCTTTTTTCCAATAATTCAAAGCAGCTTCTGCTTGGTTTTGGTATACGTTTTCTCCATCTGATGTCAAGTCTTGCCATCTGTAGTTCATCACATAATGACCTCCTTGATACACCGCATCCGCAGACAAAGTCACTCCTTTGTACGTTACTGTAGTTCCTAAACCTCCGAAAAACTTGATTTGACGAGATTTGCCACTTAATATAACGGCATCTCCTGCGCTCCAAGTTTCTGTATTAGATCCGTTTTTATCAAGGTAAATAGGCTTACCGTTTTCTTTGTTTACACCTACATAACGGTTTAAATAATACACGTCGATAGGCTCTCCGATTTTCAACTTAGAAACTCCACCTGAACGGTTTAAGTTATCTTCTGTCAACTCCACCACCTTGTTATTGTTGTTCGTAAAGTTGGCTGAGATATCCCAATACAAATCTTTGGTTTGAATAACTTTGTAGTTCAACGTTAACTCAAAACCGTTATTTTCAACCGCTCCTACGTTTTCTGTACGACTAGAAAAACCAGTAGTAGAAGAAACAGGACGATCAAATAATAAGTTGGATGTTTTCTTTTGGTAGTAATCCACCGTACCAGTTAACTTGTTATTCAACAAAGCAAAGTCGATACCAATATTAGTCGAAGCTGACTTTTCCCAAGTTAAGCTAGAATTAGGCAATTGAGAAGGGAAAGTAGCTGAGGTAGTACCATAACTTGAGTAACGATACAAACCTAGGGAAGTATAGTTACCAATACGATCATTACCAGAGGTACCATAACTAGCACGCAATTTCAATTGGTTGACGAAAGTCAAGTCTTCCATGAAAGCCTCTTTACTGATTTCCCAACCCGCACTTACTGATCCAAACAATCCATAGCGGTTGTCCACTCCAAAGCGAGAAGAACCATCACGACGAATCGATGCGTCTAAGAAATAACGTTGGTTGAAATCATATCCAATACGACCGAACAAAGAGAACAATGACCAATCCGTTTTGAAAGAAGTAGCTGATACTGGAGTGGATGCATTGTCTTGTGTGCTAACTTTTCCATTGGGGAAACCTTTAGTTCCAAAGGAGAAAGAACGGTAGTTGTCGTTGGTATACTCCACACCCACTAAAGCACGAACATTGTGTTTATCAGCGATGGTGTTATTGTAATTAATGGTATTTGAAAACACATAATTGAATGACTGGTATCCATTATCTGTTTTAGAACCACGTGCTGCTGGGTCACCTACATATTGGTCTAGGATGGAGTTCGGCTTGATGTATGACTCACGGTAGTAATCTACCCAAGTAATACCAGCTTGTGATCTAAACTCAAAGTTTTTCACAGGAGTTAAAGAAACATAAGCACTAGAAATACCTGTATTAGTTGTTAGGATTTCAGGGTTGTTTTCTAAAGCTTCAGAAATAGGGAAACCTTGGTGAGTCAAGTTAAAAGTCCCATCATCTAAACGCTCAGGCTCATAAGGATTGTATGCATAAATAGCAAAAGCTGGGTTCTGTGCATTGTAACGGTCACGAATCTCATTCGTTTTGTTGTTAGAGAAATTCACATTGGTACCAATTTTGGCCCAACTGTTTGGTTTGAATTCCACATTCACACGACCTTGCTTTCTCCATAAATCAGAAGCTAATTTGAAGATACCTTCATTAATCTGATTTTCTAGAGACAAGTTATACGTAAATGTATCGCTTGCTCCGCTCACACCTAAACGGGTTACTTGATTCATTCCGCGACGCAACAAGGTATTGAACCAATCCGTTTTTTTAGATTCCAAGGTAGCCCACACTTTATCCAATTCGGATTGTGTTACACTAGCTGGACTGGTAATTCCAGCGGCATCTACGTATTCATTGGCATAATCCAAGTCTCTTTCATATTCCAATTTTTGACGCATATTCATCATTTGGAAATTGTCAGGAGTCTTTTCATTGATACCATAGGATGTAGAAAGAGTCACTTTAGCATTACCTTTCTTACCTTTTTTGGTAGTAACCAAAATAACACCGTTCGCACCACGGGAACCGTAAATAGCTGCAGATGAAGCATCCTTCAAAATGGAAATATCTTCAATGTCATTTGGGTTTAATGAACTAAGCACATTGACACTTCCGATAGTACCTTCGCTATTGGCTGTTGGCACACCATCAATCACCACTAATGGCTGGGCACCTGCAGTCAAGGTTCCTTCCCCACGGATACGTATAAACGCAGGAGCACCTGGGCGACCATTTTGAGCTGTTACTTGAACACCGGCTGCTTTACCTTGTAATAAATTTTCGAAGCTGGCCACGGGTTTATTTTCCAAAGCTTTGGAAGTAACATTCACCTGAGCACCTGTTAAGTTTTGCTTTTTGGCAGTACCGTAACCGATTACAACCACTTCGTCTAGGCTCGACGATTCTGATACAAGCGATACATTGATGACTGTTTTATTACCTACAGGGACATCTTGTTTGGCAAAACCTACAAAACTGAAGGATAAAACGGCGTTCTTTCCTGGTACGGAAAGACGGTAACTACCATCACTACCGGTAGTAATACCACGTGAGCTTCCTTTGATAGCAACACTCACACCTGGCAAACCTGCTCCATCTTCTGAGGAGCTTACTTTTCCAGAAATTACTTGGTCTTGGGCTAGTACTGGAACTATCCAGAGCAGCAGCAGTCCAAGGCTGAACAATAATTTTCTTTTCATAAGGTACGTTTTTGATGAAATAATAAATTTTAAACAAGAAACAGTAAAGAATAACCGTTTACTCACGTAAAGGTTTTGAAAATTAGGAAATATCCTTTTCTTACCAAAGAAAATTTAGATTAATCTAAAATAAACAGTGTATTATTTGGCTTGTAATAAGCTAAGCAGTCCTTCGAAATTAGGAACTTGAATCTGCGTATGGGATAATTCCGCAGCAGTATGTGAGGTGGTCATGCCCACGACTTGCATGCCGGCCGATAAGCCCGCTTGAATACCTTGAAGGGAATCTTCTACCACCCAGCAGTGGGCAAAGGGTACTCCTAATAAATCAGCGGCTTTCAAATAAATTTCCGGATCAGGTTTTCCCTTTGTCACTTCGGCTCCACCCACGATGGTTTGAAAAAAGTGACGGATACCTAAGCCATCCACGATGAAATCTATATTTCCTTGGCCTGCTGAAGTGGCCAAAGCACAAGCTATTCCTTGCTCTTGTAAACCTTCCAAAAAGGTGATTAAACCCAGTGCTGCAACTCGGTGAGTGGCATAAAAATTACGGTAAATTGTTTCTTTCTTTTCTTCAAAATGCGCTATTTCCTCACGAGACATGGAACGGCCATATAGCCATTCAAAGGTATCTTTGGAATTCATCCCATTCAGCTCTTGGTAAAACACTTCTCGAGTTAATGGAATACCGTGTTGCTCACAAAACAATAACCAAGCATCTACATGGTAGGGTAAATTATCTACCACGACTCCGTCCATATCCAATAAAATCGCTGCAATAGGCATCTTTATACTGTTAGTTGTAGGCCGTCATAAGCCAAATATACATGAGGAGGTAATTCTTTTTGAACTTCGGCATGCAAGCCCATTTGATGGCTAATGTGAGTAATGTAGGCACGCTCTGGCTGTACTTTTTCTATCACCTCTATGGCCTCATCCAAGGTAAAATGTGAAATATGGGATGTCTTTTTTAGGGCATTAATGACGAGTACTTTTGAACCTTTCACTTTTTCCAATTCCTCATCTGAGATATAATTGGCATCGGTGATGTAGGTAAAATCTCCAAAACGAAAACCTAGCACATCCAACATATAATGACGTACCAAAATAGGCTGAATCTTGACACCCATTATTTCAAAAGCATGGTGACTGATAGGGAAAGTTTCAATTTCTGGAACTCCAGGATATTTATTCTCTCCAAAAGCGTAAGCAAATTCTCTTTTCAGCTGATCAATTACATTGACCTGAGCATACAAAGGAATACTGGATTTTTGAACATAATTAAACCCCCGTAAATCATCCATGCCAGCGGTATGATCTTTGTGTTCGTGGGTATAAATGACGGCATCGACACGTTTAATCTGTGCGCGCAGCATTTGCTGGCGAAAGTCGGGGCCCGTATCAATGATAAAACTTTTTCCTTGGGTTTGAATGTGCATGGAAACCCGCAAACGCTGATCATGCTGATCTGAAGAAGTACAAACTTCACAAGAACAGGCAATCATGGGTATCCCTTGGGAGGTACCCGTACCCAAAAATTCTACCGAGATCGGCGACATGCCGTTATTCTGTTAATGCTTTAACTTGAGATACAAGTGCATCAAAATTCAAAGGTTTAGCTAAAAAGTCATTAAATCCTGCTTCTTTGAAATCTTCCATACTGTAATTTCTAGCATTACCTGTGATAGCAATCATCGGGATGTTGGATTTAGCTGAATCTCCCAAAGCACGTACGGCTCTTGCGCATTCCATTCCATCCATTACGGGCATGTTAATATCCAAAAGAATAATATCGAAATCAGCTTTGGCTAATTCGTCCAATACTTGTTGTCCATTCTTCACTGCATGAATTTCAAAGTTTTGAAACTCCAATATTTTTCTAGCTAAATTTTGAATGACCGAACTATCCTCTGCAATCAATACTTTTTTCATAACACAATCTTGTTAAAATGGCTTAGGGGCATATGCCCATAATGGGGTAAAAATAACCAAAGCATTGAGGAATTCAAATGAATTTTTGACATAAAAAAAGCGAACCTGTTGGGTTCGCCTTTTTTTATAATTCAATTTATCTATTTTACATAGAAAGAAACCGAAGTTTTATCCCAATCTAAGGTCACCTGACCTGTTTCTGAAACTCCAATGGTGAACTGCTCTGTCTTAGCATGCTCACTTGGTTTAGCTGTCACTCGTAAAGCATCTTTATCTGCTTTATATGTATAAGCTCCCCACATTTTTGCCTCTTTATTGAAAATAATTGTCCACTCGCTAGAACCAGGGATGGATAATAAAGAATAAACACCTTTAGCTAATGGCTTACCTTGAACTAAGACATCATTTGAAAATTCAATGGTCGTAGCTTCGTTGGCACCCGTTCTCCAAACTTCTCCATAAGGGACTAAAGCTTTTTGTTCTTTAGTACCAAATACCAAACGGTCTTTCACGGATGGTTTAGCGTACTTAATCAAAACCTGGGTATTTCCCACTTTTTGAGAAGCTACAGCTGGTGGCGAAGCAGGGCTTTGTGCCAAGGCTCCAAAACTTATAATACAAGAAAGAATAACAAGAAGTTTTTTCATGGTAGTGTTTGTTAATTTTTAGACCTACAAATTAAGCCAATAATTTAATTTTAATACTATGGAACGATTTCTAATATGAAAATTCTCGGGTAAATAGTTGTCCGTATATACTAAAAATAAGTCCGAAGCTGGTTTATAACGCCATTGTAAACGAGCATTTAAGTTCATGTTCTTGGTTTGTTGATTCAACTGAAAAAAGGTGGTTAAAAATAACTTATTCGTAAAAGTAATGTCCACTTTAGGTCTTACTATCCAAAATTCAGAGGCTGAAATGATTTTCTTCGTACTGCCATCTGCTTGTAATACAGGCACTTCGACGGCCCAAATATCATTGTAATCCAAGGCTACTGAAATCCCGACATGTGGCTGAAAACGGTATCCTAATTCACCCGTAATACCCGTTCTATATCCATTGCCATAATAACCCCCAAAACGAGAAGTCATGGAGTAGGTAAACAATTTGATGGGTGAAGAGATGTATCCCAAACCCACCGATCTCCAGGTGTGTTCAGACCCTTTTTTCATAGGAACATTTCCCATACGGGTAGGATCAAAATCATATAATAAACGAACGTAGTCGTAGCCATGGAAAGCAGAGAAGCTCGACTGATCTTTCATTCTACCTTCTAAGGCTATATAGGTTGTATTATCTGTCAAACCTCCCGAATTATTCCAAAAACTTAAGCTATTCAAACGAATTTGGGCATAAAACAAGGGGCTTATTTTACTTTTTGGATAATATATTTTTCCTATTTCCGGGTTGATATTGGTGTAATTTACACGAGGCACATAACCCACTTCAGGATTGTAACTATCCCCTACCCACTGGTGTTTCCAACTCATGATCCAGTTATTGTCTTTATATGCCAAAGAGGCTGCATGAGCAAAATTATTGGCTTTGGCATCTGGGCTTATCGACTGGTAATAAAAGATTTTTCCTGTCCAAAAATTATTGGATGAAGCTAAATTATACTCCACTCCTATGTTTCTATTGAATTCAGCGAATCCATTTTGACGCTGTAATTCAGTATCAATGAAGGATTGTTTATTGATCATGAATATTCCAATATTGGAACGAGCAAATAATTTTCTTTGCAAGGCCACCATGGAATAATTTTGCGTCGGTACTCCTTTATCGTCGATTCGCTGAGATTGCACATTCAATAAGCCGATTCTCCAGTCGTTGGTTAATTTACCACTCACGCGAGCTCCATAAGTAATGGGCGTTTGTTCATAAATCCCTGTGCGGGTGTTTAATGCTAAACCAATCCGACGAGAGAAAAATGGTCGAATGGTTTCCGTTCCAAAGCCATCAAACAAATCGGAATTTTCAATGAAGAATTGGCGTTTTTCTGGATAAAATAATTCAAAACGATCTAAATTGGTTTGTTGACGGTCCACATCCACTTGTGAAAAATCGGGATTGATGGTTAAGTCCATGTTCATACTGGAACTTAATGCCACCTTGATATCTCCTCCAATCTGTTTTCTAAAGCTCGTCGGGTCTTGGGTTTCATAATTACTGGTCAACCCGGATAAGACATAAGGAATCACTGAAATATTTTGCTTAGGAGCTGGAGGAGGCGTTTCCCACAACAAAACACCTGAATAGGCCAATGAGGCCGTAGGGAATTGTCGTGGTACAGGTGCCCATGCCGATTTTTCCTTGGCTTGTAAGTCCAATCGACTGAAATTGATTCCCCAGCGAGTACTGTTGTTTTTGTAACGAATGGATTTAAAAGGAATGGCTGCTTCCCAGATCCACGATTCTTTATTGTAGGAGGTAGAAGACTCCCACTTATTATCCCAGTTCAAGTTTACTTTGGCTCCTTCCGACATTTGCCCGTCCCACTGTGCGCCGGCGGCATTGGCACCAAAGGAAAAACCTGTGGTTTTATCATCAAAGGTGTCTATAAAGACCAAAAAATTATCATTAATCCCAAAACTAAAATCACGCTTTAGTGATTCTACCACGTAGCGAGATTGGTCTTTCAAAAAACATTCAGCAGAGATGTATAAGTATTTATCGTCATAGGTCATGCGAACATCGGTACGGACATTGGAACATAAGGTATCTGTCGGGTTGCACATCACAAAATCACTCACTTTGGCGGCTTCTAACCAAGCTGCCTCATCCAACTTGCCATCCATTTTCAGGGATCCTTTGGCTGGCTTAATGAGCATTTGAAATATTTCGTTTCGTTTGGCTGTTTGAGCTAGAGAAGAAAAAGTTGTCAGCGTAACTAGTAAGAGGAAAAGTTGCTTCATATATGGTTTTTGTAAATCAATCAAGCGCAATTTAGCCAAATTAAACGGAAGCCTAGGTAGGTCTTATGGGGCAAAGTCTGGCGGAACATGGAAATAATTCTAGAGTTTTTTTAATCCAATCGACAAAAATCCTTTTGCTTGTTTTATTTTTGTAGCTAGTACTACATTATCGCAACGAATTATGGGAAGAGCTTTTGAATTTAGAAAGGCAAGAAAGTTTAAACGCTGGGGTCAAATGGCCAAAACGTTTACAAAAATCGGTAAAGACATTGTTATAGCCGTGAAAGCTGGTGGAGCAGATCCAACTGGAAACTCACGCCTAAGAGCCATCATTCAGAATGCCAAGGCAGTGAATATGCCGAAAGACAATGTGGAACGTGCCATTAAAAGAGCCATTTCAAAAGATCAGGAGGATTACAAGGAAATTGTTTACGAAGGATACGCGCTGCATGGCATTGCTATTTTGGTAGAAACCACGACGGATAATATCAATCGTACGGTCGCGAATATTCGCTCATCCTTTACTAAATGTGGAGGTAGCTTAGGGACTCAAGGTATGTTGGATTTTATCTTTACCCGCAAATCTGCCTTCAAGATTGCTTCGAAGCCGGAGATTGATTTGGAAGAGCTGGAATTTGAATTGATTGATTTAGGTGGGGATGAAGTATTTTTAGATACGGAAACCAACCAAATCAATATCTACGGGGAGTTTACGGCTTTTGGTGCTCTTCAAAAATACCTTGAAGAAAAAGGATATGAATTGTTAGGGGCTGATTTTGAGCGTATCCCAAATGAGACAAAAGAATTAACAGATGAACAAGTGGCGGACGTTGAAAAATTAATTGAACGCTTGGAAGAAGATGATGATGTTCAAAATGTTTACCACAATATGGGCTAAACCAAGCCTTAAAAAGCACCTCCTGATAGGTGCTTTTTATTTTTTACCCTCTTGCATCTTGTTGGGTCAAGTCCCGACTTATCAATTTCAATCTTTAAGCGGCGTCAACACCGCCGCTCAGGCCTATTTTAAAAAACAGCTCTTAGGAACTAAGGGAAATGCAGATTTTTATCTGCAAATACTCCTCAAAGAATTCGACTTCCAATCGAAGGATACATTCAAGTTCCAAGCCGAAATTTATGTCACCCGTGATTCTATTTTAGGTCCGCAACTACTGTATACTTATAAAAGCCAATTTAAAACCCAAGGATTTAAAACGAAATCGGGTCATTGGGAAGAAATGGCACAATTAAGTTCTCAAAGTCTAAAATCACAATTTGCCATTTGGTGGAAGAACAATTGGGATAAAGACCCCAAATTAATCCAAGAAGTTCAGGTAGAATTTTTACCGGATTATGTACCAAAGTCCATGGACAAAGACACGGTATTTTTTGGACAAAAAAAATTGGATTGGACCGATTTTACCGCCAAACCCTATCCTGGATCCCGTTTTGCGGCACAAATTTTCAGCAACTTTGAGTACCATGCGGTACCCAGAATAGAACTAGGAATACTCTACCTACCTATACAAGTAAAAGTGTACATGCTTCGCTCCTATTCCTGGAAAAAAGAAAATCTTCCTGATAGGGCCTTGGACCATGAGTCTACCCATTTTAATATCACCCAAAAGGCTGCCAATCAATTTAAGGAAGAAATCAAGCAAAAGAAATTAAGACCGCTTTGGTATGAAAGTGAGCTACAATGGTGGTTTTTAGATGCCTATCGTTGGATGAACAGTATGCAAAAAATGTATGATGAAGCTACGCAACATGGCATCAATGCTTCAGAGCAAGAAAAATGGAATGAAAAATTTAAATAATTAGATAAATTTCTACATTATAGTTCTACTTCAGATAGATATGCTTTAGCTTTCTTCGCATCAAATCGGTATAAATACGGTGCTTTATGAGCCCCTCCCAGATAACGCTTCTCTAGTCGAACCAAAATATCCATGCTTAAAATCTTTCTTTGGAAATTAGTCCGCACCAATTTTTTTCCTAAAATGGTTTCATAGACCTGTTGCAATTCCGACATAGTAAAAGTTTCCGCCAATAAATTAAAGGCCAACAATTTTTGGTCCAAAGACCAGCGTAATCTTTCTAAAGCTCTATCGATGATGGCTCGGTGGTCCAAAAACATGGGAGGAATGTCGTAAATATCATTCCAAGAAAACTTATCAGACATTTGACCCAAACTAACCTTGACTTTGGAGAAATCGACCAAAGCATAATAACCAATGGAAATGTAGCGGTCAGAAAGAAAGGATGTATCTACGCCTGAATCGCCTATTTTCTCTTGAATTTTAGCATGCTGCTGGATCGCATCATGGTTTCTCTTAACATCACCAAAGGTATAAAACTGCTCCAGGTATATATCTTTTAAGCCTGTTCTTTCAAACAAAACTCTACTTGCCGCTTGATCAATATCTTCATTGGATTTCACAAATCCTCCAGATACAGACCAAACATCCGTATTCTTAAACTTTAAAAGAAGCACTTTTAGTTGATTTTCATGAAATCCAAAAATCACACAATCCACCGAAATATGAGGTAACCAATTCACTCCTGAATATTCTTTCGTCATAAACGTAAAATTTAAGGATGTTTTTGAATAAACTCATGAATTTGCTTCACGAATAGTAGGTATCCCTTTTCATTCAAATGCAAGCGATCCGCAACAAATACATCATCCATCAAACTGCCATCGCCACGAAAAAATGGGCTCTGCATATCGATATAAAAACGACTCTTCTCTTTGGAAACTATTTGTTGAATTCGGGAATTCAAATCTCTTTGCTTATCCAACATGCTTAAACGGGCTAAACTTGGTCTAGCAGCAATAAATACCAATTTTGTGTTTGGCAATTTTTCTTTCAGCCTTCTAGAAAACTCAACAAATTCTTGTGCGATAAATTCTGGGCTTTGGCCTTTGGCTAAATCATTATCTCCCTCATACATAAATACCCAAGCTGGTTGGTACTTGACTACCATGCGATCAAAGTAATACAAGGCTTCTTCTAAGGTAGAACCACCAAAACCTCGGTTGATGGAAGGATAGGCTGCCATGTCTTGATCAAAACTTTTCCAGAGTCTAAAGCTTGAACTTCCTAGAAACAAACGCAGGTTTTTAGCTGGCATAGCCAATGAATCTTGAACTTCATAGGCCTTTATTTCTTTTTCAAATTTGTTGATTTGTGCAAAAATGCTGGTGCTGATAAGTAAAAAGCAAGCAAGCAAAAGTTGTTTTTTCATGCTTATTCGTTAGGATAGACTAAACCTATCTGTTTTCTAATGTCATCTAATAATCCCATTAACTCTTGACTAAACTGATGCGTCATCCATTTGTTTTCTAGTCGATCTGCTCGTAAATCCGCTTGCACCGCTTCTGCTTCATAGGAATAACCCCAGCCCTTGCGCTCACATGCAAATTCTTCTACTTCTCCGTTTTCTAAGGTCAACGTGATACCAAAGGTCTCATGAAAGCGAGAATGCATCAATATTTTACCTTGACTACCATAAATAGCGCATGTGGTATCCGTCTGCGCTGCTAAGGTAGAAAATAAGGTCGCCGTAGCACCACTTTCATAACTCGTTGCGATGGAACAATTCATATCCACTCCCGTAGGTGCCATGGTTCCAGTCGCTAATAAGGTTTTAGGCTGTCCTAAAAGCAATTTGGAAATAAATAAAGGGTAAATTCCAATGTCCATCAAAGACCCACCCGTTAAAACGGGGTTGAATAAACGACTCTCTACATCGTATTCCGCTTTAAATCCAAAGTCGGCCGCCACATGGCGAATTTGACCAATCTTACCTGACTCGATGATCTCCAATACTTTGGCTACTGATGGATGGAATCTGGTCCATAATGCCTCCATTAAAAACAAGTTCTTTTCCTTGGCTTTTTGTATCATTTCTGAGACTTGTCGGCCGTTTACCGCAAATGCTTTTTCGCATAAAACGGGGATTCCTGCCTCCAGGCACAACAATGTATGTGTATGATGTAAACCATGTGGAGATGCCACATACACCACATCAATCAATCCACTGGAAAGCATATCTTCATATGAACCAAAGGCCTTTGAACCAGGATAATGAGAAGCAAATTCTTCTGCACGATGTATATCTCTAGAGGCCACAGCTGTGAGTTGGGCATCCGACACAAAAGCTAAATCATCAGCAAATTTGCGCGCGATTTTTCCGCAGGCGAGTATTCCCCAACGGATGGAATTTCCAGGATTAATCATTTTCTTCTAATTAAATAGCGTTCAAGGTTTGTATCAATATCTCCACCTGTTCACTAGAAACGGCAGGGAAATTTGCAATTCTTATTTGTGTTTCTTTCATTTTGCCATATCCTGCCCCCACGATCATACCAGAGGTATCTTTCACTTTTTGAATGACAGTCCCGGCTGCTTCATGGCAATTCAAAACTACAACAGTTTGAGAACGATGTGATTCATTCTCAACAAAGGCTTCAAAACGATCTGATTTCTTCGCAAAATCATAGAGAGCCTTCGCCTTGCGATCGGTTTCCTTGCGGATTTGGTCCACACCGATACGATTAAAATCTTCCGCCACTTTACCCAACACATAAATACCCATGACATTGGGAGTCTCAGGCGTTTCAAACTTCCTGTAATTTTCCCAAAGACTAGGTAATGAATGGTAGGTCCCTATCACACCTTCGTGTTTTTTCATTCGTTCTGCTTTCTCCAACATGGCCTCATTGGCTATCCATACCCCTAAACCAGCAGGCATACCAAAGGCCTTTTGAACAGAGAAAAAAGCCGTATCCACTACATTAAAATCTAGATTGGTATAAGGTGCTGAAGATACCATATCCACCGCCAAGAACTTATCCTTATTTGCTTTTTTCAGTTTATGGATTTCTTGAGATCGCATTTGCACGCCAGAACTGGTTTCATTGGCAGTTGCACAAATTAACTCGGCGTACTCGGGTACTTGCACATCAGAAGCATCGAAACCCTCACCAAATGGCTTGTGGGCAGCATGTGCATATTTATGAAGCTCGAGTGCAAAATCAAAAAACTTTTTAGAAAATGAGCCATTCACTAAGTGAAAACATTCATGCTCCACCGTATTCATGATGATACGTTCCCAAATTTCTGTAGCTGATCCCGTAAAAAGTATGGCATTGTTTTGCTTAGGTAAATTAAATAAAGTCCTTAATTGCTCATCGGCATGTTGGTAAATTTTCCTAAACTGGGCTGAACGATGCGAAATAGAACCAATGGACAAGCGAAAAGCCTCCTCATAATGTTTTTGAACAGTAGGGTAAAGTGCCGCTGGGCCAGGGGTAAAAAATACGGGCTGCATCATAAATTTTAATAAAGCATTCTAAACTTAATGGTATTCTCAATCAATTTCAATTCATTGACTATTTCTTCGGAATATTCTTTGGCTACATCCGTAATCACATAACCTGTTTTTTCGGTTGTTTTCAGGTATTGACCAATGATGTTAACCTGATATTTAGCAAACACATTGTTTATTTGTGCCAAAATTCCTGGCATATTATGGTGGATATGCAAGAGTCGATGTGCGTTTTCCAATGGAGGTAATTGTAATTCAGGGAAGTTCACCGACCCATAGGTACTACCATTGTTCATAAACTGCAACAATTTGGCAGGAACAAACTCGCCAATATTCGCTTGTGCTTCCTCTGTAGAACCTCCAATGTGCGGAGTCAAAATAACATTGGGTAAACCGCGCAGCTCATTGATGAATTCTTCATCGTTGGTCTTTGGCTCAAGCGGAAACACGTCAATCGCAGCTCCCCACACTTTACCCGATTTTATAGCCTCTACCAAAGCAGGGATTTCAACCACATGACCTCTCGAAAGATTCAAGAAAATCACATTGTCTTTCATCCAAGAAAACTCTTGCTGACCAATGATGTTGCTATTCACCTTTCTACCATCCACGTGCAAGCTCACAAAATCAGCCAAGTTCAATAATTCTTTCAAACTCGAACATTTTTTGGCATTACCTAAGGCCAATTTGTCGACGGTATCATAAAAATACACTTCCATACCTAAGGCTTCGGCAATCACGGAAATTTGAGTACCTATATTTCCGTAACCTACTAATCCTAATTTCTTTCCACGAATCTCGTAAGAATTTGTCGCTGATTTATCCCAAACACCAGCATGCATACGTGTGGATTTCTCGAAGATATTACGAGTCAGCATCACCATTAAGCCAATGGATAATTCCACTACAGAACGTGTATTGGAATATGGTGCGTTGAAAACAGCGATACCCCGATTTTCACATTCTGATAAATCAATTTGGTTAGTGCCAATACAGAAAGCTCCCACGCACATTAAACGAGCTGCGTTTGGATGTTCCAATACTTTTTTGGTCAAATTGGTTTTGGAACGTAAACCTAGAATAGACACGTCTTTGATTTTTTCAATCAATTCGGCCTCATCCAAAGCTCCTTTTAACAATTCTACTTGGAATCCTTCTTTCTTAAATGCTTGTACTGCATGAGGATGCACATTTTCCAAAAGGAGAACTTTGATCCTAGATTTTGGATAAGACTGAGCGCGGCTCAATCCATTGATATATAAAAACTCATCTAATGAGGGCACCACATGGTCAGCTTTCTCCACCACCACTTTGCGAGATACGTTTTCCGTAAAGGCAAAAAACTTATTGGCTAAACCCGCCTCACGCAATTCATAGTCGGTATACCCATCTCCAATCACATATACTTCTCCTTCTAATTGCAAGGATTGCAAAAGGCTTACTTTACCACGGTCCTTCGACAATAAATTATCGTGATCGTAGCCCGTGATATTGCCTTCAGCATCGTAATTAAAGGTATTGGCAAAAACATTGTCAGCCGGTATGCCTAATTCTCGAACAACAGGTACGATGAAATCCTTAAAACCGCTAGAGACAATTAGAATTTGCTCCGCATGTTCTTGAATAAACTCTTTATTTCGATTGAAAGAATCAGAAATTTTACCTTTCAAGAAAGTGATTAGTTGATCTACGTGGCTACGGTTGGCCGACAAAAGGGCCACACGATCCCGTAATGAATCAGCGAAAGAATAGGAACCTGTCATCCCTTTTTCGGTAATTTCCCGAATTTTGGAGACAATCTCCTTCTGTTTCGGGTTTCCTTGTAAGGCGATATTCGCCAACTCATCTAGCCCTTCTACTTGGGTAAAAGTGCTATCAAAATCAATCACAATGTGCAATGGCTCCAACTGTTTATTAGACATAATTAATCGTTTCTTTATTCAAAAACCAATTCATTGCCCGTTGTTCCGACCACAAGGTTCCTCGATAATCTGAAGGATAGAATCCACAATGCCCACCTTGAGTGGGTAATTCCAAAAAGACATTTTCCCAGTTTGATGCCTGAGATGCGGGAAGGCATTCGGGCGATAAAAATGGATCATTTTGGGCATTCACTACCAGTGTAGGAACCTGAATTTTATCTAAAAAATACAGCGCACTATTTTGTTCATAATAGTCTTCCGCATCTTTAAAACCGTGCAATGGACCCGTAATCACATCATCAAACTCCCTCAATGTTTTGATTCTTCTCAGAATAGCCACATCGACAGCCGTGGGAAATAGCACGGCTTTTTCTTTTGCTTTAGATAGAAGAGTTTGTAAAAATCGATGAGTGTAGAGTCCATTTTCTCGTCGTGCCAACTTTCGGCTACTACTTGAAAGGTGCAAAGGTACGGAAAATGCTACAGCTTTTCGAATCAAATTTGGATGATTTTGCCCCTGTTCACCTAACCATTTTAAGGTGAGATTTCCTCCCAAACTAAAACCTGCCAAATAGATATGTTTAGCACCTCGGTTAACACAGGTTTGAATCACTTCTTCTAAATCATCGGTGGCACCGCTGTGATAAAAACGCAACTTCGTATTCATCTCTCCAGAACAAGATCGAAAGTTCCAGGCCAAGGCATTAAAACCCTGAGCTACCATGGTTTTCACTAGTCCTCTCACGTATTGCGCTTGACTACTTCCTTCTAAACCGTGAGAAATAATGATCAAAGGCTTGTCTGACAAAGGTCCTTCGACATACCAATCCAGATCTACAAAATCCTGATCGGACAAAATCAATCTTTCCCGATGTGGAATCGGTTGGGAAATTTTACGAAATAAAGCCGTATACATACTTTGTGTATGTCCTTCGGGTAACCAAAAAGGTGGCTGATAGCTAGGTTCTGATTGAATTAAAGGCAAGGTATTAAATAAAAAAGTCAGGAATTAATTCATGGTCCCCTAAACTAGGATTGACTTTATAAACATCAAAATCTGTGTAATTGGCAGCCCGCAAAACCTCTTCATCAATAAAAAACTGACCTGTAGTGCTGACGTGATCTTGCTTAAATATCTCATAAGCGGCATCCGCCATGATGCTGGGTTTTCTAGCCCGATCCAACATATCTGAATTCCCCACGGCAAATTCAATGGCTGCGGTAGCTATGATGGTTTTAGGCCAAAGGGAATTAAAAGCTACTTTATTTTTAAACTCAGCTGCCATACCTAGGGTACAAAGTGACATGCCAAATTTGGCCATGGAATAGGCCACATGGTTTTCAAACCAACGGGCTTCTATGTTTAAAGGAGGTGAAAGCGTTAATACATGGGGGTTTTTCGACTTCAATAAATGAGGTAAACAGGCTTTGGAAGTCAAAAAAGTTCCTCGGGCATTCACTTGATGCATCAAGTCATACTTTTTCATGTCGGTCCAAAGAGTCCCCGTTAACGAGATAGCTGAGGCGTTATTCACCAAGATATCGATTCCTCCGAAGGTCTCCACTACTTTTTCTACGGCTTCAAAAACATGATTTTCATCACGAATATCTAAGACCAAAGGTAAGGCTCGACCACCTAAACGCTCAATTTCCTCGGCCGCAGAAAAAACGGTTCCTGGTAATTTGGGATGAGGTGTAGCCGTTTTGGCGGCTATAACCACGTTTGCACCCACAGAAGCCATTTTTTTGGCAATCTCAAATCCAATACCTCTTGAAGCACCGGTAATAAAAACTGTCTTGTTGCTGAAGTCCATCTTGTGTTATTTAAACTTTGTCTAATTTACTATTTTCTTGTCAAGACAGTATATAAAATAAATTTTGGTTTGTACTTTTGTTAATTATTTTTCAAAACCACCGAATGTCAATTCCGTTTAAGTCTATTAGTATATCTCATCGCTCTGCTCCTCTCACGATTCGTGAGCAAGTGGCATTAAATGAGGAAGAAAGTAGAGCCTTTGCTATTAAATGTAAAGACCTTTTTGGATTACAAGAAATGTTGATTGTATCTACCTGCAATCGTACAGAGGTGTATTACAATACTCCAGAAGATATTTCCCGCAATTTAGTCAAGAGTTTATTGATTGAAAAAGGCTTGCATCAAACCCAAGAATACACGCCTTATTTCCATCATGAAGCTGACGCGGAGGCATCTTTAAGGCACTTATTTGAAGTAGCTACGGGTTTACAATCCAAAGTGGTAGGTGATTTACAGATTCCCAATCAAATCAAAAAGGCCTATCAGCAATCGGCCGATTTAAATTTAGCGGGTCCGTATTTGCATCGTTTGATGCATACCATCTTTTATGCCAATAAAAGGGTGGCACAAGAGACTTCGTTCCGTGATGGAGCGGCTTCTGTTTCTTATGCGACAGTAGCCTTGGCAGAAGAGTTATCCCAAGCCATTGCTCAGCCGAAAGTATTGATTTTAGGTTTAGGGGAAATTGGTTTAGATGTGTGTAAAAACATGGAGGATAAAGATTTCGCGGAAATCACCATCATGAACCGTACCTTAGAAAAGGCAGAAAAAATTGCCCACGATAAACCTTTCCGTGTGGCTCCTATTGAAGATTTGTGGAAGGAAATTGCGCAGGCAGATATCATTATCTCTTCCGTACGCAATCAAGAGCCCATCATCACCCAAGCAGAATTAAAGAAATTATCCATTTTGACTTTCAAGTATTTCATTGACCTTTCGGTTCCAAGAAGTATCGAAGAAGGTATTGAAAAAATATCAGGCGTATTACTTTATAACATTGATACGCTGAAAGAACGGGCTGATGAAGCCTTGCGTATTCGGATGGCATCCGTGCCCGATGTTCGTAGAATCATCGATGAGTCCGTGATTAGTTTCAATGATTGGTCAAAAGAAATGGAAGTTTCACCGACCATCCATAAATTGAAAAATGCGCTAGAGCAAATCCGTAAAGAAGAAATCAATCGCCACTTGAAAGGTCTTAATCCTCAAGAGGCTGAAAAATTAGAAAAAATTACGGCTAGCTTGGTTCAAAAAATCATCAAACAACCCATCATTCATTTGAAAGCTGCCTGTAAACGAGGTGAATCAGATAGTATGGTGGATGCCTTGAATGATTTGTTCAATTTGGAGGCTTATGAGGCGGTCGATTCTAGCACTCCAAATCCATAAATTCCCATGAAATCGGAGGTTTTACAGAAACTGGCTCGCTACTGTGCCTATCAGGAGCGCTGTGTTTGGGAAATACAAGTCAAATTGGAAAGCTTTGCCATTTTACCTGAAGATCAAGCCACTTATTTGGATTGGTTAGAAGACAATAATTACCTCAATCAAGAGCGCTTTGCAAAGCTCTTTGTTCGTTCTAAATTCAATCAAAAATCTTGGGGTAGAAATAAAATTAAATTTGAGCTTAAACGATTACAAGTGAAAGACGCTTTGATTCAAAAAGCCTTGGAAGAGCTAAAAGAACTCCCTTATGATGCCAGGTTGGAATCCTTGTTGATTGAAAAATTCAACCATGTAAAAGACCCCAACGAATGGGCCAAGAAACAAAAGTGCTACCAATATGCGCTAAGAAAAGGATTTGAGCCAGATTTAATTTCCCTGTACATTCAGCAGCTTAATTAAAAAACTCAAATCCATTCCCATTATTTCGCTAATCGATTGATGTACACGAAAGTTCTAATATTAGGATACTTACCAAAAAAATCAACCATATAATAATAAGTCCCATCAGGCAATCTCCCATCGTTGGTCAAAATTCCTATGGTTTTATCCGTTAAACCTCCCCAATTATTCTGATAATTATCCATTTCAAAAACGACCTCTCCCCAACGGTTATAAATAACTAATCGATTGGGTTGCATCCTAAATATTCCAGGGATGACAAGCACATCGTTTAAACCATCTTGATTGGGTGAAATAGCTTGCGGTGCAAAAATCTCGCAAATGTCTGAATCCACTCGATTATCGATTCCATCATTGTCACAATCTGGTAATCCTCCATAATTGATGTCATTTTCTAAGGTGTCAATTATTTCATCATTGTCATCATCTGTATCTCGATAATCTGCGATTCCGTCTACATCCGTATCCAAAGGTTGTAATGGATTGGGGCCTGCCTCCACTGTATCCGTTAATCCATTATTGTCAGAGTCCACGTCTCGGTAATCAGGAAGCATATCCTGATCTGAATCTATCGGAATAAGCACATTAAGCCCGACTTCCACTTGATCAGGGATGCCATCATTATCAGAATCCACATCTCGAAAATCTTCTTTCCCATCTAAGTCGGTATCCCAAGGGTGATTCACATCTGGATCCACTTCCCGCATATCGGGAATCGTATCATTATCTGAGTCAAGATCCCAATAATCTGGGTAACTATCACCGTCGGTATCTACTGGATTTAATGGATTAGAGCCCGCCTCTACCTGATCAGGAATACTATCTCCGTCAGAATCCAGATCACGGTAATTGGCTAAGCCATCTTGATCGGTATCGACAGGTATGACAGGATCAAGCCCGGCTTCTATGGAATCTGGAATCGTGTCATTATCTGAGTCCATATCTCGAAAATCTTCTTGACCATCCTTGTCTGTATCCAAAGGATTCCTTGGATCTGAACCAGCCTCAACGGTATCAGGAATACCATCGTTATCCGAATCCTTATCGCGGTAATCCGAAGATCCATCTCCATCACTATCCACCGGTTTCGTCAAATCTTTCCCCGCTTCTAATCCATCCAGCATACCATCGTTGTCAGAATCAATATCTCGATAATCTACTCGTCCGTCTCCATCAGTATCCAAAGGTTTACTCGAATCAGGACCAACTTCTATGGCATCTAAAATACCATCATTATCAGAGTCAACATCGCGGTAATCTGGTTTTCCATCAGCATCGCTGTCTATAGGCTGCAAGAAATCACCTGCTTCCACTGCATCGGGGATGCCATCGTTATCTGAATCCAAATCTCGAAAATCTTCTTGACCATCTAAGTCACTATCGATAGGATTTTTGGGGTCCAATCCTGCCTCCAATTCATCCGACATCCCATCTTGGTCTGAATCCAAGTCTAGATAATCAGCCATTCCATCCGAGTCTGTATCTACTGGCTTAATTGGATTCAATCCGGCCTCTACCGAATCAGGTATCGTGTCATTATCTGAGTCAAGATCTTGATAATTCGCTTTTCCATCACCATCCGAATCCACAGGTTTGCTAGGATTTGATCCTGCCTCTACCGCATCTGGAATTCCATCCCCATCCGAATCCACATCCAAATAATCTGCTTTCCCATCCATATCCGTATCCACTGGATTAGTCGGATTTGGTCCAACTTCTACGCTATCTGGAATGGTATCATTATCCGCATCAGCGTCTTCAAAGTCATATAATCCATCCGAATCACTATCTCTAGGTTGTTGACAATCTCCTGCTTCTTGTGAATCCAACATTCCATCATTGTCCGAATCCAAATCTCGAAAATTCGGAATTTCATCCCCATCCCCATCGGCTCCCAATTCGATTCGATCAGGAATACAATCATTATCTGAATCCAAATCTAAAAAATCCGAAGTACCATCAGAATCAGTATCTATGACCTTAACATATTGCCCACGGTCGTCCCATCCATCATCTAAATCGTCTTTCATTTGTTGACACGTGGCACACTTATTTTTCCCTTCCCAGGCATCTGGAATACCATCGCCATCGGAATCCAAATCTAAGTAATTAGGAATTCCATCCAAATCATGATCAATATTCCGCTCATCTTGATCTCCTAACCAATCCCCATCTGAATCTAAATCACGGTAATTGGGAAAACTATCACCATCTATATCCTTAGTCCCCTCCGAGGCATCTAAAATTTGGTCATTGTCTGAATCGAGATCAACATAATCTGGCTTAGCATCTTTGTCTGTATCAGGTATGGGGGCAGGTCGACCGCCAAAACCTGTTTCTAAGAAATCCGCCAATCCATTTCCATTGTTATCTGGCAATAGTCCATTTTTATCCACGCGACCATCATAATTATCATCTAGATTCCCGCGGGAATTATTGCTGGCTTCCCAAACATCCATGATGCCATCATTGTCTGAATCCAAATCCAAATAATTGGGTATTCCATCTCCATCTGGATCAAATTCTGCTTCAATGGAATCCAATATCCCATCATTATCCGAATCTAGATCGAGGTAGTCAGCATGTCGATCACCATCCGAATCTCTGTTCTTTTCTCGTTCATCGGGTATCCCATCACCATCTGAATCGGTATCTCTGGAGTTCACTAAGCCGTCACCATCAAAATCTTGACAGTTCCCTTGTAGCGTAAAGGTTTGATAGCATTCCATGGCATTGGGGATTCCATCACCATCAAAATCTGCCATCAAGATTTCAATCAGATTACTCGTAATTTGAATACCCGAACTGCTTTTGAATGTAAAAAATCCTTTCCCCTCAGCACCTAAGTATAGCATCCCCAACGCACTCAAATTCGCAATTCCCTGCACAAAATCTCCGGAATTAGTTAATTGATCTCCACCAGAAAGGCCAAAGATAAATCCAGGCAAAGTACTCGTTACTTGAATAGGCTGTAAGGCTGCGTTAAAATCAGTAACAAGATTCCCGTAGGCATCCAAGGCACTCAATGTATTTACGCCCACAAATGGCGTTTCTGTGGTTTGAGGGCTAGTCATTTGCAAATCAAACTTGGCCAAAGGACCTGCTTTCACCAAGACAGGCAGAATACTTGAAATTAATGTATCTTCCAATATGTGAACTTGAATCTGGGCCAAAGAGGCATGAAATAATTTCATGGATATTTGGGCTATTCCTCCTACAAAATCAACATTCGTCACCGAACCAAAATTTCTGATTTGTGATTGATTGTCTAGAACCTGCGGAAAAAGAACAGGGTTGACGGAGTTCTGTGCTCCACTAAAAAGTAAGCTTTTGGTCCCTGTATAGGTATCAACTAGCTCCCCCAAATCATTCAAAACCTGTATGGTAACTAATTGCAAGCTGCCTGCCACTTGTACCGAATCGCCCGATAAATGTAATTGAGAAGGCTTAATTAGTTCCGACAAAATATCCATTCTCGCCTTGGTTCCCAAACCTGTTACAGGCTGAAAAATCAAGGTATCTGAACCTATATTACCTGTATAAGTTATTCCCAGTTGGGTTAAATTAGCTCTACCTAATTGAAAATCGCTGGAACTCGTTAATCGATTTCCTCCCGATAAGCCTGAAATTACTCCCCCTTGATTAGAACTGATCGTGATCGGGTTTAAGGATGCATTAAATGAGCTTACAGTATTATCATATTCATCTTGGGCTATCAGCGTATTGACCCCATAAAAAGGAATTTGATTGACTTGTGGACTTTGCAATTGAACGGCTAAATTATGAAATGCTTTGGCCGAAACCAGTACTCCCAACCTATCAGACCCATTGGTCTGAATATAGGTATCACGAGCGCTAATGGAATCCAAACCCGATTTGTATATCACTAAATTTGCCTGGGCAATACCATTGACAAAATCAAGGGCAGTATTTTGCCCAAAATCAATTCCATTCACCTGTGATTTATACGTTGGCGCTGAAGATGAATTAGTTCCAGAAAATAACAATGTCTTGGTTCCTGTATAATCCGTGACGATCGTTCCATTTTTGGTGGTAGCATGAATGGTCATTGTTTGACTCGTTCCTGCCACCTGACTAGCGCTGCCACTAAGAATAAATTTAGAAGCCTGCAAAGTATTTAATAGGACAACTTTAGCAGTAGCACAAATTCCTGTTGGGAGAAAACAAACCTGATAAGTCAAAGAAACAGAATCTGCATCTGCCACCGAAGGGGTATAAGTCATGAGGCCTGTAGAAGCTTGAAAAGCAACACTGCCCAAAGCCGTACCTGAAATCTTAGTAATGCTTAGGTTTGAACTTGGCAAAAAATCATCATTACTTAAAATATTAAGCGATATGGGACCTGCATTAAAATCTTGTTGGATGACATCATCATTGGCTAAGGCAATCAAAGGATTGGGATCTGTGCTATTGGGATTCCCATCATTATCTAGGTCATCATCACAAACATTTCCTAAGCCATCGTTATCTGTATCTAATTGATTGGGATTATAGGTACTGGGGCAATTATCTTCAAAATCCACTAAACCATCCCCATCGGTATCTGTTACATCTTGATAGAGTAAATTGGAAAAATAAGCCTTTTGACTGAAACCTATGGACTCGACCCCCACATTGACTACGCTCAATTCAGCTCCCGATTTTAACATATTTTGAGAATAAGCATACTGATTTAGTGTAAAATCATTCGCTGTAATATTTTGACCTATATCATAACCTAATCGAAGGGAACCCGTCCCATAAAAAGTACCTCCTGTCACTAAGGTGGTATAATTAGTAACGACACCTGCCTGAAAATTGGGGCCTATCCTCTGCATCGTGCTCGTAAAACGCATCGTACGATTTTTTACGATTCTGAATGGGCGTCTTAAAAGCCCATGATCAAAGAGTGTAGGACTTAAGTTCTCAATCACTACTTTTCCTGACTCTTGAATGATTTTTGAAGAGCGATTCGCTAAATAAAATGCATGTAATTCCTCTGGGTAATCGAATAAATTAATTTGATGCCTTTTCTTTACCGTGATGGTATAGGAATCTAATACTTGCTGATTGGCATCTTGCATTTCGATTGTCAGATTCACCTCATTTTGATTGCCCAAAATAGAATAAGGAATCTCGTTATTTCCATGTTGGCTTGATGAAACAAGGAGATTCCCTTTTTTAATCACATACCAATTTTGATTATTTAGATAGTTGATACTCCGAATATTGATACGAACTGTATGAAATGGAGACAGAAACCATAATACATTTTCATAAGGAATTAATCGATCTGCATGAATGGGTAAAGCATTTATAGCTGCTTCAGTGGATGCATTGAGGTTAAACTTGAGTACATGCTTAAAAAATGGCACTACATTGCTTTGGGTACAATTGGCAGTAGCTTGAGCTATATTACTTAGCGCATCTTCAATGGTATTGACTTTTGACATTTTTCTCAATTCCAGAAAGAATTTGGGAAAAATGGTGGACTTACCAAAGGTGTCAATAATGCCCTGCAAAAGCCCCACTGTTTTCCAGGCAGGTTCATCATCCGTATTGGTGCCAGTACCTCTATTGTAATCATTGTAACCCACACGATCCCATTTGGCCAAAACATTGTAGGGGTTTGCCTGTACATCATTGATATAGCCAATAAAATTCTCCTTAAACCAATGAATATTGATGAGTGACTCATTATAGCGTCTTTGATCAGAATCCGTTATGATTTGATCAAAGGCATACGCCGTAAATAAACTAGCAAAGGCCTCTGCCATTCCTCCATTTTTTTCATTGGTATTGGGAGAAAAAGGAAACAGAACTTTACTGCTAAAATCAAAGAAATTTCGACCAAATTCATAGGCTAAAATCACATCACGGTTAACATTGGTATTATTTTTTAGATTGAAATACATATTGTCAAAACCACTGACTTCAATTCCTTTGGCTCCTACCAATCCACAACCAGAACCACAAGAAGGAATCCCTAAAAACACACTGGTTTTGTAGCCAAAATTCGGGTTGCCTCCTGAGGGTTCATAACCTAAGCTATTTTTATAAAATTCATAAATAGCATCTGTTCTTTCTACTAATTTGGCCATGGTCTGAGAATCGGCCAGCTGTTCATTCGTGATTTTGCTCTTATCAATTCGTAAAACAACATTTCTCCCCTGAATGGACCAAACAGGGATTTGTCGAGCATCAAATGAGAAATAAATATCTTCCGTTACTTCATATTGATTCCCTGTTATTGGGTTGCTGACATTCCCTAAAACTACTTGAGTCACTAATTTATCTGAAGGCAAATCACTGCCTATGTATCCATCGTGGACATGTATGGTGTCTTTTATAGCCAAATTATACACGATTAACTCAACTGTGGCTGTGCCTTCAAAAAACTCAATGGGACTAATAGACCCAAAGGGTGTACCTTGAGTAGAGGCGATAGTGCCTGGATTGCCTGTGGCTGCTGATTCTGAAAATTGCAGGTTTTTTATTCCAGAATAGGTTCTTACTAAAACTCCTTGAGCATCTTTGGCTTGAATGTTGATATATTGACTTTTACCTGAAAAATGTAAGCTTGATCCTGTAATCACTAATCGCTCCTCTTGACCAGAAATGAGTACATTACTAGCAGAAGTACTTATCAAATTGGATTCAAAAGTCAATGAAAATATAAAACTAGGAGCAAAAGGATCTGCTTGACTATTTTTCGATTCTTGAACTTGTTTCGCGGAATTGACCCATTTATTGGCAATTTTAGAGGTAATAGAAGGACTATAATAGATCAGCCCTAAAGCTGTTAAATTGGCTACTCCATTCTCAAAATCCGTAGACTGATTTAACACATTTCCTCCTTCTAAACCTAATCCAGTGATACTAGCATTGGCAGAAGTCGTCACCATAATCGGAGTTTTTGAAGCATCAAAATCAAGGCAAATATTCCCATAAGCATCTTTAATCGTTAGGGTATTAACTCCTACAAATGGGCGACCATTGGTTTGTGGACTACTAATACTGGAAACTAGTTGAGCTACCTTGTTTGCTCTTACTTGAATTGCCCATGAATCTCCAGCAATGGCACCCGTATTAATAGACTCTCTTGTTGTTAAAAAAGCTGTTTCAGCCAAAAATAAGTTCATTTTTACACGCGCTTTTCCTCCTATAAATTGAACCAAGACAGGTTTTCCAAATTCTACTTGAATGTTACTTAATGAGTCCTGAATGGTTGGCACATATTGATTAGCAATAGTAATCCCCGCACCAAAAAACAAGAGCGATTTACTTCCTGCATAATCAGTTACTAGTTCATTGTTGGCATCAAGAGCTTGAATTTGAAACCACGAAGACTCACCCGCTATTTGGGTTGAATTACCTGAAATTTGTAAAAATACCGATTGGGCAGACTTAACTAGTTGAACGGGATTAATGGTTACTGTAATTCCTGTTTTACTAGTAAAAACAAAGCTCTTATTTCCCTCTAAACCTGAATAATAAAGGCCTAATTGGCTTAAATTGGCAATACCTTGACTAAAATCCGTTGTACGAGATAATATCTTTGTGTTACTTAAACTCTTAAAGCCTACACTTCCATCACTTGTCAAAGAAAGTGTAATGGGATTGTTTGCTGCATTAAATTCCAAACAAACATTACCATATTCATCCTTGGCTGTTAAGGTATTGGTTCCAGAAAATATTTGCCTTGTATATTGTGGACTCTCTAAAGCAGGGACTAATTGATATAAATCCGCTGCTTTAACTTGAATGGAGAGTTTATTCTCATCTAATGGAATGACATTCGTACCCATTTCTTTAGCTCCAATAGCAGCCAATTCCGCTCGATACAGGGTCAATTGTGCATGCGCAATCCCTCCTTCAAAATACAATGCAGTCCGATATCCAAATGAAATAGGTGTATTTAATTGGTTATAAACAATAGGTTTGACACTATTGGTAAGGGAAGCATTTGCACCTGAAAATATAACCTCTAGGTTTCCACTGAAATTGCTTAATGCATTTCCCAAGGTATCCTGAATAGCAATAGTTAGCACTTGACTTCTTCCTGCCACTTGAATAGATTCTCCCGATATTTTAAAGCGATAATTACTTTGCTTATTGGGGTAAACCACAACTAGAGCACTTTTGACTTGGATACCCGAAGCTGTTGAAAAAGTAAATGTTCCTTCTCCTGCCTCACCCAAATAGTTAAATCCTAATACTTTCAGATCAGCAATACCTTGTGCAAATTGTGTGGATTGATCTATGACAAGAGAGGAATTTCCCCCCATTCCTACAACGGTCCCTTGAAGGTCTGTACTTACTTTTATTGGATCTAAAGCTGGATTAAAACTAGTAGCCACATTTCCATACGCATCCAAAGCTATTAGTTGATTATTTTCTCCAACAACTTGATTTATTTGAAACTGATTTTGTATTGCTAGATTAAATTTATTTATGGGAGCCGCACTTATTTGAATTCCTAGTGGACTACTAGATAATATTCCATTCGAAACAGTAATGGCTGCCTGTTCTACTTTATACAATGTCAGGTCCACCAATGCGAGCCCTTGATTAAACAATACAATCAATCCTTGATTCAATGTTCCAGTAACATATCGACCTTTAACTAAAGGATTCAATATAGGATCAATGGAGGCATTTGCTCCCGAAAACGTCAAATTCACGTCAGAAAAACCACCCCTAAATCCTGCATCTACATTTCCATAGTCATCCACAGCTTTGATGCTTAAAGTCTGAACACTGCCTGCTTGCTGGGTGGTGTTGCCACTGACGTCAAATCGACTAGCTGAAGCTGGATTAACTTGAATGGATAAAGGGGAATTTGTTAAAATGTTGCCATCAATAGCTTTAATTTTAGCTTGTTCTGCCTGATACACTTTCAAATCCACCCGAGCTACTCCATTCGTAAACTCCACCTGAACAGGCTGACCTAATTCAATACCTGAAACCGTAGGTTTTCTTGTTGGATTACTCGTTGAACTCGCCCCAGAAATGGTCAATGTTTTCTTGCCAGAATATTGACTATCTACATTTCCATAAGCATCCAATCCTTGGATACCCAAAGTCTGAGAAGCTCCTGCTAGTTGAGTAGTACTTCCATTAATTTCAAAATAAGTAACAGTTCCCGAATTTACTTGAATGGATAAGGGGGAATTGGTTGACATGGAACCTTCGCTAGCTATGATTTTAGCTAGTTCTACCTTATATACTATCAAATCTACTTGAGCAATTCCATTCCTAAACTCCACCTGAACAGGCTGACCTAATTCAATACCTGATACAGTAGGTTTTCCCGTTGGATTACTCGCTGAACTTGCCCCAGAAAAGGTCAATGTTTTTGTTCCAGAATATCGATTATCCACATTTCCATAGGCGTCTACCACTTGGATATGCAAAGTCTGGGGAGTGCCCGCTTGTTGAGTTGTATTTCCGCTGATTTCAAATCGATCTGAGGTTGATAGAATAACTTGAATGGATAAAGAATTAGATGAAATTGTTCCATCACTAGTAATAATCGAAGCCTGCTCCACTTTATACAGCGTTAAGTCGACTTGAGCAACTCCACTGTTAAACATAATTAAGAGACTTTGATTCATCGTTCCAGTAGCATATCGACCTTTAACTAAAGGATCTAAAACTGGATTCATGGAGGCATTCGCTCCTGAAAAAACCATATTAACATCAGCAAGACCGCCCTTAAATCCTGTATCCACATTTCCATAATCATCCACAGCTTTGATGCTTAATGTCTGAACACTGCCTGCTTGCTGGGTAGTGTTGCCACTGATGTCAAATCGCCTGGCCAAACCTGGATTTACTTGAATGGATAAAGGAGAACTTGTTGTGATTGTCCCATCACTTACGGAAATAGACGCCGACTCAGCTTTGTATAAAATCAAATCTACTTGGGCTACTCCATTCGTAAATACTGCCTGAACAGCTTGTCCAAAATCTACCCCAGAAACGCTGGGTTTACTTGTTGGATTGTTCGCTGCGCTAGCTCCTGAAAAAGTCAGCGTTTGGGTTCCTGTATATAGTGAATTCACATTTCCTTCACTATCAACAAGTGCGATACTTAATTTCTGAGAAGTTCCCGCTTGATGAGTCGTATTTCCACTGATGACAAAATGATTCGACTGGTTAAATTTTACTTGAATCGACAAAGCAGATTTTGCAGATATGTTGCCATCACTTACATGGATATTCGCTGTTTCCACTCGGTATAATATCAAATCCACCTGCGCTACTCCATTGGCAAACGCCACTTGAACAGGCTGCCCAAATTCAATACCTGATACCGTAGGTTTTCTAGTTGGATTACTCGTTGAACTCGCCCCAGAAAAGGTCAATGTTTTTGTGCCTGTATATTCAATAGCATCATTACCATACTCATCAACTGCTTTAATACCCAAAGTCTGGGTGGCACCTACTTGTTGAGTGGTATTTCCACTAATGACAAAATGACTAGATTGGTTAGATTTTACTTGAATCGACAAAGCAGATTTTGCAGATATGTTGCTATCACTTACATGGATATTCGCTGTTTCCACTTGGTATAATATCAAATCCACCTGCGCTACTCCATTGGTAAACGCCACTTGAACAGGCTGCCCAAATTCAATACCTGATGCCGTAGGATTTCCAGTCGGATTACTCGTTGAACTTGCCCCCGTAAAGGTCAAAGTTTTTGTGCCTGTATATTCAATAGCATCATTACCGTAAGCATCTACTGCTTTTATACCTAAAGTCTGGGTGCTACCTACTTGTTGAATACTGTTTCCAGTAATTTTAAATCCGCTGGCCAAACCTGAATTTACTTGAATGGCTAAAGGAGAACTTGTCGTGATTGTCCCATCACTGGCGGAAATAGACGCCGACTCCACTTTATACAATGTCAGGTCCACCAAAGCGAGCCCTTGATTAAACAATACAAGCAATCCTTGATTAAATGTTCCTGTAACATATCGACCTTTAACTAAAGGATTCAATACAGGATCAATGGAAGCATTTGCTCCTGAAATCGTCAAATTCACATCAGAAAAACCACCCTTAAATCCTGTATCTACGTTTCCATAGTCATCCACAGCTTTGATGCTTAATGTCTGAACACTGCCTGCTTGCTGGGTAGTGTTGCCACTGATGTCAAATCGACTGGCTGAAGCTGAATTTACTTGAATGGATAAAGGAGAACTTGTTGTGATTGTCCCATCACTTACGGAAATAGACGCCGACTCAGCTTTGTATAAAATCAAATCTACTTGAGCTACTCCATTGGTAAATACTACCTGAACAGGCTGACCTAATTCAATGCCTGATGCCGTAGGATTTCTAGTTGGATTAATCGTTGAACTTGCCCCAGTAAAGGTCAAAGTTTTTGTGCCTGTATATTCAATAGCATCATTACCATACTCATCAACTGCTTTAATACCCAAAGTCTGGGTGCTACCTGCTTGCAGAGTTGTATTACCACTGATCAAAAAATGAGCGACTGAACCAGAATTTACTAGAATGGTTAAAGGGGAACTTGTTGTGATTGTCCCATCACTGGCGGAAATAGACGCCGACTCAGCTTTGTATAAAATCAAATCTACTTGGGCTACTCCATTGGCAAATACTACCTGAACAGCTTGTCCAAAATCTACCCCAGAAACGCTGGGTTTACTTGTTGGATTGTTCGCTGCGCTAGCTCCTGAAAAAGTCAGCGTTTGGGTTCCTGTATATAGTGAATTCACATTTCCTTCACTATCAACAAGTGCGATACTTAATTTCTGAGAAGTTCCCGCTTGATGAGTCGTATTTCCACTGATGACAAAATGATTCGACTGGTTAAATTTTACTTGAATCGACAAAGCAGATTTTGCAGAAACAATACCATCAGTTACATGGATAATTGCGGTTTCTACTTGGTATAGAATCAAATCTACTTGAGCGATTCCATTCGTAAAGGCTACCTGAACAGCTTGTCCCAATTCTACCCCAGAAACGCTGGGATTTCGAATAGGGTTGCTCGTGGAGCTGGCTCCTGAAAAGATGAGGGATTTAGTGCCCGAAAAGAAACTGGCTACATTACCATAGATATCTATCGCGCGGATACTTAAAGTCTGTACACTCCCTGCCTGTTGCTTGGTTGCCCCCACAATTTCAAAATGAGTAAGCGGGCCAGGTATCACTTGAACAGATAAAGGTGAATTCGATGCAATAGTACTATCAGTCACTATGATACTGGCTTGCTCTGCTTTTCTAAGAATTAAATTGACTTCAGCTATCCCAGAGATAAAATTCACTTCTATTTCCTCTCCAAAATTGACACCATTGGCTGTTGGATAATAAATCCCACTTGTAAGGGCTCCTCCAAACCGCAATTTTTTGATACCCACATAATTTGATTCTGTAAATCCCAATATATTTTTAGCCACTACTTTTATAGGGAGAACTTCACCCACATGGACCGAATTTGAACCTTCAAGAACAAAGTAATTGTTTTCCAAATCCTGAGGAAGTATTTCAACAGGCTCACTGTCCACATAAACTCCATTATCCGTAGAAACATTTAATACATCGGTATTAATATTTTGTCCAGAATAAATCATCCCTAAAGCTGTTAAATCAGCAATACCGTCAACAAAATCCGAAGATTGATCTAATACATTATTTCCTTTTGAACCCAATCCACTAATTACTCCATCTAATGCTGCACTCGCAATGGTTACAGGATTTTCACTTGCATCAAAATCTGGAACAACATTACCAAAACCGTCAACTGCTAAAATTTGATTTTCACCTCTGACAGGTGATTGATTCTTAAAATTGGGCTCTAATTTAATTTGAAAACTATACCATACTCCATGAATAACTTGAATGGAAAAAATATTGGAAACCATTCCAGAATCATTCGCTTGAATAGTTGTTAAACCTGCCCTAAAAAACACCAATTCGACTTGAGCTTTACCATTAATAAAATTAACAGATATAAGCTCTCCGAAGTTGGAACCATTAACTATTGCTGGATAATCCAATAATTGATTTTCAAAAACAGAAAATGCCACTTGTTTGGTGCCATGATACGTAAGATCAACTTGGCCTTGGGAATCAATAGCTTCGAGATTAACATTCAAAAAATCACCTGCCACCGAGGTAGAGTTTATGGAAGTTAATCTGAACTGTGTCGCAGCTTGACTTTTAGGCAAAGTATGCGATAAAGCCTGTTTGGGGAATTTATCATTTTTGTAAATTCCTACTGAATAAACTTTTTCCGAATGAAAAAGAAAAATCAAAAAAATCAGGTTTGTCAGAATAGCCCCCATTCTAAAAGAATAGGAAATTCTTAGTTTATTAGTGGTATACATCGCGATTAGAGCAACAAAGCTTTACACCTTGAATTCAGAAATTAAAAATAATTTGAAGCGGACAAATGTGGAGATTGAGCTATTAAACTCCTTGATTCACAGCGATAAGTCGACTAGAAAAACATCAAATTAATGGCTTTGAAATAGCCAAGGCTAATAAGCACGACATAGAAAACAACAAAACTCTTGTTGTTTAAAAGACCAAAATGCAAAAGTAGAGGTACCCATTTAGGGCTGAATGAAGAACTCATGGTATATATTTTAGTGGTTAGATTGCCATTAGGCAATGCTAAACTAGGAAATCACACGTATGAATCCAATTAATTGGCTAGAAGATTTGTACTCAATTTGGAATGTTGCTTTTTGGGTATCTCATTTACATGGGTTTGCATAAAAACTTTTTTTTTATACCTTTGACACATGATTATGCATTCAACTACTTATTACTACGCTTATTATTACGCAGGATATCCATCCTGCCAATAGGCTATTGTAGGTATAGATTTAATTTAAACTTATTATGAGCCGGCCCAAAGTCGGTTTTTTTGTTTTATGAGCTTCACCATTTCTCCAGCTTCTCGGTTACAAGTTGTACAAGAATACTACTTTTCTACCAAGCTAAAACAGATTGCAGCCTTGAAAGCATCAGGTATCCCTGTGCTTAATCTTGGTATTGGTAGTCCTGACCTAGCACCCTCAGATGTCACCATTCAGGCATTGATTGCTAGCGCCCAGAAAAAAGAAAACCATGCCTACCAAGGTTACCAAGGTATTCCCGCATTGCGTGAAGCTTTTGCTCAATTTTACGATAAACAATATCAAGTAACCCTTGACCCTAATTCCGAAATATTGCCTCTGATGGGCTCCAAAGAAGGCATCATGCACATTGCTATGGCCTATTTGGAAAAAGGAGATATCACCTTAATCCCCAATCCTGGATACCCAACCTACCAAGCTGCTTGTGCCCTAACAGGTGCAGAAGTGCAAAGTTATGAGCTGTCGGAAACCAATGGCTGGTTACCCGATTTAGATGCATTAGCGAAGCGGGATTTATCCCAAGTGAAAATCATGTGGGTGAATTATCCCCATATGCCTACGGGTGCTAAGGCCAACAAAGCATTTTTTGAAAAGCTGCGTGATTTTGCCGTCACTCATTCCATCTTATTGGTCAATGATAACCCATATAGCTTCATCTTAAATGAGGAGCCCATCAGTATGTTAAGTATACTAGGGATGAAGGATGTGGCCTTAGAATTAAATTCTCTTTCCAAATCCCATAATATGGCGGGTTGGAGAATTGGGGCTGTCATGGGAAAACAAGAATTCTTAGCGCCCATTTTGACTTTTAAATCCAACATGGACTCTGGTATGTTTTTACCGCTACAAGAAGCAGCGGCTGAGGCATTAAAAGCTGATTCTGCTTGGTTTAAACAACAAAATGAGATTTACGCTGCACGTCAAAACGTAGTATTTCAGTTAATGGACTTATTGAACTGTAGCTATGATCCGAAACAAAGCGGCATGTTTGTTTGGGCTAAAATCCCCCATACTTATGTTGATGGATATGAGCTTTCCGACAAAATTCTTAGCGAAAATGCTGTCTTCATTACCCCAGGTGGTATTTTTGGAAGTCAAGGAAATAATTACATCCGCATCTCACTATGTGCCCCCATTTTCCTTTTTGAAACAGCTATCAAGCGCATAAAATCACAGTCGAATGGAATCTAACAAAGTCGTAGGAATATTAGGTATAGGATTAATCGGTGGTTCCATGGCGCTAGGTCTACGTAAAAGTGGATGGGCCAAAGCGTGTATTGGTATTGATACGAATCGCCCGAACCAAAAAAGAGCTTTGGAATTAGGTTTAATCGATCAACTATTACCTTTGGAAGAAGCTTTACAAGTGATTGATATCCTTATTATTGCTATTCCAGTAGATAATTTGGTAGAACAATTACCCAACATGTTGGACCAATTCAACGATAAGCAAATCGTCATTGAAGTGGGATCAACCAAAAGCCCGATTTACGAAGCGCTAAAAAATCATCCTAGAAGAAAGCAATTTGTCTCAACTCACCCGATGGCTGGAACCGAATTTTCTGGTCCAGAAGCGGCTATTGATGGACTTTTTGAAGGGAAACGTTGTGTGATTTGTGACCAAGAACTTAGTGATCCTGATGCTGAAAAAACGATTGAAAGTTTATATCAAGACGGTTTACACATGAACTTAATCTATATGGATTCCATCAGCCATGATGTCCATACAGCCTATATTTCCCATATTTCTCACATCTGCTCATTTGCCTTAGCCAATACCGTTTTGGAAAAAGAAAAAGATGAAAAACGTATTTTCGAATTGGCTTCCACGGGTTTTGAGTCAACCGTCCGTTTGGCCAAATCATCGCCTGAAACATGGATTCAAATCTTTCACCAAAATCAAGAAAATTTGATGGATGTATTGGATGAATACATCAACACGCTATTGAAATACAAAGGCCTGATGCTTTCTGGAAGTTATGAAAAACTCAAAGAAGAATTGGCCAAGGCGAATGAAATTGGTCGGATTCTAAACCGTAAATAAAATATAAGCTCCAGACTTCTTGCGATGTCTGGAGCATTTTAGTTGTGCTGATGAAAGCATAAAACAAAAGTATTAATAAATAGAACACAGGATTTGAATTTCACAAATTCCTGTTAATTGGCCTTAGGTACTCGATAGGAATACGGTTTCCAAGTATTATTTTGAGGGTTCAAATCAGGAAATACATGATCTGGATCAATAGTAACTGATCTAATGGGCAAGGTGGTATTGGTCTTAAAATCCCAATTGCCTCCTCGCTGCCAGATCTCCACAGGGAAAGTATAACGCTCCTTTTTACCATCAGATAATTCTACCTCGACGATTCCCGGCATGATCATTTTATCCAAATTCTTAATCGTCACAATGGCTCCATTGGTAGGATTTTGATCCACATACACCACATCACTTACACTTTGATCCAGCTTCCATAATTCAAAAAACCACTGTCTCCAAAACCACGTTAAATCCTCTCCGGCTCCATCTTCCATAGCATGGAAAAAGTCGTAAGGAGTAGGGTGCTTAAAGGCCCAGTTCTTGATATAATTCTTAAATGCATAGTCAAAACGGTCGGCACCCAAGATTTGTTCACGCAAAATCTTTAATCCAAAACCCGGTTTGTTGTAGGCTTCCCATCCTAAGTTTCTAGGTTGAACCACATCAGGAATCGACATGATAGGATCGGCATTTTCTCTAAACATGGCTTTAGCGATTTGATGCATATCAAACTTGCGGTTCTTGTATTCCCCATCGTTGAATGCATCCGTGGAATAAAAATTGATGAAGGTATTAAATCCTTCATCCATCCAAGGAAACTTGCGCTCATTGGTTCCTACGATCATCGGGAACCAGTTATGACCAAATTCATGGTCTGTTACCCCCCACAAAGCTGCTGTTTGATCACGAAATCCGCAGAAGATTATTCCCGGGTATTCCATGCCTGATACGATACCTGCTACGTTAGTCGCGCTAGGATACGTGTACTCATACAACCATTTAGAATAATACTCAATAGATGCTTTTACATATTCCGTGGATCTTCCCCAGGAATTTTTACCATTGGACTCTTCTGGATAAACCGATATCGCCATGGATTTTTTTCCGCTAGGCAAATTGATTCTGGCCGCATCCATGATAAATGATTTTGATGTTGCAAAAGCCACATCACGGGCATTCTGACATTTAAATTTCCATGTCAAGCGGTCTTTTGCTGGTCGAGAAGCTGGATTTTTCACTTCATCTTCCCCACGAATGATAACTGTTATTTCAGAATTGGCTGCTGCATTCCAACGTTTTACTTGCTCGGCGGTAAATACCTCAGTTGGATTTACTAACTCTCCAGAACCCACCACTAAATGCGAAGCGGGTACATTAATGGCATATTCAAAATTGCCATATTCCAAATAAAATTCACCAGCACCTAAATAAGGAAGAACATTCCAACCCTCAATATCATCGTAGACACACATGCGAGGAAACCACTGAGCTACCTGAAATATCATGCCATTTTTAGTCTCCTGCAAACCCATACGATCAGATCCATTTTTAGGAGAAGTAAATGAATAAACAATCTTAATTTTAGCTTGACCTAATTTTTCTGCCAAAGGCTGCGCCAAGCGAATTTGCATGCGAGTATCTTCCACGATAAATGGACTTGCTTTACCATCCACCAATACGCTTTCAATTTTATAGCCTCCATCAAAACCCACATTACCAAAACGTCCACCAGAAATGGGAGTCGTTTTACCGCCACGTGATTGGGTATTAAAGGAATTTTGATCCAATTGTAACCACAGAAAACTTAATTTATCTGGAGAATTGTTTTTGTAAGTAATCTCTACATCTCCTGAAATTTTTCTAGCCTCCTCATCCAAACTCACTTGAATTTTATAATCAGCGGAGTTTTGCCAATAAGATGGACCTGGAATACCAGCACCCGAACGATACGGTGAGTTGGATTGAAAATTCCATAAAGGGTGAAATAATTCGTAAGCACTATATGTCGACTTTGTCTGGGCATTTGCTGCCCAAGTAATGCTCAATAAAAGACAAGCGTAAGCCAATATTCTATTCATATAAATCATCATTTTAAGATTCAAATACAGTTAAATTTTCCGTATCCAGTAATCGTTTATTTAATCCCAAAGCCTTAGGCACCTCATAGTGATAAAAGAACTTCATGGTATGTAACTTATCCTGATAAAACTCCTTATCTAGTGCAGAAGGGCTTTCTGCTAAAGCTTTACTAGCCACTGTTCCTTGCTTTAACCACTGCCATGCTACCACATTCAGTCCGAACAATTCCATGTATAAAGTAGAATCCGCTAGGAATAATTCTGGTTTTCCCCCGGCCGCTATTTTTAGTTTATGCATCGTCACTTGACCTAATTTGGCAACTTCATTCTCCAGCTCTTCTGCATAAGTATGGATAGCAGAATGTTTTTTAGCTTCCTCTATATCCTTCTGTATCAGATTCACCAATAACTTCAAGGCTTTACCTTGATTGGCTGGAATTTCTCTACCTAATAAAGTTAAACCATGAATACCGGTAGTCCCTTCGTAAATGGACATAATCCGCACATCGCGAGCCATTTGCTCCAAAGGAAAGTCTTCGGTATATCCATAACCACCTAATACTTGAACTCCTTGATTAACTGCCTGCAATCCCATTTCGGCAGGATATGTCTTAGCCACCGGCGTCATCAAATTCAATAAAGTATGGTAATTTTCAGCTTCTTCCCCTGTTAAACATTTGGAATAATCTTCCCACATAAAACTTTGAAATAACAATCCCATAGCTCCTTCTACGATGGCCTTCTGGAAATAGAGCATACGCTGAACATCCGGATGGTTTTTGATCAAAGTGGGTGGTGTTTCTGGGTCTTTATTACTCAACTTGCGTCCTTGAGAGCGCTCATTGGCGTATTGTTTGGAGAAATGATATGCCGCAGAAGCGATGTAAGCGCCTCCCATTCCTACTCCCAAACGAGCTTCATTCATCATTTGAAACATATAGGATAGTCCTTTGTTGGGCTCTCCAACCAAATAACCAATGGAATCTCCTTTATCACCGAAAGATAAATGCAATGCTGGCGTTCCTTTTTGCCCCATTTTATGGTAAAGTCCCAAAGAAGTCACTTCATTGGAAACCCATGCTCCATTTTCTTTTCTGCGCTTGGGAACCACAAATAACGAAATCCCCTTGGTGCCTTTAGGCGCTCCTTCTAATCGAGCTAATACCAAGTGAATGATGTTTTCTGAGAATTGATTATCTCCTCCAGAAATAAAAATCTTTTGGCCTTTAATGGCATAAGATCCATTGCCTAGATCTTTGGCTTGGGTAGACACATCATTCAGTGAGCTTCCTGCCTGTGGTTCTGTTAAACACATGGTTCCTGTCCAGCGGCCATTCAACATATTAGGTACATATTCCGCTTTCAATTCCTCGGATCCGAAAGAAGCAATTAAGTGTGCTGCTCCATTGGTTAATCCCGTAAACATGACAATGGAATTACTTGCCGCGCCACGAATAAACTCATGGGCACCTCCTACTGTACTAGGCAATTGCTGTCCCCCTTTTTCATACGAAAATGTGGCGCCTATCATTCCTGACTCACCCATTTCTTTAACATAGGCCTCTGTAGATGGATGTACGTGTACCGTTCCATCAATCAATTCAGCAGGATGCCTGTCGGTATCCACAAAATGAGGGCGTAAATAGCGCTCAGCAATGGATTCCGCTGAGTCTAAAACCATGTCGAACATGTCGGGTGTATAATCCGCAAAATAAGGGTGTGAACATAAGGAACCGAAGTCCAACACTTCTTTTAAAATAAAGTCGAGATTCCGACGATCATATTCTTTTGCCATATAGAAACACATTAGAAATTCAAAAATGCAGAAAAAAAATATATTATGCAAGCATACTAGTTTGTGTTTCAATGAGCCGATTCTCCAGACCTGTATGGATTGCCGAAATTAAAGGGGAAAATGAATATAAAAATGGTTAATGATTAATACACCGGTAAGGTCAATCCCACGTTGTACGGAATCCAAGCAGCAAGACGGCAATCCCACAAAGGGGTATTTTGATGTCTCAATTTGTTGAAATCGATATAACGAACCAGCTTTTGATACGATTCGGATGGAATCCCCTGATACCGATCTACGAACTTGCGCTCTTTCGATTTTCCAGCGACCATAAAATATCCTAATACCTGCCGATCTGGCTTGTTTAAACAGGTCAAATTTCCAATGATTTGCGCGGGTATCTTATCAAAAATCCCACCGTCCAAGATACGCTGGTCTTCCTGGCGTTTCCAGTACTGATACGTCAATTTATCTACGTGGTAGACCTCCAGCTGTACAAACCATTCCGTAAAATCATCATAGGGAATCGGTTCCAAGGGTAAATCTATTTCTCGTCCATCTAAAAAGGTATCTTCCGCTAATATGGGTTGCGTATTTTGGGTTGCCTGCCAGCACTTATTGTAACAAATTGGTACTGGAGCCGGTGGCGGTGGAGGGCTAGGGCAAGTAGTCAAAAACTGAATGAAATCTTGGCGTTTAACAAAATAATAATCTTCCGTTCCGCGAGTATCTTGTAAACTGGCCTGCAATTTAAAATACATGTCCTTTACCTGATCAGCATTTTTATAGGTGGAAGTAAATGACTTCATCCCAACAGGTACTGATAGTTGCTGCCAATTCGATACAATTTCAAGTCCGTCTGCTGTCCTAATTTCTAAGCGATATTTCTTCCCAATCTGACCCTGAAATGTCGCTGGTGTTTGATACATTCCTTTTTGCATCTCTTTTAACGCAATGACTGACCCGCTATCATCCACAATCCGTACAGCCGCACCGGGAATCGGCTGCCCCTGAAATTCGGTAGGATCAAATGGCGAGTAAGCAGAAGTATAGTTTAAACGAACGGTATAAGGGCCAGCCAAATTTGACATCTCTCCATATACAACAAGCGCGTCACTCAAGTTTTTCGTCTTGAAATCCGTGATTTCCGTCTCACAAGAGAACAAACCCAATAAGCCCAACAATACCAATAATCTCTTCATCAAAATTTAAAATTATAGGTCAGGGACGGAATTGCTGCACCCAACACGGATAATTGATACGTGCGCGCTTGGTTTATCAAACCTGTGGATGACCTAAAAAAAATCGAATAGGCATTTTCTCGGGCTAAAAGGTTATAGATGGAAAAATTCCAACTACCCTGCCATCGTTTAGCTTCCTTCGGTTCAATTGTGAACCCAATATCCAAGCGCATGTAATAAGGTATACGCTCTTGGTTACGCAAGGTGAAACTGGGACTCGAATATCCGTCCAACAAGGGCTGTATACTTGTACCTGTCAAAGAGGTATTGCTTGAACTTCCATTTGAATTAGTGGAAGGAGCCAAGCCCGGCCGAGGAAAAATTCCACTTGCATATCCATAATCAAATAAATCATTGAACGCATATACCTTATAGCGGGCGTTCGGATAGGTTATCGGCCGGCCGGAAGTATAGGTAAAATTCGCATTAAAAGAGATTCGTTTAGATAAACGATTATTCAACACAAATTTAAAATTGTGCGGCATGTCAAAGTTGGCCGGAAACTCCTTCCCAAAATTGGCCGCCAATTGATTTTCGTTGGCTTCAATCAACCGAAACGAGCGCGCATAGGTATAGGAAATCCAACCTGTCAAACGTTTTCCCCGCGCCTTTTTCAAGAAAAACTCAGCCCCATAGGCACGGCCTTCCCCTACTAATAACTCTGTCTCCACCGTTGGATTCAAATAAATAGCGGCCCCATCGATGTAATCAATAACATGAGATAAACGCTTGTAATATACTTCTGCTGATGCCTCGAAAACTGCGTTTTGTGCATTGCTGAAATTTCTAAAAATCCCGATCGAATATTGATCGGCTACTTGTTGGGGCAAATAAGGATTTGAATTCTTCCAAATATCCACGGGTGATACTGCCATGGTATTGGACAACAAATGCATAAACTGCTGCATGCGGTTGAAACCCATTTTAATGGACGTATTGGTGTCCAATTTTATGGCGAATGACAATCGCGGTTCAAAGCCTCCGTAAGATTGTATTACATCGTTTGACAGAAAGCCTAAAGTGTCTGTAATTGCGTTTATGGCACGGGGTAAACCTGGTTTATAGCGATAAAACTGCTGCGGACCGCGTAATTGATAATAAGCATACCTTAAGCCAACATCCAGACTGAACCGCTTATTAATCTGCAGGTTATGCCCAAGGTATACAGACATTTCACGCGAATATTCCGCTTGCATGGGAAAAGTATTCACAACAGAATTGTTTGTACTAGGCTGAAAAGTTCCGGCATCATTCCGGTAAGCTGTAAATTCTACTCCAAGATCACCCCGTCCCCACTTTTTCAAATCAAGGCTTAGATCTTCCCGCAGGGTCTTTTGAGCAATCGACGGTCGCCAAATAAACTCATAGCCTGATTTCAAGCCCTCAATACCATAAGCATATTCACTCGCAAAGGCAATGAAATGATGTGACCAATTTCGCCATAAGGCAACATGTTGAAAGCTTAAAGTCTTGGTTTGCCAAGCATAAAGGGTATCTGCCGCAAATTTGAAACCGTCATTACTAACATAAGCAGATAAGGAAAAACGCTGGTTTCTACCAATGCGGTGCGTCAATTTGACATTGACATCATAAAATTTGGCTTTACTTTTTTGAAGCGCTGGATTGGGAAAATAACCCAAATAAAAATCTGACAGCGACCCTCGGGCACCCAAAATCAAGGACGTTTTCCCCTTACTCAATGGCCCATCTACTAACAGTCGACTGGAAATGGGACTAATTCCCCCTTGAATTTGCCATTTTTCAAAATCACCTTCTTTCATGCGCACATCTAACACGGATGAAGCACGACCTCCATACTTACTTGGAATTCCTCCTTTGTACAAACTCAAATCTTGCACCATGTCGGCATTAAAACTCGTAAAAAAACCAAATAAATGGGAAGTATTAAACAGCGGCACTCCATCTAGCAAGACCAAATTTTGGTCCACGTTACCACCTCGCACATTAAAGCCGGAAGCCCCCTCTCCCACGGTTGAGACACCGGGAAGCAACATGATGCTTCGAATCACATCTGCCTCTCCCATCAAATTGGGCAATTTTTTCAGCGTCTTACTGGTCATCTTTTCCACCCCCATCAAGGTTCTGCTCACATTGGCATCTGACTTCTCCTCCGATATGACCACTTCATCTAACATTTGTTCCGACTTCTCTAAATAAATCGAAATCCGTATATTTTCTTTTAAATCAATTTTACTCGATTTAAATTTATACCCAAGGCTGCGAAAAACCGCTTGATAGGAACGGGAAGGCAATGTGAGTGAAAAATACCCAGATGAATCCGTTCTTGCTCCAATTGTAAGACCAGAAAAAAAGATAGAAGCCCCTTCGATAGGAGTCTTTGTTTCGTTATCTTGGATCGTTCCTGAAAAAATGAAATTCCCTTTTTTTTGACCCAAGGTGGCAAAGGATAACAGAAAACAATACACCAGTAATACCTGTTTCATCGCTTCTGATTTCGTAAAATCAAAACTCCTTTTGCTTGTTTCCAAGCAGGGTCAAAGCTTCCTTCTGGGAATTTAGCGACGGCATGACTGCCCAAAGTGATATCAACATCTCCATCCCCGTCTAGATCACCTACATCCATCACCGACCAGCGACCAAGATGCTGAATAGGTAAACTCTTTGTCTGGAAAGTATTACCCATATTTTCCAAATACAAAAATCCTTCTTCGCTTCGTTTCTGAACATCCGGAAAAAGAGCAATGGAAACTAAATCTTGATCTCCATCCATATCAAAATCAGAGGCCAGTACTTTCGTGGCGCCATTTTGAGGAAAAAATGCGCTCTGTTTAAACTGAAAATTCCCTTGATTACTGAATACATAAATACCATGATAAGGCTTCAAAACCGTAGAAAAATCAGCATTGTCTCCAGCTGTACAGACTATATCCCAATCTCCATCTTGATCCAAATCCGCGATATCAAAAGAACTAGTTCCATAAATAGGAGGAAAACGCAATAGGATTTTACGACGAAACTGTAGCTTACCTTGGTTCAAATAAAGGATTATCCGCTCATCTCCTTGAGCAAACAAAGCCAGCATATCTTGTTTCCCGTCTTGGTTAAAATCCTTTATAATAACTCGAGTAGCCCCAGTTTGCGCCTCTACTACTTGTTGCGCCCAAGTCCCTGATTTCCCTTTTTTCCAAATGGACAAGCCCCCCACTTGAAAGCCAAATTCACAAGAAACCAACTCTTCATCAGAATCTTCATCCATATTGGCAGCACTCACTTGCAATGGCCTATTTAAGTTTTTTAAATCCTGTTGATTGACCAGCGATTTGTTGGAAGCAAATGTCACCAATTGGCTTACACCATTCACATTGGGATTCGCCTGGGTCGTTGTGCCAATGTAGGTGAAACGGTATTTTCCAGCACTCCCATCCACATGGGTTAAGGCATTTTGGTCCTTCCATTGCTGAATAGCTTTCCCTTGTTTATCCAATAACCAAATGATACGGTTCGACTGGTCTCCAGCGATGATCTGTCGATGAGCCCCATCTATTTTTATTGCGGTAAAATTAGGGAAAGTTCCTCCTTCCAATTTCACAGGTAAATCTTCCACAGTAAACAGGTTTTTAAGTGGAGTAACTGGATTGGGTTTTGTTTCAGGAAATTTGGCAGGAGATTCCGCTAAATAGTAAGCCTTTATCTTATCCCAATCTTCGTCGGAAATGAGGGCTTGAGGAGATTTTAACATGGCATAATCCGACAAAGGCTTCTGCAATTGATCTATTTCTTTCTGAACCCCCATGAGTGTTCCCATGTATGGCAAAGTACTGTATTTCCAGACATTGTTGGGCAATACATCAGGACTTGGCAATGCATGGCAAGTAGCACAATGTTTTTGGGCTAATGCCTTACCCTCGGCCACTTGTGTATCTTGACAACTCCATTGGAATAGTGAAATATACACGACAGCCAAGCCAAGTAGGACCCTAAAGCATAGGGGCGAAAACCACAAAACAAGAAGTCTATCTTGGTTAAGCCCCATGGATTATTTCAGCTTTTTGAATATTTGCAATTGGTCGTTATTCCTACTCACCAAATATAATAGTCCCTTCGCCGTTTTGATTGGCTTGATATCTCGTATGTCGCCCTCTAAGAGTAAACCTGTATCGGTTGGAACCAAGGCTTTAAAATCTCCTCGACCATTTCCGGCTAAAATCAGTCCGAAGAATGCGTCATATCGAGCCTGATACATGGATGCTCCATTAAAATTTCCGCCAATAATCACATCTAAATTCCCATCCTGATTCACATCCTCGGTCTTGATCACCATGATTTTGGATACTTGGGCCAGGCTTGGCAAATCCTTTCTTTTAAACTTGCCTCCACCTAGGTTTTCTACGTAAATAGATTCAAAGGTATTAATTCGTTTTTCGAGAGCTCCTTCCAGCTCCTCCTTTTCAAATAGTTCATCAATGCTTAAACCCGCAAATTTCTTATAATCTGTAAAGCGTTTATTGATGATGCTTGGAATCTGTTTCCCCATTTCATCTTTACTGTTGATCGGATACCATGTATCTTTTCCAGCTCGGTTATAGGAAACAATATGTTCTTTGGTTTCATTATGATCAATATCCTTAATCAACATCTTCAGCTCTCCACCCGGATCTCGTCGTAGCTTGGAATTGGTTCCCAAATTACCCACCACTAAATCCATATCGCCATCTTTGTCGAAATCTCCCACACTTAATCCTCCCCAGAAGCCTGTCAAATCCGACAATTCATTTTCCTTCAATGTCAGTTTTCCGCGGTCATAATAAAACATTTTAATGGGCATCCAATCTCCGATGACTACCAAATCTTGATCCCGGTCATTGTCTAAGTCGACCCAAACGGCATCAGTGATCATACCTGCTTCTCTTAATTCAGGTGCTAACAACTGTGTTTTGTCCGTAAATCTCCCTTTCCCATCGTTGATCAATAAATAGGATTTAGGAGAAAGGCCATACTGATAAGCCAAAACCCGCCCACCTACAAACAAGTCTATATCCCCATCTCGGTCAAAGTCGATAGGTCGAACAACCGATTTATTATCAAACATGGGTGGTAGAGCCGCCAAATTACGCGTGAAGTTTCCCTTCCCGTCATTGATGTACAAGCGATCAAATTGCTCAGGCATGTTGTCATAAAACTCATTACCCCCGCTAACCACATACAAATCTAGGTCTTTGTCTCCATCTGCATCAAAAAACAAGGCATCCACATCCTCTTGCAAAGAATCTACTAAAAATGCTGTTTGCTTTGAAAGCACAAATCCTGTACTATTTTGTAAGTACAATTGTCCAGCTTGGTATTTGGCCCCTCCTACATAAAAGTCGTCTAATCCATCTCCATTGACATCACCAAGGGCCAATTTTGGCCCCTCGATGGACACTTTGAAAGGAATCAACAATTCGCGGTTAAAGTCGAAATAGGTGTTTTCTTGATGCTTGTAAGGAATATTCATAACCTTACTCATCTCTTCAAAAAGAGGCTTGGGCTTGGTCACAAATGAAAAATCTTTTACCCAGATAGTCGCATTTTTTTGTTCGACTGTCAAGGTCGTATTGATGCTAGGCTTGGTCAAGATTTGCATTTTTTCATTCTCCCATATTACCAATACCGAGTCTATTTGAGTTAGTTTTCCTATTCCAAACAACAGACTTGGCTCCACCGAACTCATAAATCCTCGAGTGGGTACTAATTGTTGCAATTGTTGACCATCTTTGGTTTTCAGAATAACCTTGGCCCCAATTCCAAAGGTGTTTTTACCTGAGCCCTTGAATTTGATTTTGATGTAATTATTCTTTAATAACTGTCGGGCATTATTTTGATAGATTCCTGCTGCCTCATTCAGGTTATTCGTAATTAAGTCCAAATCGCCATCATTATCTAAATCCGCATAAGAACTTCCATTGGATATACTAGCTGCTTCAAAACCCCATGCTGTAGATTTATCCTTAAATCGTAAATCTTTAGAACCTTGAAAAAGGTAATTGTGCCACTTTCCGCTAGGCATTAGATCGATGGCCTTTTGATCCAACTGATGCGAAGTGGGTAGACCATAATGCAAAGAATCTCCAATAACAAATTTGAGGTAATCTAAGTCATTCGGTCTGCGTAAAATACCATTGGAAACAAAGATGTCTTTGATGCCATCTCCATCATAATCGGCCATCAAAGTACTCCAAGACCAGTCGGTGGCAGCTACCCCCGAAGAAACAGCCACGTCACTAAATTTCTCCCCACCCATGTTTAACTGTAGGCAGTTGCGACTATACTGATTGAAATAGCCAAATTGTAATTTGTATAAATAAATATCTAATGGATCTTCTCCTACGGATGATTTTTCTACTTTTTCATCTTCTGGGTACATATCCAAGGTCATAATATCTTGGTATCCGTCGTTGTTGATATCTGCAATATCTGAACCCATAGAAAAGCGACTCAAATGCTTAAAATGCTCTTTGATACCCTCATGAAAAGTACCATTTTTCTGGTTGATGTAGTAGTAATCATCTTCATGAAAATCATTACTTACATAGATATCCATCCAACCATCATTATTCAAATCAGCCACTGATATTCCCAATCCATAGCCCATGGCTGCTTGGTAAATTCCTGCTTCTTTGGACACATCCACAAAACGCCCACCATCATTTCGGTATAGATAATCCCCCGCTTCATTGTCTTTCAGCATACGGGTATTTACACGGTCATAGGAACGTGTATTATGAACGGCATGATTCAATAAATAACAATCCAGATCCCCATCTTTATCGTAATCAAAAAAGGCGGCTTGAGTAGAAAAGCCTGTAAAATCCAAACCAAACTGACTCGCTTTTTCCGTAAATGTTAGGTCTCCATTATTGATGTACAATTCATTGGAACCTTCCATTCCTTTGAAATTACCTACGGCACAAACATAAATATCCAGCAAACCATCACCGTTGACATCAGCCATGGTTACACCCGTTTTCCAATCCGAAAATCCTTCGATGCCTGCCTTTTGAGAGATATCCTCAAACTGCATGTTGCCTTTGTTCAAATACAATTTGCTTTTCCCTTGATTTGAAACAAAAAATAGGTCAACTAATCCATCATTATTGATGTCGCCAGATGACACCCCTCCCCCATTATAAAAATAGAGGTAATCTAAAATATTAAAATCTTTCGTTTCAGTAATCTGGTTGATGAAGTTGATGTTGGTTTGACTAGGATCCAATTTCTCAAACAACACCACATCGGAATCATTCGTCCGACAAGCGAACAAGATATAAGATAAAAAAAGGGCTACTAAGGCTTTATTCACTACTTTCATGTAAAAAAAACAGGTCATTTATTCCATTGAAACAACTGAGCGGCTTCATTGTTTTTGGCTAAAACCAGTAAGGTTCCTTGTTTTGCCGATTTAATTTTGGCCATATTTCGAACCTGGCCTAAGGTCTTAAATCCAGAATTTTTGGATGTAAGCACATCGAATTTTCCTTGACCTTTTCCTAAAAGAAGAAGGCCATAATTGGCATCAAACCTTCCCCATTCTGGAAGAGTATCAAAGAAATTTCCGGCCAAGAGTATGTCCAGTTTGCCATCTTGATTAAAGTCTCCCGTTTCTATCGCTTTAATCGGAGAAAACTGTGCTTCCACCGGCATGGCCGCCAAGGTGAAATGACCTTTCCCATCATTAATCATAAAAGAAGAAGAAGTAGTCGTTATTTTTTTGGTCACCATATCTTGTCGCTGATCTTCATCAAACAATTCTTCTATGGTCTTATTGGCATAATCCTTGTACTTGATAAATTTCTTTTTAATCAATGGCAAAGCACGTTGAATTTCACCTTTAAGCACCATCGGATAGGTATTACCATCTTCTGTGATGCATGAAATGATTTGTTCATAGCTACCATTTTTGTCAAAATCGTTTATATGCAAAAAGGCCGGTTTCTCTACTGTGGCTTTAATCTTAGAGTTCAATCCCAAATTTCCTACGATTAAATCCATATCTCCATCACCATCAATATCCGCTGACTTCATGGAACTCCATAAACCTTCAGAGCCCTTCACATCTTCCATCAAGCTAAGCTGTCTTCCTCGTTCATTTTTAAATACCTTAATGGCACCCCAATCTTGAGCAACCACTAAGTCCAAATAATGATCTCCATTCACATCCACCCATTCGGCATCGGTAACCATACCCAGCGCAGATACATTTGGCAAATAACGCTTACTTTGATTTTTAAATCCACCTGTGCCATCATTGACATACAAATTACTCACAGGATTCAAGCCATATTTAGTGGAAAGCATGCGAGAACCTACAAATAAATCGAGGTCTCCATCATGGTCAAAATCTCCAGCAGCCACAGATGATCCATTTTCATTAATCGCTGGAAAGCGAGTATCTCGTTTAAACTGTCCTTTACCATCGTTTAAATACAATAAATCATGCAATTCAGGAGCATTGATCTCAAATTCATTACTGCCTGTTACTACGAACAAGTCTAAGTCACCATCTTTATCCGCATCAAAAAACAGCGCATCTGTATTTTCGGTGGTTCTGTCAAAAGCAAAATCAGCTTGTTGAGATTCTTTAAATGCACCAGAGGATTGCTGGATAAATAGTTTTTTATCCTGACCAGCCGCACCCCCCAAATAAATGTCATCCAGTCCATCTCCATTCACATCACCCACAGCCATGGCTGGTCCCATGGTAGAAAACTTTTGTTTCAATAATACGTCTCGGTCGTAGTCGTTGAAAATACTTTCTTGATGTACATAATTCAATTTACCAGAAGTCACATCTGCAAAAAGCAAATGCTTATTAGCTTCCTTCATGAACCACTTATCCTTGGCAGCTGATTGATTCAAAACGACCAATTGATCTACTTTGACTGACTTAATCACTTGATAGGAATCATCGGGCCAAACTACTTTTAGCGAATCAATTATTGATTTATTTCCGAGCCCAAAGACCATTTGATGGTCACAGGAAGACTGAAACCCCCGGTTAGGCATTTGTTGTAAAATTCTAGTTTGGCCTTGCTGATAAACTGTCACCGTAGCGCCAATTCCATTTAAGTTTTTTGCTTTGCCTTTGAGCGCAACGCGTAAAAAATGGTGCTTCAGCTTTTCGGTAGATTTATTTTTATAAACAGACAAAGGGGAATTCACATTATTCACGACCAAATCCAAATCACCATCATTATCTAAATCTCCGTAGGCCGAACCATTGGAAAATCCTGGACCTTCTAAACCCCAAGCTTTCACTTGATTGGTAAATTTTAGATCTCCTTGATTTTGGTAGGCATAATTTGGAATCGGTACCGAAGATATCTTATCGGTAAACTCTTTATAATCAAATTTCTTCCCATTCAGCATTTGTTGCATGGTGTTTCGGTCACCTAGAAAATCGACAAAATCCTGATCTGTCAAATCTTTGGCGATTCCATTGGCTACAAAGATGTCTTTTTTGCCATCATTGTCCATGTCAAAAATCAATGCTCCCCAGCTCCAATCCGTGGCATGTACTCCCGACAATTGGCCAATTTCACTGAAGGTTCCATCCCCATTATTTAAATGTAGGTTGTTTCGCATGTATTGATGCCAAAAACCTTGTTTCAGCTTCAGTTCCATGAGGTTATAGCCTTCAAAAATACTGGTCGTTTTTAAGCGACGATCATCCCCTGGCAACATATCTGTTACAAAAATATCCAGGTTCCCATCGTCATTGATATCCGCAATATCTGCTCCCATGGAGCTTAAGCTAATGTGGGGCATTGATTTCTCTAAGTCTTCCTTGAAAGTGCCATCCTGTTGATTGATGTACAAATAATCCCTTTCATAAAAATCGTTGGAAATATAAATATCTGGCCAATTGTCATTGTTGACATCGCCAATGGTGATTCCTAATCCAAAACCAATCAAACTTCCGTAAATTCCAGCTTCTTCTGAAACATCGGTGAATTTGATCTGACCCTCGCTATCATTTCTGAATAGTTTATCTCCTCCTAATTTATCGCGTTGTTCACGCAAATTCATATACCCTAATTTACCAATCGGAGTGAAGCTATTGTTGAGCAAATACATATCTAAATCCCCATCGCGGTCATAGTCAAAAAATGCCGCATGGGTAGAAAATCCACCATCTTCCAAGCCTGCCTCTTTGGCTATTTCCTTGTACTGAGGAATCCCCGCTTTAATGCCTTGGTTAAGATAAAGCTGATTCCCGCGTTGATCTCGTGAGCCTGAATTACACACATAAATATCCATCAGTCCGTCGCCGTTGATATCGGCAAAAGTGACACCGGTGGACCAAAATTTCTTTCCCGTAATTCCTGCTTGCTGAGAAATATCCTCAAAATGCATATTGCCTTTGTTGAGGTACAATTTATTATCCTCAAAATTGGATGTCACAAATACATCAGACAATCCATCGTTATTAACATCTCCGATGGCAACGCCTCCTCCATTATAAAAATTTCGGTAATTAAAGATATTGAAATCTTTTCTATCCAAACTTCGATTGACAAAATCGATCCCAGTTTCGGAAGCAGGTAGTTCTTCGAATAACGTGTCTTCTTTGGTAGAACAAGAAAACAGGACAATTGAAAAAGAAAAAAACAGGAAATACTGCTTCATGCTTAAGGATTTCTAATTAGGGCTGCAAATTACAAAGGGAATAGACAGAATAAAATAAAAAGGCAGAACCAGGGGCTCTGCCTTTTTATCATTAAATTATAAATTAATACCCAGGGTTTTGTTTCAACAATGGGTTCGCGTCAATACGTGGTTGAGGTATTGGGAATAATTCACGCGATTTATCCGTTACTTTCATGAATTTACGAACTTGAGAGAAAGTTCCGAAACGAATCATATCGTTACGTCTCCATCCTTCCCAAGCAAACTCACGTCCACGCTCAGCTAAAATATCTTCAGCTGTAATCGCTTTTAATGGATCTACACCAGAACGAGTTCTGATGGTATTCAAGTCAGCTAATGCCTGAGCCGTATTTCCTAAACGGAAAGCAGCTTCAGCACGCATCATGATCGCATCTGCCAAACGGAAAACAACGTAGTCATTCGACTGGTCTCCATTCGGGTTATTGCGTTGGATCTCATATTTCTGAGAACGAATACCCGCAATTTGGAATTCAGGATCCGCATCCGTCATCTGATCTTTTTGGAAATCAGCTACGAAAGCCAACGGTGCTCCTTTAGCGTCCGTCAAAGGAGCTCCAGAAGCAGCAAATTGCTGACCTTTGATCCACATCGATTGACGCAAATCTTTGGATTCAAATGAGTTATAAAAATCTGCTAAAGTACAGAAACCATTCCAAGGTGAGTTACCTAAACCGTATGTCTGCTGGTTCGCATAGTGTAGGGTTCTCATTTGGAAGTTCATACCACCTGCTTTGAAGCTATCAAAAGGAATAGTCCAAATATTCTCGCCTGAACCTTGGTTCTGAACAATGAAGTTAGAGGCCGTAGAAGATGATAAGCTGTAGTTGTTAGTTGATTTAATGACTGCATCAGCAGCATTAAAAGCACCTTGCCAATCCGCAGTTCCAGAATAAACAGCAGCATTCAACTTCAACTTGGCTAACAAAATCGTCGCTGCATCCTTTGTCATACGAGAATATGCCTTACCTGCAACTAAATTAGGAATCGCAGATTCCAATTCAGATTTGATGAAAGCGTACACTTGAGCACGTGGCTTAGTATCACTTTTCGAAGTAGGGTCGGTGATAATAGGTACATTACCAAATGCGTCAATGGCCATGAAGTAATAGAATGCACGGATAGCACGAAGCTCATCCACCGCTTTCTGATTTGTTTTTACAACTGGAATCAATTGATTCACTTGAGAAATGTTACCAAAAATGAATCCCCACATACCATTGATAGGACCGTGTTGTGGAGTCCAAGTATGACGTGAATAAGCTAACCAATCTCCTCCATCGTACCAGTCACCACCACGGGTAGGTACGATTAACTCATCAGAAGACGCTTCACTAGGATTGAACCAATCCCAAGTAATACCTCTCAAACCTCCATAAGCAGGTCCAAGTGCCGCCGCAATCTGTGCATCCGTTTTCAAGAATTGATCTGCCGGAATAGCATCATACACTGGCTCAGTTAAATCTGTACAAGACGATAGGGCTAACGATGAAATTACACCTACTGAAAGTACTTTATATATGTATTTTTTCATATTTCAATGATATTAATTAATGTCTATAACTAATCTATTTGTATATCTAGAACGTAAGATTAATACCCGCAGTTAATGCACGAGTTTTGTAATAGGTCTCACGAACGTCAATTCCCGGAGCAGCAGAACCGATTGATAATGCTTGACTAACCTCAGGATCTACACCAGTATAACTAGTGAATACAGCTAAATTATTACCTGCAACATAAATACGTGCTCTCTTAAATACTCCTTTTACCGGTAAAGTATAACCCAAAGAAGCATTGTTAATACGGAAGAAATCTCCTGACTCTACATAATAGTCCATTGGGATGGTACGCTCATCATTGATGACAGAGGTTAAAGCTGATTTCAAAGCTCCTGATTCAGCGATACGTCCATCCTGACGACCTAACAATAATGCGTTCGTATTAACAATTTTTGCACCTAGTTGACTAGTTACTTGGAACTGGAAATCAAAGGCTTTGTAACGAACGTTGGTCGTAAGACCACCCACGAAAGTTGGGTTTGGATTTCCTAAATACGTTCTATCTTTTGCGTTTGGATCTACAACTCCGTCACCATTAAGGTCTTGGAATATGTATTTACCATTCTCAATTTTAGCAATCTTAGCTCCGAAGAACTCTCCTACTGGGTGGCCCGCCTGTAACACCGAGAAATTAACAGCTGATGTACCACGGATAAAGCTACCTAATGAAGTGGATAAGAATACTTGGTCTGGCGCAGCAAACTGATCATTTCTTAAGCTAACAATTTCATTTTGGTTAAATGAACCTGCCAATGTTGAATAAATAGACCAATCTCCTTTGTCAATCCACTGGTAAGTTAAGGTTAACTCAAGCCCACGATTTTGCATCGTTCCAATATTGGCTAACATGGAAGGATAAACGTAACCTTGCTCTTGTGGCACGTTAACGGTGTACAACATGTCTTTTGTTTGACGTGTATACCAATCTAATGAACCTGTTAACTTTCCTTTGTAGATAGAGAAGTCAATACCTGCTCCGTAGTTTTCGTTTACTTCCCATTTCAAGTTCGGATTTGGGTTTGATTGAATGGCGTAAGCTGGCAAGAAGTCGTCCGCAGCTCCGTCATAATAAGAACCATTGGCTCCGTAAAATGATTTAGATAACAAGGGACGAATACCTTCCGAGTTACCAGTTCTACCCCAGCTAGCACGAATTTTCATGTTATCCAAAGTACTTGATCCTTTTAAGAAATCTTCTTCACTGATGGCCCAACCCACAGAAACAGATGGGAATAAACCCCATTTATTGTTATCTCCGAATTTAGTAGAACCATCACGGCGCACATTCATTGTAGCGAAATACTTGTTCATTAAGCTATATTGAGCACGAGCCAAGAAAGAAACCAATTTGTACTCATTCTTGTATGAACCTAATAAGTTCGGGTTAGAGCGGATACCTAAACCAGCTCCCAAATTGTTCGCTTCAAATGCATCGGTTAAGAAGTTATTGTTTGATGCACCAAAACCATCATTCACCACATCTTGATACGTATAACCAGCTAAAACAACCAAGTTAGACACATCGTTTAATTTCTTCGTGTAGTTCAATGTAGCCTCAAATTGCTGATCCGTAACCGAGTTCAAGAATCTTTGAGCCGAGTTACCTCCTACTGTTAACAACAAGTTACCTGGAGTAGAACGAGCAAAAGCCGAGTTATCTGCTGTCTGAGTACGTAAAGTACCTGACACGTTGAATACTAAACCTGGCGTAATGGTATAAGCAGCTTGTGCATTGAATAAAAAGTCATGCAAACGTTGCTTGTTCGATCTGTTTTCTAAAGTAGCCAATGGATTGAAGTTGGCAAATGTTCCAGGAATCTGGAAATATGTACCATCCGCATTGTACACAGGATCTGTTGGACGCATGTTCATGGCAAAACCAATCGCGCGGTTATCCGTAAATTGACCATCCGTTTGAGAAGCTGACATATTGAACTTCATGTTCAATTTTCCGTCCATCGCTTTGGCATCCAAATTCAAACGACCTGTTAAACGCTTTTTACCTGATCCAATCAAAGTACCGATTTGATCTAAATAACCTATAGAAGCACGGTATGCTAAATTTTCTGATCCACCAGAAACTCCTAAGTTGTGGTTCTGAGAAACTGCATTACGAGTAATCTCTTTTAACCAATCCGTATTGGCTCCACGATCATCAAAAGTCTGATTATATTTCTTGGCAGCAGCACGGAATTCAGCACCGTTCAACAACTCTGGACGCTGAGAAATAGACTCGCTACCTACGTAGGTAGAATAATCTACGGTAGGAATACCTGATTTACCCCGTTTTGTGTTGATCAAAATAACACCGTTAGCTCCACGAGAACCGTAAATAGCAGCCGCAGATGCATCACGTAACACGTCCATAGAAGCGATGTCCTCTGGAGCAATGTTTTCAATAGGAGCACCAATCACACCGTCAATCACATACAAGGGCTCAGAACCTGCGTTCAATGAACCTGTACCTCTCAAACGTACGGTAGGGCGAGCATTAGGATCACCACTCGATTGAGTAATTACCAAACCTGCCACTTTACCTTGCGCAGCAGCTAATGGGTTTGTTACAACCCCAGCATTAAAATCTCTAGCACCTAAACTAGTTACTGTTCCAGAAATTTCTTTTCTTTTTTGAGTACCGTAACCTACTACAACTACCTCCTCCAATGATCTAGCTTCTTGCGAAAGCTTTACTTCTAAAACGGATTTTCCTGCAACAGAAACTTCTTTAGAAGAATAACCAACAAAAGAAAATACCAAAGTCGCATTGGACGCAGCATTAATTTTGAAGTTACCGTTAACATCTGTTTGAGCACCTTTGGTGGTACCTTTGATTAAAACAGACACTCCAGGGATACCTGAGCCATCACTAGCATCAGTCACTTTCCCTGAAACTGCATCCTGAGCGTAAGAACTCAAGGATAATAATAGTGCAAATGCAACACCAAAAACCTGTAAAAGGCCAAGCTTGCATGCACCTGATCGCACTAGGCGACCCACTCTTTTGTAAGAATGCATCATAGGTGATTAATTAAGGGTTTAAAATGATAAATGATTATAAAACCTAGAACAACTAAGAGTTTATTGGGAATGATTTAACGTATTCAAACACCGGAGTAAGCTCGCAATAATGGTTCGTTGTTGTTTCTAAATTTTTACAAAAAAACTAAGAATAAATGAGAAAAAAAATGATTTAACGGTAAAAGGTAGAATAATTCGACAAATAAATTGTACAATAGGTATAGTAAAATGCCCCAGGGAAGAAATGAGCACATCCGAAAAAAAGAGCACTCGTAGTCTATATTAATCATTTAACCATCATAAAATGGGAGAAATCAATTAAAAATTTGACCAAAGACATCCCTTAATTATTATATACATTTTTTGAAAATGAATATAATTTTATCCTAATTCCCTACATTATTGATGGAAATTTGAGCCAAAAGCAATGCGGTATACACTAAATGATTGAAATATTAATCTTCCGGCACCGGATCATAGCCACTTCCTCCCCAGGGATGACAACGGGCTATGCGCTTGGCCGCCAGCTTACTTCCTTTCCAGATTCCATGCTTGATTAAAGCCTGTTTGGCGTATTCAGAACAGGTGGGAGTATAACGACAAGCATTGGGCAAAAAGGGAGAAATCATTCCTTGATAAATTCGAAGGAGGATTAACATGAATTGACGAATGAGGTTTGAAATTATTCCCATTTTGAACAAAGATTTCCCAAAATAAGTCTTTTTACTCCAATTTTATTGGTTTTTACTGTATTTGAGTTGAATTAACTATACATTTCTACTATATTGTGAAGCATAAAAAGACCCAACCGTTCATGAAATTGAATCTCACAAAATCCATCTTTTTATTCTCCCTAAGCGCATTTATCGGGATTCTGTCTTGTTCTCATCAACCAGGACACCTATTTGAATTCAGTTCTGCCACGGAAAAAAGAAATGATAGTATTGCTTCCTTATATAATCCCACGGTAGCGAAACAGAAGGCGGTTAAATTAGATACCTTTTTCCAAAAGCTTCATTCCAAAACTGGTTTCAATGGAGTCGTACTTGTATCCCAATACGGTAAAATAATTTATAAAAAGGCTTTTGGCTTTGCCAATTACTTCACCAAAAACCCATTAACTACTCAAACGCATTTTCAGCTGGCTTCGGTGTCCAAACAGTTTACCGCCGTGGCGATTATGCAATTGAAGGAAAAAAACCAACTGAATTACGATGATCCTATCTACAAGCATATCCCCGGATTCCCTTATGATTCTAGCTTAACCATCCGCAGTTTATTAACTCACCGCTCAGGTTTACCGAATTATGCCTATTGCTTGGATAAATTTTACGATAAAAAAAGCCCGCTCACAAATAAAATGGTGGTCGATATGATGATTCGTTTGAAACCTAGAATCGACTACCGACCAAATGCCAAATTTAGTTATAACAATACCAATTACCTGCTCTTGGCACATATTGTGGAGCGGTTAAGTGGGGAGGATTTCCGTGGATATTTGAAGAAACACATTTTTGAGCCTGCAGGAATGCACAATACTTTTGTGTATGACCCCATGCATCCAGAAATGTTAAAAACGGCTGCCACAGGTTATTCTCCAAGAAGAGGACAACCCGCTGTGGTGGGTTTTGACCATTTGGATGGCGTGGTAGGAGACAAAGGGATTTATTCGACAGTTGATGATATGCATCACTGGGATATGGCTTTAAATGATGAATCCATGGTCAAATTAAGTACGCTGGAAGAAGCTTTTTCTCCTCAGCATCGTACTCCCAATGTATTACCAAAAAACTATGGGTTTGGTTGGAGATTAACTCAATTAGATAATGGAGAATGGCTAACCTACCACACGGGCTGGTGGCATGGTTTTAAAAATTATTATTTACACAATGCCAAAGACAATTCGGCCATCATCATTCTTGGTAATATGGCTAACCATTCTTTGGGAAAAGTAAACATCGTTCAATCGATTCTATATCCCGAAAAAACAGCATTGTTCATGAAAGGTGAATCTCTGCCCATGGAATTTACGGGTGGCATATAATTAAATTTGACAAAATCATGAAAATCAAAACTACTTTACTCACCTGTCTAGCCTGCCTATGTTTTAGTACATTGGCTTGGTCGCAAGACGACGATGCCATTAAAAACACGGTCAATGCCTATTTGGATGGTATCACAAAAGGGGATACCGCTTCATTAGGTAAAGCCTTCCACCCAACCGCTATTTTACGAACCTTTAATGCTGGCACGGGTAAAATCCAAGATTTTCCTGTTAGAAACTTCATTCGAAATACACCGGTAGGTGGAGCTAAAGCCACCACCAAATTAGTAAGCTATTCCTATGCTGGTATTTCTGCTACTGCGACAGTTGAATTAGAATTTCAAGATTTCAAATACATTGACTTATTGAGTTTATTAAAAGTCAACGACGAATGGAAAATAGTATGCCGCGTATTCAGTCGGGTAGACCACGATGTACAAGTAAAAGGATCGGCTGGAACAGCTGGGAAGACTCCTGCTAGTGCGACAAAGAAAGTGGTAAAACCGAAAAAGGATGATGGCTGGTAAAATTACAGGTACTCCATAAAAAAAGGTCTGAAAAAATTCAGACCTTTTTTTATTTATATCTATGATGAAACTACCAATAGATAGGACCTTTTCCTAGGTACTTCTCTACGATTGGCTCATAATAGGGCTTCAATTCGTTGTAATCAGGTACTTTAGGAGATTTGGTATACAAATCGTATTTATTAAAATCCTTGATCCAATCTAGGTACTGCTCATCTTCGGCAGTCATAAACTGCTTGTAAGCACCACCTGTATGCCAAGGGTAGAATGAGTGATAACGAATCATCACCATACCTTCATGAGGGATTTTATTGTCTTTATGGTTTTTCAATACTTGGTACAGATACTCATCATGTCCCCAAGCTAATTCCAAATTATCTAAACCACAACCTGGAGCATAAACACCTAAATCAGTATTGTACAAATCCACTAAGGAATCAGGATTTAAGGCATTGAATTCTGGGTAAACACAAGAATCAGGGAATTTACATCCGACAGCAAAAACATCTCCTACTAGGCCCCACTGCTCGGCTTGAGAAGTACCATCTTCATCACTTCCGAATAAATACATGGCTTTCCCCAAGTCATGAATCAATCCTACTAATTGCATCCAATCAGGACGACCTTCTGCGCGAAGACCCTCAGCTGTTTGCAATAAGTGTATCACATTGGGAAGATTTAAATCTGGATCACTTACGTCCACCAAGGCATTTAAACGCTCCATCATGTCCCATAAGTCCATTGGACGTTCAAAAGTCAAATACTTTTTCTTCATCTTCTGAACATAATCATAGGTTTGACGCGAGCGCATCTTTCTATAATGCTCTTTGACAGCAGCAGTAATATCTCCCTGCTCGTAATTTCTAAATTCACTTTTTTCCTTGGCAATAGTAGTTTCCATGGTGCTTTACATAATTTGGATTACAAATTACTAACTAAGATTTTAAAAATAAAAATTAGGGATGTATTACTGATAAAATAATCGCACTGATTAACATCAGTATTCCAAGGATAAAAAACACATTTGGACTCAAAACAGGCACAGATTGCTCGTTTAATGATGCCTCATAAGGCTTTTCAGACAAATATCGAACTGGGATTTCCTGACCAATCTCATAATTTTTCATCAAACCTCTTTCGGCTTCCCGACGAAATTCTAGGCCATTAACATAATAAGATACGATGGGGAAATAAATAGGAAAACGACCCGCATGATCTCCGCGGGCGTAGCGACGAGAAATCTCAACCACCTTTCCGTAAGTTAATTTACTATGCTCAATCCAAGCTTTACGTTTTTGGTATAACCTTCCTCCTACTCCTAAAAGTACCAAGGCTATAACAGCAAACAGAGCCATGAACAAGGCTGTTGAACCCTGAAAATTGCCAGTTGGTCTTGCTGAAATCAAAAAAATGAAATTCAATTCCATGTGAAATTTAATCAAAAAGGGATTTTCTACCCTGAATTTTGGCCAAACTAACAACAAATATCACTGAAAATCAAATACTTAAGGAGTTGCCAACAAAAGGCTCATTATCCTTTTTAGGGCTATTTTTTGATATATTTTGATACATTTCAATTTTTGAGGTTTAAATTTTTGGTAGTGAAATCAAAAAAATGTAAAAACGGTAATTATTTCGTTCAAATTTATCACCGAATGAGTCTAAAAAATATTTTCTAAAAGAAGTAAAATTCATTCAAATTTGTATTTTTGGTTAACTCAAAATACGCTAAAATGAAAAACAGCACTCGAATTCAGTTGATGACCATGATGTTCCTTATGTTCTTTTCTTGGGGATCATGGTACGGTCAAATGAGTAAATACCTTTTAACCACCTTGCATGCCACTGGAGATCAAGTAGGTAATGCTTATACTACATTTTCGATAGCATGTATAACAGCCCCATTTTTTGTGGGATTAATTGCTGACCGATTTTTTTCTGCCCAAAAAGTGATGGGTGTTTTAAATATTTTGGGTGGTATCATCTTGTTTTTCTTAAGTCAAAATAAAGACCCTGAAACTTTCTTTTGGTATATCCTGGCCTATACGCTTTGCTTTGCTCCTAACCTAGCCTTGTCTAATTCTATCGCCATGAACCAAATGAACAATCCAGAAAAAGAATTCCCGAGTATACGAGTAACAGGAACTGTAGCTTGGATTGTGGTAACCAATATTATCGGATTTTTAGCTTTAGGAGATCAAGTGGCCATATTCCAAATCTCTATGATTAGTTCATTTATCTTGGGCATTTACGCCTTTTTCCTGCCCGACACACCTCCTAAAGCGGACAAAAACTCCTCGATTGCTCAAATCATAGGACTAGATGCCTTGAAATTATTTAAAGATCGCTCTTTCTTAATCTTCTTTGTCTCCTCCATTTTAATCTGCATTCCATTATCTTTTTACTATGCCATGGCTAATCCTTCCTTGACAGATTCACACATGCAAAATGTGGAGAACAAAATGTCATTTGGTCAGGCTTCCGAAGTCGTATTCATGTTATTAATACCTTTGGCATTTACTCGTTTGGGAGTGAAAAAAATGCTAATTGTGGGCTTGATTGCTTGGGTTATCCGCTTCCTTTGCTTTGGTTATGGAGATGGAATCAGTTCTGAATGGATTTTATTCATCGGTATTATTTTACACGGTGTTTGTTATGATTTTTTCTTTGTGACGGGCCAAATCTATACCGATCAAAAAGCGGGCGAGAAAGTGAAAAACGCGGCGCAAGGATTAATTACACTTGCCACCTATGGCGTAGGTATGGGTATTGGTTCCAAATTATCGGGAATCGTATTAGACCATTACACCGTAAATGGTGTACATGATTGGCAAGCCGTATGGATGGTTCCAGCGGCAATTGCAGGACTGGTATTAGTCTTGTTTATTTTATTCTTTAGTGATAAAAAAGAAGCCGCGAGTGCTTAAGTATTTTTGATCTTTCTGATCATCCAAAACAATAATGATGGACTGAGGCGCTTGACGAATAAACCGAGCGCCTCCAGTTTTCCTCCGATAAAATATTCCTTCTTTTGAACAAAAACAGCCTGAACGATGCCTTGAGCAGTGATGCTAGGCTCTAAACCTTTCGCTTGATTGGGATCCATTTTACCATAGGCTTCTCCATGTTCGTTCATGGCATTCAAGGAGATATTCGTTTTGATATAGCCTGGCAATATGGTACAAACGTGTATTCCATAGTCGTAAACTTCTGCCCGAACCGAATCAAAAAAACCAATCAAAGCATGCTTGGATGCCCCATAGGCTCCTCTCCTTGGAGTTGAGATTCTTCCTGCTACGGAAGCGATCGGGACAAAAGTCCCAGAACCTTGTTTTTTAAATAAGGGTAATAACTTCTGGGTCAAAGCCACGATGGAAAAGAAATTGATTTCAAACAATTTCCGATATACTTCCAAATGTGTATCCTCTACAAAGGATCGTTGACTCACTCCTGCATTCAAGACCATGACATCGATACGTCCAAAGGTAGCCACGACCTTTTCTAGCATCAAATCATGTTGATCCAATTGTGTCATATCAAAAGGCAAAACCAACACGGAATGTCCATACACTTGACAAAGATTCGCCACACGCTGGAGCTCATCCTCTCTTCTCGATGATAAAACCAAATGTGCTCCTTCTTGCGCAAAGGCCTGAGCTAAAGCTTCACCAATGCCGGAAGAAGCACCCGTGATCCAAACAACTTGATCGGTAAATTTCATGATTAAGAAGCGTAAGAAATATGTCTAATTTCTAATTCTTTGAAAAATTCGGCCATAGGGTTCACTTCCAAACGAAGTAACTTTTGCCAAAGGCGTATCGCCTTGGTCATCAAACCACTTTCGATTAAAAAACCATCATGACCATAAAGGGAATCGATCACTTGAAAAGATGCCCCAGGGATATGCTTGGCCAAATATTCTTGTTCAACAATTGGGAACAAGGCATCTGATTTGATACCAATGACCAAGGTTTTGGACTTCACAGACTTTAAGGCTTTAATGACACCTCCCCGGTTTCTCCCTACATCTTGAGAGTCCATCATTTTCGACAAAATATAATAGGAATAGGCATTAAATCGGCCAGCTAATTTTTCTCCTTGATAACGTTGATAGGATATCGCACGAAGGGATTCGCCAGTTGTATTTTCTTGTCGTGCCTGAGTAATTTGATAAGTTTCATAATTACGGTAAGAAATCAAGGCCGTAGCACGTGCCGCCTTCATGCCTTCAATACCCGCTTTGGGCTGAGATTCTTTCCACGTAGGATCCACTTCGATGGACATTCGTTGGGACTCATTGAAAGCGATTCCCCAAGGTGAATGAACGGCATTGGTGGCAATTAGGATAAGATTTTCAATTAAATCTGGTTGGATGATAGACCACTCTAAGGCTTGTTGACCACCCAAAGATCCTCCAATACAGGTTTTGATACGATCTATACCTAAATCCTTTCTCAGTAATTCAAAACTATTGACCACATCCCGAATGGTGATGCTTGGAAAGGTATGGTAATAAGGCTCGCCAGTCAAGGGATTAGTGGATAGCGGGCCGGTGGAACCGTAATGAGAACCCAAAATATTGCAACAAACAATAAAATGGTTTTCCGGATTAAACAGTTTGCCTGAACCTACGAGTCCTTGCCACCAATCAGACACTTCATGACTTCCGGTGAAGGCATGACAAATCCAAACCACATTATCTTTTTGGGCATTTAATTTGCCCATGGTTTCATAGGCCAATTGAACGGAAGGAAGAACGCCACCCATTTCTAGGTCAAAAGAAAAAGAAGAATGAAAATGATGAAATTCAGCTTGCATGAACTAATCGTTTATATTTCCCTAAACAGGCATTTGCCTGGGGTAGGAGTTAGCACCTTAGTTTTTCAACTGGTTGCCAGAAGTTCGTTGAGCCTAGTCTCTCCCTTCTTCTTTATAAATCAATGCTGCTTGTGCGATTGACTTGGGACTGCAAAGTAAAGGATGAAATGGAAGAATTCCAAAAGGATAAGATTTGTCGGTTTAGATTTGTCGGTTTTGCTGAGACGATTTTGCTTCGACGGTTTAGCTTCATTCAGTATTGCGTACATTTAATTCATTACTTGATAATTATTACCTACCTATTGGCAAAAGAATAATTAAGTATGGTTATGGAATAACATTCTAAGACATAATTCAGATATTTGCAGCATGCTTAAATTAGTCAGTTTTTACGGAGGATTAGGTTTGGTACTTTGGGGACTCCATCAAAGTAGTTTAGCGAGCTGGTTACATTCAGATGTAAAATTCATTTGGGCCTTCTTCTTCTTTTTAGCCTATTTAAGTCATGCATTACATCAACTGGGTTGGAAAAATGACCGTGAAAAATTTATTCCTTTCCACATGGCTTCCCTAGCCATCCGCTTCATAGCTAGCCTTATTTTTATCGGTGTTTTTGGATATATGGGTACTCCTGAAATGATCTTATTTGTGGGGAATTTTTTTGTACTCTATTTATGTAGTACAAATTTTGAAATAATTGGTTTGCTTCGTAACTTGCGACGTTTTTAGAAAAGACTAAGGCCAAAAGTCATAAAAATCCTTTTCTACATCCAGCTAATCAACGAATTAGCTTTATTAATCAAAGAAATTAAAGTAAAAGCGAGCATTAAGATGTCGGGTAAGTCCATTTTCAAAAAAGTGTATTTTTCAAATATAATCCTCGGATTATTCATTTCCCTTTTTAGTTTCTCCGCATGGGCCAATGAGCCTGCTGCTGCAGAAGCGACCGAACATGCTCCTCAGCAAGAGGAGAAGTTCGATGCAGGAAAAATGATCTTACACCACATTGCCGATGAGCACGAATGGCATTTCTTTACCATCGGACATTTTCATGCTACTATACCTCTCCCGTGCATCGTATACACTGAATCGGCTGGCTTACAAGTATTTTCTTCTTCTAATTTCAAAAACGAACATCATGAAGAAGTGCCTTACCAAGGTTTAAAATTAGAACATGGAAAAATCCATGCGGAAAATGGTGAGACCGTTTATGATATATCCATCACTAAAAACGTAGCTTCCTTATTACTTTCTGCCGTTTTATTACTCAGTATTTTCATCGGTATCGGAAAAACCTACAAAGAAAATCCTCACCGTGCACCTAAAGGAATTCAATCCCTATTTGAACCCATCATCATTTTTGTGCGCGATGAAATCGCTAAAAACAACATTGGCGAAAAACACTACCGTCGTTTTATGCCTTATTTATTGACGGTATTTTTCTTCATTTGGTTCAACAACATGCTGGGCTTAATTCCAGGTGGTGCTAACGTTACAGGAAATATTGCGGTAACAGCTGTTATGGCTATTATTGCCTTTTTTGTAACGAACTTAAATGGTAAAGCGACCTACTGGACACACGTTTTTGCTATGCCAGGTGTACCAAAATGGATGTTAATCATCATGACTCCGGTAGAAATAGTAGGAGTTTTCATGAAGCCATTCTCTTTAATGGTGCGTTTATTTGCTAACATGACAGCAGGTCACATCATTTTATTAAGTTTGGTTTCCTTAATTTTCATTTTTGAAAATGCAGCTTTAGGAATTGCAGTTGTACCGTTCTCTTTATTCATGAACGTGATTGAATTGATTGTGGCCTTCATTCAAGCCTTTATTTTCACCATGTTAGTTTCTACTTACATTGGTGCAGCCATTGAAGAACACCATCACTAGAATTTGTATTTTAATTTTTATTCATAAACCCAATTAGTATGTCTCTTTTATCAATTTTATTGGAAGTTTCTGTAGGAACTGGTCTTGCAGGTGTTGGAGCTGGTTTAGCTGCAGTTGGTGCTGGTTTAGGTATCGGTAACATCGGTGGTTCTGCTATGGAATCTATCGCTCGTCAACCAGAAGCTTCAGGAAAAATCCAAGGTGCGATGTTGATCGTAGCTGCTTTCGTTGAGGCGGTTGCTCTTTTCGCAGCAGTAATTTGTTTGTTGGTTACTTTAAAGTAATTCAACACCAGGTCATGCCTCGGGTTAGCCTTGGCAAATGACTCCCTTATTTTCAAACGCAATTTGGTCGCACTAGGCACCAAATTGCGTTTTTAAGAAGATTCTAACATCTTAATTATACACAAGTATGGAGTTAATTACCCCAGATTTTGGACTTATCTTTTGGCAAATTCTCGTATTCGGAATTTTGTTTTTTCTTCTAGCAAAATTTGCTTGGAAGCCCATCATTCAATCATTACATGAGCGCGAAGAGTCGATCGACCAAGCAATCAAACTTTCGGAGGAAACAAAGAAAGAAATGGCTGAGCTTAAAGCAGGAAATGAGCAATTGCTAGTTTCTGCACGTGCTGATCGTGATGCTTTAATCAAGCAAGCAAAAGAAGCTGCTGATGCCATGATTTCTCAAGCTAAATTAGATGCTCAAACCGCCGCTAATCAAGAAATTGAAAAAGCGCGTGTCGCATTTGAACAAGAAAAAGTAGCCGCTGTAGCCTCTATTCGTAAAGAAGCAGCTAGCCTATCCCTTGATTTAGCGGAAAAAGTATTAAAAAGCCAATTGAAAGACAAAGCTGCTCAAGAAAAATTAGTTTCTGAGTGGATAGCCGATGTCACATTAAAATAAGAAGCAACACCTTAAATTTGATCAAATGTCTGAGTTAATTGTTGCCCACCGTTACGCTAAATCTTTGCTGGATTTAGCCATTGAAAAAAAGGTGGTGGAAGATGTTTACCAAGATATGGTGAGCTTCCAAGAAACCTGCCAAAACAGTAAAGAATTGGTACTAGCGTTTAAAAGCCCTATTATCAAGCACGGCACGAAAATGACTATCTTGAGTAAATTATTCAAAGATAAATTCCATGCTGTGTCTTATTCTATCTTTGAAATTATCACACGAAAAAATAGAGAAAAATTCTTGCCTGCTATTGCCAAACAATTCATTGAATTATATACTTCTTATAAAGGAATCCAAAAAGCAGATGTGGTGACATCTTCTACTTTAACAGAAGAACAACGTAAACAAGTGATTGCCATTGTAAAAGAATATTCTGGCAAAGATGTTCAATTGCATGAGTCCATTGACGAATCATTAATCGGTGGATTTATCCTACGTGTAGGAGACAAGCAAGTCGATGATTCTATCCGACGGAAACTAAATGATTTAAAAGTTTCTTTCGCCTCATAAATTAAAAAGCCTTGTTCATCAAGGCTTTTTTTATCCATTTATCATGAAACGATTTTGCTTACTTTCAGGATCTATCCTAGCAACTTTATCCGTAGCCATCGGTGCCTTTGGCGCGCATGCTTGGAAAACATATTTAGTGTCGACACAGCGACTAGATACCTTTGAAACGGCCTCTACCTACCAAATGTATGGAGCTTTAGCATTATTGCTTTTAGGTATTTGGCAAATCAATTCAGGAAATCGCTTTTTGAAAATAGCCTCTTATCTCATGTTGGCAGGGAGTATCATTTTCCCAGGTGCTTTGTATTTGATATGCATCACCCAACAAAACATCTGGGGAGCTGTAGCTCCGATTGGCGGACTTTCCTTGATTTTAGGATTTTCTTGTATGGCCATGGCAGCCTACCAAAAAGCTTAATGACGCATGACCAGCTCTAAACTACTCCAGACAATTTCACCCATCGTTTTACAGTTCAAAAAACGATCATCATTGTAATGTCGAGCTAATTCCAAACGTAATTGCTCCATATTTTCTACGGGTGCGATATCATCCTTGGCCATCACTGTCATCAAATCATATACCCGCTGACTCTCCGATTTCAATCGACTAGCAATCATCGATCTTTCTTCAATTTGGTACTGCCAAACAGATTCGGGCGTCATGAACTTCATGCCCAACTCAACCAAACGATTGTTTTGTTTGAAATATTGCGGCAAATACACCGACCGCTTGCCTTCATAGCATTGCTGGTCAAAGTCGATCGGTCTAATCCGATAATAAATATCATCAAAATCCGGGGTGGTAATAACCACATAATTGGTACTGTGCATATCCCCCAAAAGCTGCACCAAACAGCGCTCATTGAATTTCACAAACTCCTTGGCCAAGCGAATCGGCGACTCCAAATCATTCTCCAAATCTTGCTTTAAAAAAACATCTCCCGGCACACCTGCGATATGTTCTTCTACCAAGGTATTGTCGTAAGTCACATAATTGATTCGATTGGGAGAAAGAATATGCTCTAATTCCAAACCATAAACCCGAGAAGCATCCGCCACTTTGATGTAGAAATAATCAAAAATGTCATTGACCTTATTGACAATCCGAATGCGAAATGGATGCGTATTCCCATAAGTACAATAGTCCACTCGATCGATCACCAAGTGCTTAATAACTCCCTCATTACCGTCGGTCTTTAAATCCGCATAAATATTTTTCAATGACTCATGGACTTCTTCTTGATCGGCTGGAGAATAAAAAACCGTTTCCCATAAGGTATCAAGGCCATTTTTATCATACAAAGTAATCGCATTATCATAACGAATTAAATCCTGATAACTAATATTCATCGCATGCTCACGACCATACTTATGCAAGTAGCGCCTCAGCTGGTTATTAATCCGATACAGGTTTTTCTTCCTAGATATTAATGCCATTATTCTTCTATAAAATCCAATGATTTACCAAATGTCTCTTTCAATTGACTAACAGACCAAATCGATAATCCAAAACATAAAGCACCCACGATGGCCGCCGAATTCACCATACCCACGCTAGGTATCAAAAACTTAAACAATAAACTAATGGGAATTAAAGCTCCGCGTACAAAATTTGGGACAGTGGTGGTCACTGTCATACGCAAATTAGTGCCAAACTGCTCAGATGAGCTAGTCAAAAATACTGCCCAATATCCCCCAAAGAATCCTAATAGTGTGATCATGATGTTTCCATAAACGACAGAAATGTCCGACATCGCATATAGGAAATAAATGGTCAAGACCCAAGCTATAATTAGGTAGCTCATTACGGCCTTATTCCTACTTTTCAATACCTGACTTAAATAGCCACTAGCAAAATCCCCCACAGATAAGCCTAAATAACAATACATGATAGCATCACCTCCTGTTATCACCCCCTTCAAACCCATACTCTGTAATAATTCTGGTGATGAAAAAACCAAAATGCCTATGATGTACCAAATCGGCAAACCCATTAGAATACAATACAGGTATTTCTTGAAAATTTGTCCATGGGAAAACAATTGGAAGAAATTACCTCGCTTAACATCCTTTTCCAATTCCAAAAACATACCAGACTCAAAGGTGCCTAATCGCAACAGCAATAAAGCTAATCCCATACCACCTCCAATGTAATAACATGTTCTCCACCATTCAGGATCCGAACTAAAATTAGAAACAATCGGAGCAAAAATAGCCCCTGAGGCACCAACCCCTGCAATGATTAAGGTTCCTATACCGCGCTTAGAAGGAGGAAGTGTTTCGTTGACTAAGGTAATTCCAGCTCCTAATTCACCTGCCAAACCTATCCCTGCCAGAAATCTTAACCAGGCATAAGTATCTAGATCATGTACCATTCCATTCAAGGCATTGGCCACAGAATACAATAAAATAGAGCCGAATAAAACCGACTTCCTGCCCTTTTTATCGCCATAAATTCCCCACAAAATACCTCCTAACAACATTCCTCCCATCTGAATATTCATCAGATTCAGTCCTTGATTCAATAAATCAGGGCCCACCAAGCCCAAACTTTTTAAGCTGGGATTACGTACCACTGAAAACAGAATTAAATCATAGACATCTACAAAATATCCTAGGGCTGCAACAGCAATTAACAGTTTAGCTTTAGAACTTAGTTTTTCTTCTATCATAGGTTTAGGTAATTAACGCGAAAGCATATCCGAACGATGCGAATCTAATTTTAGAAATATAAACAATAGTATGGTAAATGACCAAAGAGAAGAGCCTCCATAACTAAAAAATGGTAAAGGGATACCAATGATGGGCATTAAGCCTATGGTCATACCAATATTCACTAAAAAGTGGAAAAAGAGAATTCCTACCACGCCATAACCATAAGCTCTAGCAAATCGGGACCTTTGCTGATCAGCCAAATACATGAGTCGCCATAAAAATGCCATGAACAAAACTATCACTACCAATACACCAAAAAATCCTTGCTCCTCACCGATGGTACAAAATATAAAATCAGAGCTTTGTGCTGGCACAAAATCAAATTTAGTTTGTGTCCCTTGAAGGTAACCCTTACCCCAAAAACCACCCGAACCAATAGCAATTTTGGATTGTGTTAGCTGATAACCCAAACCTCTAGGGTCAAATGAAGGATCAATCAACACTTTAATTCGATTTCTTTGATGCTCTTTTAATACCGTATTTACTGCGAAGTCGACCAAAAAAACCATGAACATGATTCCTACAATGAACATGGCTGCTTTCATGTAGGTTTGTTTCAAGCGTTGTACATAAATTGGAGATAGTCCAATGATGCAACCTGCGATAACGATTAGCGTAACAAGAATGGTCCAGGGGCTCAACAACAAAGCTGACACAAAAATAGTCACAGAAGCAATGAATAAACCCGGGTATTCACCAGGCAATCCTTCTCGATAAAGCAAGATTAAAAATGAGGCAAATACCAATGCGGAACCCGTTTCATTGGAAGCAATAATCAATATCATGGGTAATCCTATGATAGCCGCCGCAAACCATTGATTTTTCCATTTGGTCAAATTCACTTGGGGTTCATTGATGTATTTCGCCAATAACAAGGCCGTGGCTGTCTTGGCAAATTCAGCAGGTTGAATGGTGATAGAACCAAACTTAAACCAAGAATGAGAACCGTTGACGGTCACTCCCAAAAATGGCACTAAGATTAATAATCCAATAAAACTTGCATAAATGATGGGTGCAAAAGCCTCAAAAAAACGAAAATCAATGGCAAAAATACATATGATGAGTATCAGACTTGTACCAATCCAAATCAGTTGTTTTCCAGCATTGGAATCATAAAACTTAGCATCAAAAATCCAGTTGTGTGTTTCTGGATTGTAAACCGCCGAATAAATATTCATCCAGCCCGCTAATACAAATAATGCGTACAAGGATATGGTAATCCAATCAACCTTACTCACTAATTGGTTTTGATTACTCATTTCAAGCTGTCTTTTTTAGTTTTTGAAGGCCTTGGACCTGTCACGGATAACACATTTGGAAGATAACTTTTATTCATAAATTTCTCCTCCACGGCCTTACGATCAACCTTACCTTTCAAATATTTCTCAATGATTAAAGATGCAATAGGCGCTGCAGCAAAACCTCCAAAACCTGCGTTTTCGACAAAAACAGCAATGGCAATTTTAGGATTATCCTTGGGGGCAAAAGCAATAAATACCGAGTGGTCTTCTCCTTTGGCATTTTGTGAGGTCCCTGTTTTACCACACATGACAATATCTGGAATTTTACCATCGCCACCCACCGTTCCATGCAATACCGCATCTTTCATGCCCTCAATGACTACCCCAAAATGCTTTGAATCAATACCCACATAAACGGGTGTTTTATAAAATGGATCCACCACTTTATTATCCCCAATGGCTTTTACTAAATGAGGAGGTTTATACCAGCCCCGATTGGCTATAATAGCCGCAACATTAGCCATTTTTAAAGGATTTACTACCAATTCACCTTCCCCAATACTCAAGGAATAAATATTGGAAAACTTCCAAGTATTTTCTCCTTTATACACCTTATTGTAATATTCAACATTGGGCAATATCCCCTTTTTCTCATTGCCTAAATCCACGCCTAACTTCCTTCCAAATCCAAAATTGGCCACTAACTCTGACCACCGCTGAAGACCTTGAGCCGATCGCTCATAGGTATTCCCTTGTGTATCTTCATACAAGATCTTCCGAAATGCATGGTAAAAATAGGGGTTACAAGACCATTGTATGGCATTGTGTAAATCATTGTGTGAGGTATTGTGCGAGTGACACTTGACTGGAGCGCCTGCATGTGTAAATACGCTACTGGGTGTAATGATGCCTAATTGTAAACCTACCAAGGCTTGAATCAATTTAAAGGTAGAGCCTGGTCGATAATACGCTGAGGGTGGACGATTCAGCAAGGGTTTCATCGGATCCAATGCCAAATCCTGGTAATACGTAGAAAAATTACGGCCTGCTAATAAGCTTGGGTCATAAGAAGGGGCTGAAACCATAGTCAAAATCTCCCCAGTAGCTGGCTCTATGGCCACCACGGAACCTACCTTATGTTGCATTAAACTATCGGCATATTCCTGTAATCGAATATCTACTCCCGTATATAAATTCTTCCCCGCAATGGGCTGAATATCTAGACGTCCTTCTTTGAAATCGCCCTTTTCTACTCCATTACTATTGACCATTCGATATTTGACACCCCTTTGTCCACGCAAATCTTCTTCATAAAAACTTTCTATTCCAGAAACTCCCACATAATCTCCCTGCCGATAATAATCATCTTTTTGATTCTGCAAGGTATTGGGATTGATCTCTGCCACATAACCCAATGCATTGGAAAATGCTTTAGATTGATAGGTTCTAAAGGCCGTTGTGGTAAAAGTAAATCCCGGAAAATCCACCATGGCATCTTGTACACGCGCAAAATCTTCTTTCGACAAATGTTTCAAAAACAAATAAGGCTTCACGCGAGAATAAGCTTTGGCTTGTTTACATGTAGAATCAAAATAAGCCCTCGTTATTCCAAAAAGTTGACAAAACTGCAAGGTATCACGAACGTGTGCCTTACGCGGTGTCATATATAAATCATACACAGGCGTATTATAAACGATGAGTTTATTGTACCTGTCATATACTTCCCCTCGAAAAGGAATTTGTATAATTTTACGAATGGCATTATTGTCGGCCGCCTTTTCGTAACTATCATCGATTACTTGAAGGAAAAACAACTTCCCTATAAACACCAACCCAATGATGATAAAGAACAACAAAAGAATTTGTCTGCGACCCTCGAACACGGAAAATTTGAGTTAATATGGAAAATCTCAGCAATTTACAGAAATATATCGGCTTATAAATCGAGCTAATTCGCAATTATTTTGGCAGACTTCGAATCAATCCTACCATAGAAATGGCAATGGAGCCTAAAGAGAAAACAATGGTTAACCAAGGCTTTTCCATGTGAAAATACCCATCCAAATACCGACCCAACCAAACTCCCAATAAGATGGTTACCAACATTTGAAAAGCTGCTCCAATGTATTTTTGGTAAGAGTTCATCGGTTTGAATTAAATTAATCGTAAAGCCACGCTAAATTTATCCCTTTTTCGTTGAGATAAATTGTAAATTTGAACAATTTTGGTTTTCTGCATGATTAGAAGATATTGGCTTCTCGGATTATTGGCACTTGTAAGTGCCTGTTCTCAACAGAGCACAAAGCCTGCTGCCGTGGCATTTCATAATCTAAATGCCAAGTACAATGCCATTTGGCAAGCTGATCGCTTAAAAAAGACGATCCAAAAGAAGTTTTGGGAAGAACATAAGGAGGATTACAAATCCCTACTTCCCATCATTCCAGCCATTGATTCTGCCTTTGGTCAACAGCATGCTGCTGATATTGACTTAGTCATTAAGAAAGCCTCCTTGGTGATTGACCGCCACCAAAATTCCCATTTTGTGGATGATGCCTATGCCTTGATTGGTTGGGGTCGCTACATCAAAAAAGACTTTAAAAATGCCCTAGAGACTTTCAAATTTGTCAATTCCATTGATAATGACCCTCGTTCTCAAAGTACTTCGTTGATCCATTTATACCAAATTTACATTCATCAGCATGATTTCACTTCGGCAGAAAAAGTAGGTGAATTCATCCAAAGTCTAGACCTCAATCAGACACAAAAAAACAATTATCTCTTATCCAGAGCATATTTCCACCAAAGTAAAAACGAAATAATCCCGACCATTGCACTCTTGGAGGAAATCCTACCTTCGCTTTCATCAGGAGAAGAAAAAGCGCGACTTCGCTATATTTTGGGTCAATTATTTGAGTCGCAAGGAAAAAATAAATTAGCTCTGGAAAATTATGCTGCTGTAAAAAAATCCAAGGCTAGCTATGATTTACAATTCCATGCGACTTTGGCAGTACATCAATTAAACAATGCACCCGAAGAATTAGAAAAAATGATTCGTGAACCTAAAAACGAGGATCAGGTCCCTGCCTTATACGCAGCTTTAGGAGAAATCTATTTTAGAAATAAGGAATTTGATAAAGCCAAAGACTATTGGACCAAAGGTGGTAAAAGCGGTAGCGACCGAGGAGAACTTTATTTACAATTGGGAAATCTTTTTGCCAAACAACTGAAACGTTTTGATGAAGCTGCCAAATACTATGATAGTGCCGCCACTTACCTTAACCCAAATCATCCAGCTTACACCAATACGCAGAAATTAAAAAAGACGTGGTCTAGCTATTTACAATTAAGCAAAGCACTAAGTCAGGAGGACTCTTTACTAAAATTAAGCAATATGTCCTTGATGGAATTAACGGACATGTACCAAAAGACACAAAAAAAGCAACAAAGAAAAGCGGATTCATTATTGAGCAAATCGGTGCAAATTCAAAGTAATGTCGTTTTTACGCGCAGACCTCCAAGTCCAGAGCAACAAAGTTTTTACTTTAACAATGACCAAGCTAGAATCCAAGGTCAGCAAGAATTCAGCAATAAATGGGGAGTTAGGACCTTAGAGGATTTTTGGAATCGTAAAAATAAAAATAACAACCTAAGTAACCGGATTGTGGATTTGACACAAAATACGGCCAATGCCCCTTCAGAAAATGCGAAGACAAACAGCCCTAATCCTGTTGAAAACGATTCTTTGAAAATTTGGCTAAACACCATTCCTAAAAGTCCGACTCAGATAGCTCAAGTAAAAAAACGGGAAGAAGATGCCTTATTTGAGTTAGGTAAATTTGTGCGATTGGAATTGGGAGAAAAGGAACAAGCCAGTAGCTTATTGAAAAAATTATTGGCCAATTATCCAGGTACAAGCCATGAAGCGGAAGCGCTCTACTTGTTATATTTAAGTAGCGACAAAGATTCCCCAGATCAAAAAAACTACCGTATTCAATTATTTGATCGCTTCCCAACGGCCTATTTCAAACAATTAATTTTAAAAATTGAACATGGCAGTTTGACAGAAAGCAATGAATTGGCAGCACAAAAAGCCTACGAATTGGCCTATGAGCAATTTAAAGCTCATCATTATACCGAGGCCTCGCGTCAATGTCAACAAATCTTACAACAGTTTCAGGGTAGTAACTTAGAAGATAAAGTCGTATTTTTAAAAGCGCTTTGTTATGGTGGATTAAAGGAATTCACCAGCTACCAAGATAATTTGAGAAACTTCATACAGGCTTTCCCAAAAAGTCCATTAACAACGGAGGCTGAAGCTTTATTAAAAGCCTACACCAAAAATAAAAACTAACATGTTCGAATTTGAAGAGGGAAAATATCTAAAACTGATTCGATTTACCTATAAATTTCTATTGGGTTCCACGCTGTTTGTTGTTCTGTTTATTACAGCTGTCAACTTTAATTTCCTTTGGCTCTTTGGTGGAATGCCTAGTCTCTATGAATTAGAAAATCCCAAAAGTCAGGAAGCTTCTCTTTTGATTTCAGAAGATGGACAGGAAATAGGTAAATACTTTAGAGAAAATAGAAATCCTGTGGAATTCGAAGATCTCTCTCCTACCATTATCAATACCTTGATGGCCACGGAAGATGCTCGATTTACCACGCACTCTGGCATTGATATGCGTTCCATGATGAGGGTTGTGTTAAGTTTTGGAACATCGGGTGGAGGAAGTACCATTTCGCAGCAGCTGGCCAAAAATCTATTTCATACCCGTTCGGTGGAGTTTGGAGAAGATGATCCTCTTTACATGGGTTTACTCATGAAAATTGGAGGATTAAAAACAGCCATAGCTAAAGTCAAAGAGTGGATTTTAGCCATCAAATTAGAAAGACGCTACACCAAACAAGAAATCATGGCCATGTACCTCAATGAGGTGAGTTTTGGAAATAATGCCTATGGTATACAAGTGGCTTGTCGGACTTATTTCCAAAAAGATGTTAAAACAGTTTCCTTACCTGAAGCTGCTACCTTGATAGGCTTATTACAAAACCCATCTCTTTATGATCCGCGGATCAGACCGGAAAAAACATTAGAAAGACGCAATGTGGTCCTAGGACAATTAGCCAAATACGATTATTTGCAGGAAGATGACGCTCGTAGCATGATGGAGAGTCCTTTGAACTTGAAGTTTAAAGTAGAAAATCAAAATACAGGCGCCGCTCCTTATTTCAGAGAAAGTATCCGAAAACAGATTTTATCAGTCATCAAAGAAATCAATGCCGACCGTCCGGAAGACCAACAAATCAACCTGTATACTTCAGGATTACGCATTTATACCAGTATTGATTCCCGCATGCAAAAATATGCAGATGAATCCATTCGAGAGCATATGAAGGCGGAGCAAAGCTTGTTCTATTCACATTGGAAAGGAAGAAACCCTTGGGTGAATGAAGAAATGAAGGAAATTAAAGGCTTCCTGAGAGATGCCATGAAACGTACTGACCGTTACCGTGAGTTAATGGCAGCATACAACAATGATGAATTCAAAGTTTGGGAAGAATTGAATAGAAAAGTAAAAATGACCGTATTCTCCTACCAAGGGGATATTGATACGACCATGAGTTCCATGGATTCCTTAAATTACTACAAGCGGATTTTAAATTGTGGCTTTATGGCCATGGACCCAACTAACGGCCACGTGAAGGCTTGGATTGGTGGCATTAATTATAAGTATTTTAAGTTTGATCACATTACCCAAAGCAAAAGACAACCCGGCTCTACTTTCAAACCCTTTGTTTATGGAGCTGCCATAGAAAATGAGATTGCTACCCCATGCGATGAATTAATTGATGAACCGGTAACTTTTGGAGAAGAAGACGGACTTACTAATGGGACATGGACGCCACAAAACTCCGATGGAAAATACAGCTATGAAAAGCTCAAATTAAGAAGAGCCATGGCCTTGTCCATCAATACCATTTCTGCCAAATTAATGAAAGAAATGGGTCCACAGAAAATTGCTGAATTTGCCCATAAAGCTGGGATTTCAAGCGCCCTGTATGAAGGCCCATCCCTTTGCTTAGGAGCCTCAGAAGTATCTGTATTTGAGCAAGTGTCTGCCTACAGCACTTTTGCTAACGCAGGCGAGCGAATTGAACCCATTTTGATCTTGAAAATAACAGATAAGGTAGGAAATGTCCTGCGTGAATTCTCTCCAACGGCCAAAGCAGCTATTAAACCCGAAACCGCCTACCTCATGACCTACATGTTACAAGGTGCTGTGCAGGAACCAGGTGGAACAGCAGAAGGATTAAAAAGAACTTCCATTGTAGCGGGTAATGAAATAGGGGCAAAAACAGGTACAACTTCCAACTACTCCGATGGCTGGTTCATGGGAGTAACGCAGAAATTAGTGGCGGGTGTATGGGTTGGTGGTGATGACCGAAGCATCCACTTTAGATCATTAGCCCTTGGTCAGGGAGCCAAAATGGCCATGCCAGCCTATGCCAAATTCATGGAAAAAGTATATTCCGATCAATCATTAGCCATTGAAGGGTATCGAAAAATGCCTTTCATAAAGCCTGAAAAAATCGTATTCGATTTCACCTGTAGTGGAAAAGTGGACATCGATTCTACGGCTGTTCAAAATACCAATGTTCAATAACATGCGATTAATTGCCGCCTTAATTCTTTTTTCAACCGTATTTACGGCATGTCAACAAAGTGCTGAAGAAAAAAGTGAAGCTCTAGCCAAAGAGACCTGTTCGTCTTGCCATAAATTCCCTGACCCTTCTTTACTCGATAAAAAGACCTGGAAAGATGGTGTGTTACCCGAAATGGGCTACCGTCTTGGAATTGGTGATCGTTTTCAACTAATGACACGTATCTCCGAGGAGCAATACCAAAGCGCATTGGCCATGGACATATACCCACTAGACCCTAAAATCAGCGAAGAAGATTGGCAATCCATTGTGGATTATTATGTCAAAAATGCTCCTGAAAAACCGCTTCCTCAAAAGCAAAGAAGTCCAATTAGTACTTCCACCTTGCATTTTAAAGAGGAATCATTTATTTCTAAGACTGACCAACTAGGCGTGGTTATTTCTCTTCGAATTCATCCCAATAAACCAGAAGTTTGGGCTGGAACGCGTAACCGCACACTATGGGTCTTGGATGCCAATAAACAAGTAAAAAAGACCATTGAAACCAAAAGTCCAGTGGCTCTAACTCAAATTTTAGCCAACAAACCTTACTTATTGGCCATTGGTAAAATGTATCCCAATGATGAGAAAATTGGAACCATGTATGGAATCAATCCACAAGGTAAAATGGAAGCGGAGGTCGATTCGCTCAAAAGACCTGTGGATATTCAAATCAGTGATTTTAATAGCGATGGTGTACAAGATTTTGTCATCTGTGAATATGGTTTTGAACGAGGTCAATTAACCTGGATTGATGGTAAAAATAAAAATCGACATGTATTAAAAGCCCAAGCAGGAGCTCGTAATGTCGTGATTAAAGATTACACCGGTGACGGAAATCCTGATTTATTGGTATTAATGGCTCAATCGCGAGAGGGAGTGTCCTTATTCATCAATAAAGGCCAAGGTATTTTTGTGGAAAAACCTTTATTACAATTTGACTCAGTATTTGGCAGTAGCTATATGGAAGTGGCTGATATGAATAAAGATGGGCATGATGATATCATTGTTTCCAATGGGGATAATGCCGATTACTCCAGATCTAAAAAAGCCTTTCATGGAGTACATGTATACCTAAACGACGGAAGAAATAATTTTAAAGAAGGCTACTTTTACCCTTCCTATGGTGCATCCAAAACGGTAGCTAGGGACTTTGACCAAGATGGTGATTTAGATTTAGCTATGATTGCTTTTTTTGCTGAAAACGACAAAGGACGAAATGAGAATTTTCTCTATTTTCAGAACCAAGGAAATATGACCTTTCAAGTTAGTAATTTAAATATTGGAGCAGGAGGGCATTACATCTGCATGGATGCAGGTGATGTGGATAAAGACGGAGATATCGATATCATCTTAGGGAATTATCAATTCGGTGCAGTGAAACCAGGAACCAAATTGACTCCTGGACTTCAACTGACCTATTTCAAGAATTTAATTCGCTAAACTAGCCCCTTTAGGTACAAAACCCTGAGCAGAAGCACTTTGACTCAGGTAAGATGAGCCATAATTCCAGTTTACTTTTTGCTTCTTACCCATGAACTGGTAAGTAAAATCTTTACCTGCCTTGGCTAAAGGAACAAAGCTTTTAACAGGTTTAAATACATGCATAGCCCCTCTATTTTGGAGCGCAATAAATCCTAATTGATCCTTACCTAACTGAATACTTACTAAAGATTTAGCATCACTTGGTACGAATAAACCTGAATTAGACTGGTATCTAAATTTCCCTTTCCCATCTCCCAATAACACTCCTCCATTGGAAGCATCATATCTTCCCGTAGAAACTTCATTCCCATAATTATTTCCTACAAACAAGACATCTAAATAACCATCTTGGTTAATATCAATCACTTGCATACCATTCAAAGCCGAAACCTGTGCCATAACGGGCAATTCATGCATTACAAACTTTCCTTTTCCAGCATTTTCAATATAGACGGAGGCATTTTCTGTTATAGAAACTTTAGACGATTTCTTCTTTTCGGCATCCGTAAAGAGGTTTTCTTGTTTGGCCTTAGCAAAGTCTTTATAATACACATAGCGAGCACGAGTGGCATTCAATTGCTTATGTGTATCATCTTTACCAAACAAAGGATAAGACTCGAATAAACCTTTAGGACCTTGGAAATAGACAAAAGGGAATATATCGTATAAGCCATTTCCATCTAAGTCACCATGGACAATTTCTACTGGTTGTTTATTAGAAGCCCTTAAAATAGTGTTTTTACCCATATTCCCCGCTATAAAATCCATATCGCCATCTTGGTCAAAATCAGCACTTGTAATGGATGCCCACAAGCCCGTATATTTTTCTAATCCCGTTTCATTCAGTTTTTTCAATTTAGCTTTCTGGTTTTCAAATATCTGAATCGGTGCATACTCTCCCGCTAATACCAAATCTACCCAACCATCTTGATTGACATCGGTCCAAATAGCATCACAAATCAAAGATTCCTGCAATAATTCGGGAGCCCATTGAGCCGTTTGATCGGTAAATTTAATTTGGCCAGACTTCGAATCATTCCGTAATAATCGCGAAACGGTTCCTTTAGGATACTCGAATGGCACATTTCTTCCACTGACAAATAAATCCAAGTCGCCATCACGATCAAAATCGATGGACCTAACCGCTGAATTACTCTCTAAAAAAACAGGCAATGCTGCTACATCTAACGTGAAGTTCCCCTTGCCATCATTCTTGTACAATACATCTTGAAAACTTGGTGAGTTGGCCTTATCCTCTGTTCCTCCTCGAGTGATATATAAATCTAAATCCCCATCTCGGTCAAAATCAACTAATAAAGAGCCTAAATCTTCCCCCATCTTTTTGGGCTGATCAACAATTCCGTCCAATGGTTTCGATACAAATTTGCCATTAGCTTGCTGTATATAAAACAGTCCTGAATAAAACTTAGCCCCACCTACAAAAAAGTCTTCTAAGCCATCCCCATTGATATCTCCTACCGAACAACCCGGACCTAATTGAGATAATTTAAAAGGTGTTAAAGTTTGAAAATTAAAATCAACAAAATCGTATTCTTTATGTACATCTGTCACTTGTAGGCTTTTACTTATATCTTCCAAAAGAGGCTTTTCATAATCAAACATACTTTGAATAGGCATTTTGGCTTCCCCTATTTTCACGGTCATCACCTTATTTTTACCCGGGTTTTTAATCACCTGCATGGAATCATTCGGCCAAAAAATACGCATTTCTTTGATGGCTAATTTAGATCCTAAACCAATATGGGCAACTGTTTCTACACTAGACAAATATCCTCGATAGGGTGTATTTTCGTAATAAAAGCGAGATCCATCCGCAAAAACACCTTCAATTTTTGCTCCAATACCTAACACATTTTTTCCTTTTCCCTCAAACTTAACCCGTAAAAACTGTGACTTCTCTTTTTCTTGATCGATGGTATTGTTTTTATAAACAAAGGCTTCATCGTTGATATTGTTGACAACATAATCCAAGTCGCCATCATTATCCAAGTCGCCATATACGGCTCCGTTAGAAAAAGAGGCAATATTGATTCCCCAATTGGCACTTACATCCTCAAATTTCAAGCCTCCCATGTTTTTAAAGGCATAATTATTGATTTTAATAACGGGTAACTTTTCCAACATGATAGCTTCCGAAGTCAAGCGCTTTGATTCAGCTTGATACGACATAAAATCCCTATCTGTTACATCTTTAGGGAAACCATTGGTAATCAATAAATCTCGGTAACCATCATTATCAAAATCGGCTAAAGAAGGGCACCAGCTCCATTCTGTCTCGGCAACACCAGCCATCAAACCGATCTCTTGGAAGGGATAAGGTTTTCCATTCGCTTGTTTACCAGCATTCAATTGCAAGGAATTGCGCATGTATTGGTAAGTATAACCATAGGTATCACTGTTCAAATAAGTTTGATAATGATTTCCTGGGGCTAACTGCTTTTTACGATCATTACTTTTAGGAAGCATATCTAAGGCAATGATATCAGCCAAACCATCATTATTGATGTCGGCCACGTCATTACCCATAGCACTTAAACTAGTATGCTTAAAATAGGCCTTAGATTGATCCGTAAAAGTCCCATTTTGGTTATTGATATACAGTATATCATCCGATACATAATCATTGGTCACATAAATGTCCGGCCAATTATCTTGATTGATATCGCAAATATTAATCCCTAATCCAAAACCCTCAATGGTAATTCCTGCTTCTTTGGATACATTCGTAAAAACAGGATGTTTCAATGATGCTGACCAATCATTTCGATACAAACGATCCGTGTTAGGATAAGAGCCATCCGTGACTTTAGGACGGAAGAGAGAAGGGAATTCCGTGATTTTATCTGTTAACACATATAAGTCTAAATCTCCATCTTTGTCATAATCAAAAAATGCGGCGTGTTGGCTATGACCAGAATCATTGATACCATATTCCATGGCCATTTCCTTAAAGGTTGGAATACCTTCTTTGATACCTTGGTTAACAAACAATAGATTCTCTCGATCTTTGTCGCCATTTTTCAAGGTTACTGACACATACACATCCAGCAATCCATCTCCATTGATATCCACCACACTAACTCCAGCACACCAACGGTTCTTGGTATCAATTCCCGCTTTTTTAGAAACATCCTCAAACTTCATTTCCCCTTTATTGAGATACAAAGCTCCATTGGCTTGATTGCCTGAAAAGAACAAATCCAATAAACCATCATTATTAAAATCACCCATTCCAACCCCACTACCATTATACAAGTATTCATACTTCAAAATGCTCAAGGTGTCGTTTTCAACAATTTGATTTGAAAAATGAATGCCAGTTTGATCACTAGGCAGTAGTTCGAAAGTGGTCTTACTTTTACAAGAAATAATTCCAAAAAAAAGTAGACTAAAATAAAGTAGTTGTCGAGAATTCATCATTTTATAATTACTAGGCTAAAATTAAAAAAGGTGGGAACAAGTTCCCACCTTTTCAAGAATAAAATACAATCAATTAATAACTAGGGTTCTGCTTCAAGATAGAAGATCCTTGGATATCAATTTGAGCTTGTGGGATAGGAAGATATTCCTTGCCAGTATTGAATTTTGCACCACCAAACATTGTAACTAAAATACCACCTTCGTAAGCTAGGTATGCATTTAACACTTTGCTGGCATCACCCCAACGAACTAAGTCGAAGAAACGGTGACCTTCTGTTGCTAACTCCAACATACGCTCCATTTTAAGCGCTTTCATAGCTTCATCTGCGTTAGCAAATGCTGCATAAGGAGCGATTGAATAATTTGCCTCTAACTCACCAGACTTAGCATTTCTAACAAAGCTAGCTGGGTTAGCTGCACGGTTACGAACTTGGTTGATATAACCTAAAGCAGTAGCTAAACTTCCACCACCTTTGATTTCAGCTTCTGCAGCCATTAACAATACATCAGAAAAACGAATGATGTTATAGTTAAGTGTTGCATAACCACGTGTCCAACCAGAACCATCAGTCAATGTGTTCTCCTGAGTTTTATAATACACATATTTCTTAGGAGAATAAGGACCTGCATAAGTTTGGTCACGAATCCAGTTTTTACCTGGGTGCTCGATCCAGTCTAAGTACTGAATACCACGACGACCGATCGTATGGTCAATACGTGGATCCAAAGGACCTTTATCTTCTGTAAATGATTCACTAGAAGCTAACTTATAGTCATGTTTTACTGCATTTTCTGGAGCATTATAAACTGGAGCACCATTCGACTCAGTCAATAATGGTAAACCATCTTTCGTACGGTAAGCATTCGCTAAAGAGAATGAAGGTTGGAAGAATCCACAGCAGTTACCTGGACCATCAGTACCTGTGTTATACGGGTAGTTCAATACGTCGAAAGCATTCGAGTTAGTAACACTACCCGAATTCATAGATGACTGAATGGCAAATATGGCCTCTTCATTGTTATCGTTCGCTGCATTGAATACATCTTGGAATCTTGGAACCAAGCCGTATTTCTTACCATTGGTTGTTTTGCCACTAGCAATTACAGTAGTGAATAGAGCTTTAGCCTCTGCAAATTTTCCTTGGTACAACAAAGACTTAGCTAGGTAAGCACCTGCTGCCCATTTGTTAGCACGACCTGCTGAAGACTGAGTCTCAGGCAAATTATCGTATGCAAATTTAAAATCTGTATCGATTTTACCCCAAACATCTGGAGTATTACCTACCTTCTCGATTCCTTTACCATAATCCATTGTCTCGTCAACGTATGGAACTGAATTGAATAAACGCTTCAATTCAAAGTAAAAGTGAGCACGTAAGAAACGAGCTTCCGCAATGATACGAGTTTTTTCTGCAGCTGAAAGAGCCTTAGACTCATTTGCTAAATTAATCGTAGCATTAGCACGCGCAATACCTTCGTATTTTGCTTGCCAAGTACCATTTACCTCTCCTTGTACTGGTGAGGTTTCATAGCGCTGCATTGGGTTAATCGCAGAAAAGTCTCCAGCATCTGTTCCTTTGTTGTTCTCTCCACCAAGGATTGAACCCCAAAGCCAGTTGTTAGAAGCGGCTACCTGAGTAAAGTTTTTTGCTGCTAAAGCAGAATAAGCTCCAATCAAAGTACCCTCAACACCAGCCTTAGAAGTCAATTGCGCCTGAGCTAATGAGCCAGTAGGCAAAACCTCTAAAAACTGATCCTTACAAGCGAATGTCAAGGTAAATGCCGATGCACTTACTAAGGCTAATCGTTTTAAAATATGATATTTTTTCATTTTATTTTAATTTAAATTGGCTTTCGCGGATTAAAATGACAAGTTGATAGCAGCGTTGAATGAACGAGTAACAGGGTAGTTACCTACGTCAATACCAAAACTAGTATCGGCTGCACCACCAACACCTGGATCTAAACCTTTGTACTTAGTAAAGGTTAACAAGTTGTTAGCAGAAAGAGTCAACTTCGCACGTTTGATACCAAGCTTAGAAGAGAATTTCGAAGGAATGTTATATCCGAAAGAGATATTCTGGAAACGGATGTAATCTCCGTCCTCTACATACCATGAGTTCTCTGCACCGTTGGTTGAGATATTAGATGCTGATTCCCAAATTGGAGCTAAAGCACTGTTTCCTAAAGCTGGAGTCCAAGATTGCTTAGCACGCTCTCCTTTACCAGAACCTTCGAATGAACCGTGGAAATCAGTAAACCACTTAGACTGGTTCCAGATTTTGTTACCAGCAGAAGCATATACATACATGTTCAATTCAAACGCTCTGTAAGTTAAACCTACGTTGATACCTCCTGTATAAGTTGGTACTGGAGAACCTAAATAAGTACGGTCATCTGGAGTGATTTTACCATCTCCATTCATATCAGCATAACGGAAACGACCTACACCTGCACCTGATTGAGACGGTGCACTAGTCACCTCAGCAGCTGTATTGAAGTATCCAAGTACTTTGTAACCATAGAAAGAAGACAATGAACGTCCAATTTCCATACGAACTGGAGTAATACCACGGAAACCACCACCTGTTAAGTTAGTAATACCTGGAGCAAATGCGATGATTTCGTTTTTCAAGAATGAATTATTGAAAGTCAATTCGTATTTCAACTCGTTAGTAATGTTACCACGGTTAATCACTTGGAAGTCGATACCCTCGTTACGCATTTTTGCTACGTTAACGGATGGTGCTGATGCGTTAGGACCAACAACCGCAGGAAGAGGTACGTTGAATAACAAATCACGTGTATCTTTTCTCCATAAATCAAATACCAATTCCCACTTACCATTTAAGAAAGTCGCATCAATACCGATGTTAGTTGTTTCTGAAGTTTCCCATTTAGCAGCTGGGTTACCAATACGTGAACGGATATAACCTTCGTTAGCTCCTGAGCTCTGACCATCTATTGGATAGAAAGAAATATCACGTCTTGCAGCGTACAATGAATACTGGTTAGCTGGGTCTACGTTGTTTGAGTTACCCATTTCTCCCCAACCTCCACGAATTTTCAAATCCGTAATACCTGGAAGATCTTTCATGAACTCCTCCGATGTTACACGCCAAGCTGCAGAGAATGCAGGGAAAATACCATAACGGTTTTGAGAACCGAAACGAGATGAACCGTCACGACGAACCACAGCTGTTAAATAATACTTCTCATTGAAGTTATAATCAGCTTTACCGAATAATGAGTAGAAATTAACTCCACTGAATAAGTTAGAGTTAACTACTGGCGACTGAACAGCATTCAATGTAACGAAGTCTAAGTCCATCGAGAATGGGTTGATACCCGATCCTGAGATACCGCGACCACGGCCTGTGTTCAATGACTCAATACCAGCTAAAGCTTTAATACCATGTTTTCTCCACTGGTATTTGTAAGCAGCCGTATTTGAGAATACCCATGCAAAAGAATAACCTGAACCTTCAGAGAAACTATCAGAAGCCTCTGGCTCTGAATCTCCTAAGTACTTGTAGTTGTAGTTAACAAAGTATGAGTTATTATACTGACCTCCGATACTAGATTTGATAATTAAATCTTTAACGGGCTCAAATTCAACATAAATATTACCTACAGCGTTAGCATTGTAGTTCTGGTCATTGATTTGGTTTGTCATTAATGAACGAACCGGGTTACGAGGGTTGTTGAAACCTGCAGCTCTTGTCGATGCAAAACTTCCAAAATCATCATAAACAGGAATAACGGTTGGCATACGATAGGCTGATAAGATCACTGACTCATCACCAGCAATACCTAATCCACCATTACCACCTGCTTGACCTCTTACTGAACGGTAAGTGAACTGTAAGTTCTCTCCAATTCTTACGTGCTTTCCTAAATCAAACTCAGAGTTAAAACGAGCTGAATAACGACGGAAATCATTTTCTAATAAGATCCCTTGTTGCTCTTGAGCAGATAAGCCAATGTAGAAACGACCGTTGTCTGTTCCGCCAGAGAATCCTAACGAATGACGTTGTGTATTACCAAAACGAGTAATCTCGTCATACCAGTTAGTACCAGCTAAGTTTGGACGAATAGCGAAAGTAGTTCCTGGACTTGCAGCATAAGCAGCTTGTGCAGCAGCCATGTCAACAGCTCCTCTTACACCGTTTGCTCCATTAAAGTGCAAATAAGTTGGTAAAGATGCCTGTGCTGATGTACCATATTGTGGGTGAGAATAAGACGCTGCCGTTCCGTTCGCTGCCGCATTATTACGGTATGCTACGTGAGTCCAATCTGCTTGCTCTTGTGGAGTTAACATTTTTGGAGCTCCTCCAACGTTAGGGTCTGTACCTCCGTACAATCCATCATAAGTAATCTGTAAAGGTTTCTTTCCTTTAGTACCACGCTTCGTAGTATAAACGATTACACCGTTAGCAGCACGTGCTCCATAGATAGAAGCTGCAGCTGCATCTTTTAATACGGTAGTACTTTCAATATCATCTGGTGATAAGAAATCAGTAGATCCTACTGGTACTCCATCAACAATGTACAATGGCTCATTACCACCGAATGCACCAAAACCACGTACACGAATAATACTGTTCGTTCCTGGCTGACCGTTCGTGATCAATGTAACACCGGCTACACGACCTTGTAATTGTTGCTCAACGTTTCCTGAAGGGGCAATTTGTAAATCTTTTGCTTTAACAATAGATGCTGCAGCTGTCGACTCTTTTTTGTTAGTTACTGAATAACCTGTTACGATAACCTCGCTCAATTGGCTAACATCTTCTTCCAATGTAACCGAAATAGAGGCTTGTGAACCTACAGTAACATCTTTCGTTTTGTAACCTACAGCAGAAATAGATAATACTGCGTTTCCAGATTTAACTGAAACCGAGAATGCCCCATTAATGTCAGTAGTAGTTCCTGTATTGGTTCCTTTTACCAATATACTCACGCCCGGGATACCTTGTGAATCAGTACCAACCACTTTACCCGAAACCTTGCGGTCTTGAGCAAATGACGCAAAGCTTCCAAGCACCATAATGGCTAGCAATAAGAAGCTTTTGAAAATTTGATAATAATTGTGTTTCATAAGTAATAGTTGATTAATTATTTATTTAAAATTATGCGTTTAGTTAATCGCCATTTTTTAAACCATTAGACCTCCTTTCATTTTTTTATCATTTACCATGTTAGAACTAGAACAGATTCTTTAAAAAATACCAGAAATATGCCTGTCACTAGTTGACATTTGACATTACTTAAGATATAATTCTTCTAAGAACTTAACTATCCTACACTATCCTACTAGGTAGGACACTTCCAAATATGTATAATTCAATACTTATCTGCAAATAATAAATGCAAATTTTTAGCGGTAAAATATCATTTGCCACCATACGCTTCAAAATAGCTATATATTATATTATGTTGATACAATAGGACTGTGTTAAGAATACATTATTTTATGATTATGAGTTAACGTAGTACCCACCTTAACTTTTGTAGCAAAAAAATAAACTAAAAAAGCAAATAAAAGTTTACATCAAAATAAAGATTCTTTGAAAAATCCTAAAAACGATATTCGAAATGAATTTATTAAATTTGAGATATGAATAGCTTCGACCCTAAAAGCATACTTCCTTCTCTACCAGAGGAACCTGGTGTATATCGATATTTTGATGTGAATGATACCATCATCTATATAGGGAAAGCCAAAAACCTAAAAAATAGAATAAGTAGCTATTTCGTCAATCCAAAAAACCACGATACTAAAACAAGGAGGCTCGTCCAGCAAATCAACAAATTAGAATTCACCATTGTGCATTCTGAATTTGATGCTCTTTTATTGGAAAATACCCTCATCAAGCAATTTCAGCCCAAATACAACATTCTCTTACGAGATGATAAAACCTATCCTTTCATCTGCTTGAGCCATGAACGCTTCCCTCGCCTATTGACAGCCAGAAGAATCGACCACAAGATGGGAACCTATTATGGGCCTTTTGCTAATCCTAAATCCATGAATGCCCTACTGGAAATGTTGCACCAGCTATTTCCAATCAGAACCTGTTCTTTGGTATTAAAACAAAGTTCCATCAATGACGAAAAGTTTAAAGTCTGTTTGGAATACCATATTGGCAATTGCAAAGGACCCTGTGAAAATTTGCAAAGCGAAGAAGACTATTTGCAGTACATCGAACAAATAACTCAAATACTCAAAGGGCACTACCAAAAACCCAAACAGTTTTTTGTGGAGAAAATGCAAGCCGCAGCAGAAAAGCTTGCTTTCGAACAAGCCCAAGAATGGAAAGAAAAGTGGCAACTCTTAGAAAACTTTCAAGCGAAGTCCACTGTCGTGAATCCTGCCATTCATGATGTCGATGTTTTTTCCATCGTTTCAGATGAGCAGCTTTCCTACATCAATTTCATGAAGGTAATCAATGGTACGATTACTCAATCCCAAACTTGGGAAGTAAAGAAAAAATTAAATGAAGAGGAAGCCGATGTATTAACGATGCTCATCTGGGAAAAAAGAGATGAATTTCACAGCAGTGCCAAAGAAATCATTTCCAACATTCCCATGGCCATTGAATTTCAAGGTGTCAAAAACAATATTCCTCAAATGGGGGATAAAAGAAAGCTGCTAGACATGTCTTTAAAAAATGTCTTGTATTTCAGAAAAGAAAAAGCTGATCGGAAAGCTGCTGAAGAAAGTGGAGGAGACCGAAAAATGCGCATTCTCTTAACCCTTAAGAACGATTTGCACCTAAGTAAACTACCTCAGAGAATTGAATGCTTTGATAACTCCAATTTACAAGGTACAAATCCTGTTTCAGCTATGGTCTGCTTTTTGCAAGGGGTCCCTGCCAAGAAAGAGTATCGACTGTTTACGCCAAGAACCGTGGAAGGACCTAATGACTTTGCCACCATGACGGAAGTAGTGGGTAGAAGATATTCTCGCGTATTAGAGGAAGAAGCTGAGCTTCCTGACCTAATTATCATCGACGGAGGAAAGGGTCAATTAAGCGCCGCTTGTGATGCCTTGAAAGCCATTGGAATATATGGACAGATTCCCATCATTGGTATTGCGAAAAGGTTAGAAGAAATCTATTTCCCTGAGGACAGTCTTCCTTTATACATTGATAAAAAATCAGAATCCCTTAAACTCATTCAGCAATTACGTGATGAGGCTCACCGCTTTGGGATTACTGCCCATCGAAATAAACGGAGTAAACATTTTATCGTAAGTCAATTAGAAGAGTTGGATGGGATAGGAAAATTAACGGCACAAAAACTATTGAAGAAATTTGGCACGATCAAACAAATCAATGAAGCACCCATGGAAGAGCTAGAAAAAGTCTTAGGAAAAATGAAGGCCTTAAACCTAAAGAACCAAATCAAAAATTGGGTCGATTAAAACCTAGATTTCTCCGCTCCTAAATCTATGTTTTTGAAATGACGATAAATCTGTAAAATGATCGCCAAGGCTACCGTCATTTCACATACACCAATCACTAAGACAAATACAGAAAAGACCATTCCTTGTAATTGATCATCCTGACGAGAAAAAGCAATTAAATTTAAGTTTGCGGCATTCAGCATTAACTCGATCCCCATCAACACAAAAATCATATTACGTTTCAACAGCATAATGCCTACTCCTATGGAAAACAAGAAGGCACTTACAATCAAAAAATAGCTTAATGGAATATCATTCATGGTGTTTCGCAATATATGTGGCCCCCACTAAGGCGATTAAAAGAAATACCCCCGCTAATTCAAATGCAAAGGAATATTCCGTCAATAAAGCCAAGCCTAGTTGTGTCAATTTAGAAGATCGCTGTATCTCCCCAGAAAGCATGCCAAACGAGGCCATGGATTGATTTAGAATCCAGAGTAAACCTAGGAATATGGAAAGACTAATCGACAAAGCCCAAAAACGACCCGACTGCTTGGTCCACAAATCATTTGAGGCCTCATATTGGTGGGTTCGAGGAGTATGCGTTAACATGATTCCAAATAGAATCAATATCAAGACTCCCCCAACATAAATAAGTAAATGTGCCACGGCCATCACATCAGCATAGGCCATCACGTATAAACCTGCCATGCCCAACATGCACAGAAACATAGCTAAGGCAGCATGTAATAAATTTTTTGTCCAAGCCATAGCCAAGGCGCTTGCGCATGTCAATCCAGCCAATACCAAAAACGAGGCGATCATTGGATTCATGATTCTGTGGTGGGTGGCTTAGGTTTGAAACTTGGTCTAAATACAGGTTTAACAACTGGTTTTTCTTCGTCGATCGACTTTTCCTCCTTCGGAATCTCGGTCTTCGGTTTAAAGCTTGGTTTAAAAGCAGGCTTTGCCACAGGTTTTACTTCTTCGGTAGCTGCCTCCTCCGAAATGACTTCTGCCTTCGGTTTAAAGCTTGGTTTAAAAGCGGGCTTTGCCATAGGTTTTACATCTTCGGTAGCTGCCTCCTCCGTTTGAGCTTCTGCCTTAGGTTTAAAGCTTGGTTTAAAAGCAGGCTTTGCCGCAGGTTTTACTTCTTCTGTCTTTACTTCCTCTGAACTAGTTTCTGCCTTAGGTTTAAAGCTTGGTTTAAAAGCAGGCTTTGCCGCAGGTTTTACTTCTTCTGTCTTTACTTCCTCTGAACTAGTTTCTGCCTTAGGTTTAAAGCTTGGTTTAAAAGCAGGCTTTGCCG
>NZ_JBEWZH010000001.1:345136-562712 GCF_045310485.1 Aquirufa salirivi
CCGCAGCGGTACCTTCCTCATTTTTTGTCTCTACCGAAGAAATGTTCGCCTGTTTCAAGGCTTCTTTTTCTGCGACAAACTGCTCATACAATTGTTTCTTTTCAGCTGCTTGTTCAGGACTTAAATTAGCAAAAGAAAAATTGTGCTCCTTGACATCAAATACGGAGAAATCATATTCCGATGTCATGGTTAAACATTCGGTAGGACATACGGTAGTACAAAGCCCACAAAAACAGCATTTCGACATATCGATATCGAATTTAGCTGCATATAGGCGAATAGGAGAACCGTCGGAAGTATAACCAACCAAACCTGTAGCTTTGATGGGTTCTATTTCAATGCAATCCACTGGACAGACCTTGACACATTTGTCACAGACAATACAATCGTCCATTTCATTATGCAATTGATACCGTCCATTGACGGGTGTAGGAATTTCTTGGTGTGGATATTGTAAAGTAAAAACCCCTTCATTCGACTTGAAGTAATCCGGGTTTTGGACGTTTTGAATTGTTCTTTGTTTCCTGGCATTCCAAGCATGCTTCCATGTTAATGCCAAGCCCTTCCGCGTACTTGAGATCGCGGATTTAATGTTTTGAAAATAAAGGGCTAGGGACGAATTCATTAGAAATATATAGCTGGGAAAAGCCCTGGATCAGACTCTCGCATCATTTCATAGATGGTATCAACCACATTCTCTACATTGGGCTTAGAGAAATAATCCCCATCTGAACTATAAGCAGGACGATGTGGAGGCGCTGCTAAACAACGCGCTGGGGTGTCTAACCAAGCAAAAGCTCCTTGTTTGTCTAAGACCTCTTGCATCATGTACGCTGTTGTTCCGCCAGGCATATCTTCATCCGCAAAAAGCACCCGATGTGTCTTTTGAATGGAAGCCGATATACTTTGTGTTCGATCAAATGGCAACAAAGTTTGGACATCAACTACCTCGACAGAAATACCCATCGATGATAAGGTTTCTGATGCTTCCATCACAATGCGACACATGGAACCATAGGTCACAATGGTAATATCAGTTCCTTCTCGCAATACTTCAGGAATACCTAAGGGTACAGTAATTTCATACAAGTTTTCTGGCATTGCTTCTTTCAGGCGATACCCATTTAAGCATTCCACCACGATACCTGGATCATCTCCTTTTAATAAGGTTCTATACATGCCCGCTGCCTGAGTCATGTTTCTAGGTACACAAAAATGTATTCCTCTCAATCCATTGATTAACACAGCCATGGGACTACCTGAATGCCAGATACCTTCCAAACGATGGCCACGGGTTCGTAGAATCATGGGGGCTTTTTGTCCTCCTGCTGTACGGTAGTGTAAACAAGCTAAATCATCAGATAAGATAGGAAATGGATAAAAAATGTAGTCCAAATATTGAATTTCCACAATAGGCCTCAAGCCTCGCATAGAGGCTCCAATCCCTTGACCTACAATGCTAATTTCTCGAATCCCGGTATCTGTAATTTTCAAATCTCCGAATACCTCTTGTAAGCCCGCAAGAGTTTGATTGACATCCCCTATTTTACCTACGTCTTCTCCTAAAATAAATACTCTAGGATCTTCTAAAAAATGAGCAAAACTTTTGTTCAAAATCTCTCGACCATCCACCGAATTTGCCTCTTTTTTATAAATGGGTTTAACCGCATTAATTAGCAAAGGAGAATGCTGAGATTCACTAATTTGATGTGAACTAAATCTCCGACGATTTCTTTCCTCTAATTCACTTAACCACTTTCTTAGCAATTTTACGGCTGGCCCTTGATAGACACGAAACGCCCGTAACGTTTTTCTTCCTGCCCGCACTAAATCACTGAATATCGGATATGGAAGCTGTTTTAATTCATCCAAAATCGGGGATAATAGACTCCCTTCATTGGTCGATTCCATTAAATTTTGAGCTACCCGTAAAAATGCTTTTTTATCTGGTTCTATGGAAGCCATGTAAGCCGCAAAAGCTTCTTTCTGGTACTTCCTTGCTTCCAAGACGGCAGCTTCTTCTATTTCTTTTAAGGTTTCTTCACTAGCAAATCCTTGATCCAACACCCATTGACGAAACAATACATTACAATCCACTTCATGCTCCCATGCCAATCGATCGGCTGATTTGTAACGCTCATGAGAACCAGAAGCCGAGTGCCCTTGAGGCTGGGTACATTCAATCACGTGAACTAAACAAGGTACAAATTCTTCACGTGCTAATCGAGCAGCTTGTTGATAAGCCTGCATCAAACCTGGATAATCCCAAGCCTTCACTTGGATGATCTCCAAACCTTTTTCTTGATCATTTCGCTGAAAACCAGCTAATACTTTAGAAATGGACGATTTTGTGGTTTGATATTCAATAGGGACAGATATACCATATCCATCATCCCAAACAGAAAAAACAATAGGAATTTGTAAAACTCCAGCCGCATTGATGCATTCAAAAAACATCCCTTCCGAGGTAGAAGCATCACCAATGGTTGTATAACATACTTCTTTCCCGTCTTTGGAAAATTGTTCTTTAAATTCCGCTAAATCCGCTCTAAACTGGTACATTTTAGAGGCATACGCGATTCCCAAAGAACGGGGGATTTGCATAGCGGTAGACGAAACTCCCGCTACAGAATTGTATTGATTCGTTTGATCAAGCCATTCTCCCTTCTCATCCAGCCAACGTGTCGCATGGTGATTGTTCATTTGTCGGCCCGCCGAATGAGGATCATATTGCCGATCCGGATGTCCATATAATTGAGCAAAATACTGCGGCCATGTTAAGTCCCCAATCGCTACTCCAATGGTTTGATCCCGATAATAACCTGATATATAATCACCCAATCGCATGGAACGTGCAAGGGCTATTTGGCACAATTCTTTACCGTCGCCATAGATACCAAATTTAGCTCGACCAGAAAAAACTTCTTTTCGAACCAGTAGGCTACATTGCCTGCTGATGACTGCCAAACGGTAATCTTCCAACACTTTGTCTGGATTGAATTCAATCTCAACACGTGAAAATTGGGCTGGCTTTGGTAGAATCAAAGGAGATTTGTTAAAATTTACGAGGTAAAAATACGATAAAATAATCGTGAGCCAAATACTGAGTACTTCAATTCTTCGATAAAAAATAAGCGAAATCTTTTGCTGAATCTTTGCTTTGTTATAGCTTTGCTATACATACATTGAAAAATTTCAAACGAAAAAGCATGAAAAAATTAATTGGTATTTTGGCTTTGCTAGTAGGTTTTGCATTTCAATCCAACGCCCAAGGAGCTCTTAAATTCAAAAAAGAAAAGCACGATTTCGGTACTATTGCCGAAGGAGTTCAAGCAACATACAGCTTTGAATTCACCAACACAGGTAATGCCCCAGTGGTTATTTCCAATGTTCAGCCTTCTTGTGGATGTACTACTCCAGATTGGACTAGAGAACCCATCATGCCAGGCAAAACGGGTAAAGTAACTGCGTCTTACAACTCAACAGGTAGACCAGGAAACTTCAGCAAAACAATTACAGTGATAAATAATGGTTCTACTTCCCAAATCATTTTGATGATTTCGGGTTCTGTTAAACCGAAAGCTTAACCGCTATTTTATCTCCAATAAAAAAGTCTCCTGTTGGAACAGGAGACTTTTTTTATGCCTTAGTCCCGATTAATCAGGGCATCATTGGCTTTCTTCTGAGTTAAGCCATTGATCCAAGAAGCAATTTTCAACACGTCTCTGGCTGGCACATGCGACATAGGAGCCATTTCCGTAGCAAAATCTGGCCAGTTTTTAGGATTAGGCTTATAGACTAATGCCAAAATTTGCTTATCGCTGTATTTACGTTTGGAAATATCCGTAAACGAAGGACCTATTAATTTTTCTTCCCTAGCATGGCAGGCCACACAGGTATGTTTCTTCAATAAAGCCATGGCCTCATTATCAGATATAAGCGTAGTTGTCTTAGTCTTTTCTAATTGAGAAACCTTTTTCTCGATGACCACTTTTTCTACAATCGGGTTGGTCGATGCATTTAAAACCACTTTATCTCCTGAAGGTATTTGATTTAAGGTATAATAGGCCGTTTCATGCAATAAAAGCTCGCCTGCCTCATTTTTCACACCAGTCAATTTAAACTCATGGATGAAATATTGGCGAATTTGATCCAAAACGATACGAACTTTCTTTTTATCCGCAGAAACAACAATGCCTTTAATCGCCAAATCTTTCACATCAACGATCGGACTTCCGTATTGGTGATGGTATTTATAAATATAAGATCTCAAAGCATAAGATGCCGCTTTTTTCACAGAATTCACATCTATAGCTTGTGTAAAGCTAATTTCAAATCCATCCGTACGCGCCTCAATCATATTAATTTCAAATGGAGTTATTCCATTCCATACCAAACGCTGTAGGCCAAAATCATCTTTACCGGTTGAACCCCAACCTCTAGAAGTCATGCCCACGAACATACTTCCATCCAATCCAAATCGCTCTCTCAAAATTCCCGACTGAAACCCTTCCCGGTAATTGATACAGAAACCCTGATAAACACCATTCACTTTTTCTAAGCCCATGCGCATCACTTTAGACTGTCCTTGGTCAGACACAAAATATTGCCCTGGGAATGGACTAAATTTACCTCCTGTCGTATCTTGTAGAATATCGGATGTCGAAATACCCATGATAGCATGAGGAAACCAAACCGCTGGAAGCTTCAAGTTTTTTACTTTTTTAGCTGCTTCAAACATGGGTGAACCATTGTCAGGAATTTCCTCCAAACTCAACTTAAAAGGACTATTGGGCTCTTTGGCCCATTTTAAACCTCCAGGATTTCCTGCAAAGTCACCTTTAGCTAAATGTGTTACTCGACCCGATCCAACCCAGTCGCCCTGATTTTCACCATAAAAAATATCTCCATCTAGATTGATACTATACCCTGCTGGAGAGCGTAAACCTGCAGCAAAAGGCTCCAATTTCCCATCTGGACTAATCTTCACTAACCAACCTCGCCATTTAGAAAATTTACCTTCTCCAAAACCTACCCAGGCTAAATTCAGTGTAACCCACATATCTCCATTCTTATCAAATACTGGGCCATAGGTATACTCATGGTAATTTCCAGAAAGTTGAAATTGATAAATAGGTTCATAACGATCTGCAACGCCATCCCGATCCGTATCTGTTACTTTGGTTAATTCTCCTCGTTGAGAACAATAAAATGCCCCATCCTTATAGGCTAAGCCTAAAATTTCATGCATTCCACTAGCAAATCGACGGTAATAGGTTTGGTGGCTTTCTTTTTGATAAGGATTATCAATAATCCAAATTTCGCCACGACGGGTACTGACACCCAAACGACCATCTGGCATGGTTGCTATACCTCCGATTTCTAAGTATATATCTTGTGGAATCGGTAAGGTTTTTATTTCATAAAAATCCTTTTCGGTTTTTGCTCCGGGGTTTTGAGCCCAAGCCAAGCTTGAAATGAATAATAATAAGATGCTAACTGTATGTTTCATGTTAAAATAAGGTTTACCAAATCACTTGATATGAAATACTATTTCCTGTAACCGGAATGCGCACTTGTTGCTTTCCATTGGCGAGACTTTGAACCGATTCTGGACCACCATTCCATTGGATGAAATATTGATTCCTATCGAAACTCATCAAACCTGGCTGTACTTTGACCACCGAAGCACTGGTTCCTAAGACTAGCTCAAATGATGGATTTGTTCCTTGGGCAGTCTTCCAGCTGAGCGTTCTAGTCCAACCCGTTCCGGCAGAATTAGGTACTAAATGATCTTCTAACATAACATTGTTCCATTGGTACAAATAAACAGGTCTACCTTGCTGAATCCGATAGCCTTTATACATCCACTGACCTATATTAACAGAATCTGGCTGTGCTTGACCACTAGTTACCAAAGGAAACTTACCGTCTAAGACTTGATTTAAACCCAGTGGCTCGGAAGTTTGGGGCTCTCCTCTATTCTCCCACATTTGAGTAGCATTAAGAAATTTCCCTCTCCATACTTGCAAAATGGCTCCCTGATTTAAATTATAGGAATAATGAACACCTGAAGGATCCCCTACATGAATGACATGCGTCTTTTTGACTCCTTGATGAAAAGCAAAAGAACGTTGGTAAACGGGTTCAGAATCTGCTTTAACTTCAATTAATCCTACGGCTTCTGGGTCAGGTAATGATGTGCGGGCGTGCAATGCAACTAGATGTGAACCAATGCGCTTGACAAATAAGCCCAAAGCCTTATTCCCCCAAGAGAAATCTTTGCTAAAGCTTAGTTTAAACTGATGCTTCCCTGCACTCAATTCTTTAGCATGACTTACTCGATCTGAATACCAATAATCTCCTTGGTTCAGCACTTGTCCATCCACTTCCAAACGACCTTTTCCTGTCCAGTTTGTAATGAATTCATAGGAATCCGACTCTGGAACATTCAATTCACCTTCATACACCAACAAAAAATCCTTTTGAACTTTGATGGTCTTTCCGGTAATTTCGGTGGCTTTACCTTTCAATAAAGGTGTGGCATTATTCGCTTGTAAATTGGTAAATACTCCTTCGTAATAGGTATAATTCATATTCCCTAAGCTAATCGTTGGCTTTTCGTATGTTTCATACCGTAAGTTTTTAAAGGCAATCGGACCATGATCTCCTTGAATGGTGATGGGGCCCAAAGCGGCCTCTTTTTCGAACAGTGCACCTCGGGTCATCCCAGAGACTTCTATATTCTCTTGAACTAAAATCCCATTCAAAATCACTTTTTTGAAAATAGCATTTTTGATTTTTTTACCGTTGGCATCAAAGCGAGGTGCTTGAAAATCAATTTCAATGGTTTGCCATAACCCAGGTGCCTTACAGGCATTTTGTCTTGGAGCATATCCTTCATACCCTTCATTTCCTTTGCCTCGAGCATCATCCCATCTTTCATAAATACCCCCGCAATCGCCAAATTTCATACGTTGTTTTTTACCGTAAGAATCCAACAATTGTACTTCATATCTGCCTTGTAAATAGATTCCTGAATTCGCCCCTTTAGGAAGCATAAAATCAAGAATCAAACGTATATCGCCATGATTTAATTTAAATTTCAAATCATCTGAGCGCTTGTATTTGCCGTTTCTTAAGGTATTGACTAAGATCCCTTTTCCCGGACTCACTTGAAAGGAAGTATCCGTATAATTAGCCTTAATGGCTTGCTCGATGGTCCAATTGGTGCTGGGTTGATCAAATGCCACTAGGTCATTGAGAGGAATCTCCTGTTGAGCCCATGTTACACAAGGCATTAACAGTAAGAGGAAAAGTTTTTTCATTTTTTTTAATTGTAGGTTTGGGTAATCTATGGTTTAAATTTTCTTTCTACCGAAAAATCAATTGCCGACTTCATCGGCACAATTGGGAATATGGTAGAAAATTTATGAGAAATATAAGAATTATTAAGTTAATTTGGATTCCATGTACCCTAAAAACGATGCCAAATAAAATTTTTAGATTTAAACCCATTTTATTGCATGTCATATTCTGGGCATGTTTCTTGGCCTTACCATATTGGATGCGGCCAAGTCCAAACACCACTGATCCTCAAGCATTGCAACGTTATAATTCTTGGACTTACTTTTTTGTTGCCTTTGCTTTCAGTAACATCCCATTTTTTTATCTAAATACGGAAATTCTTATTCCTAAAATTTTAAAGAAAAAGGGAATTATACTTTACTTGATTTTACTTTCTATCGCTATCCCCGGTATGATCTGGGTATATTATCAATTACAAGAATTCATCATTATTTCTGATCACGTCAAAGGACGAGGTGTCGGATTTAGAAGAGGTCCTTTTATGGGGACAATATTTCAGTTATTATTTATTGTTGCCATTGGCGTTTCTTATCGATTCTTATCGGATAATTTGAAAGAAAAGGAAATTCAAAAAGAAGAAGAAAATGAGCGCCTGAAATCTGAATTATCGTTTTTAAGATCTCAGATTAGTCCGCATTTCATGTTCAATGTGTTAAACAGCATCGTCTCATTATCCAGAAGAAAACCCGAAATGGTGGAGTCGGTGGTGATTAAATTATCGGAGTTAATGCGCTATATGATTTACGAGACAACGGATGCCAAGGTAGCGATTAGTAAAGAAATGGTCTATTTAGAAAATTACATTGAGTTGCAGAAAATCCGTTTTGGTAATGACATTGAGATTACCTTTAATCATAAATTGACTGATACGCCTAATTCCATTGAACCCATGTTGTTGATTCCCTTTGTGGAAAATGCTTTCAAACATGGAGTGGGTATGGTGCTAAACCCCATCATTGAAATTACGTTACTGGATGATCGGGAAAAATTGTACTTTGGCGTACGAAATAAAGTAAGTTCACAAAAAAGTGAGAAAAAAGATGATAGTTCGGGCATTGGTTTAACCAATGTAAAACGTAGATTAGAATTACTTTACCCTAATGAGCATCAATTGAAGATTACTGAAGAAGGAGAATATTACCAGATTGAATTAGAAATCCAACACGTATAATGATGTCAGAAGAGGAATCAAACGAAAAATTTACGGAAGTTTCTTCGACCGTTTTACGTTGTATAGCGGTGGATGATGAGAGTTTGGCTTTGGATTTATTGGAAGATAACATCGCCAAAATTCCTTTTTTGAAACTAGAGGCTCGTTGTCGTAATGCCTTTGAGGCCATGGAATACCTACAAAAATCCCCTGTTGATTTAATCTTTTTGGACATTCAAATGCCTGGTTTAACAGGAGTTCAATTTTTGGAAGGATTGACTCAAAAGCCCATGGTGATCTTTGTGACAGCCTATCAACAATATGCGATTGAAGGATTCAATTTGGATGTAGTTGATTATGTGTTAAAACCTATCTCATTTGAACGTTTCCTTAAGGCTACCAATAAGGCCTTAGATTTCTTTAAAAGTAAGAAATCCACGAGCCAACACAGCTCGGAAACCACTAAATTAGAATATATTTTTATCCATGCTGATTATTCGTTAATGAAAATCATGTTGGATGATATTTTATACATTGAAGGCTTGAAAGACTATATCAAGATTCATTTAAAAACGCAGAAATTCCCAGTTGTTTGTCGGATGACCATGAAGTCGATTGAAGAGAAACTCCCTTCCACTGATTTCCTTCGGATACATAAATCGTTCATTGTTTCCTTGAAAAAAGTGGAATCCATCCGCAACCAAAAAATAAAGATTGGAGAAAATCACATCCCACTGAGTGAAAACTATGCGGAGCATTTCTACCAAACCATTGGTTATCAAAAACAGTAAGCAGGTCAATCGAAGCGCTTAATTCTCTTAGAGGCATCCTGCATTCCTCAGTAAAAAATGTAACTTTGGTTTTTGGTAACATCAACCTATGTCTATACTCAAAAAATTAGCAGGCGAAACCCTTTCTTACGGATTCAGCACCATTCTTGGTCGTTCGCTAAATTTTTTACTGGTATTTGTACATACTTGGGCATTTTTGCCAGCTGAATTAGGGATTAATGTCAAGCTTTATGGCTATATGGCCATCGCCAATATTGTCTACACCTATGGCATGGAAACGGCTTATTTTCGCTTTGCCAAAGAGGCTCCTCAAAAATACTACAACCTGATTTTATCAGCGATAATTGTCACTTCAGGATTATTTACGCTGATACTATTTCTCTTTTCTGACCCGCTGATGGCACAATTAGGCTATGCAGGGAAAGGAGTCTTTTTAAAGTGGTTGGCATTGATTTTGGCCATTGATGCCGTTACGGCTATTCCCTTTGCCAAGTTACGTTTGGAACAAAAGATCAAGAAATTCGTATTAGCTAAAATCATATCGATTTTAATTAATGTGGGGCTAAACCTTGTTTTTTTAGTTGGTTTAAAACCGCTGCATGATGGCATTTGGGGTGACATTGGGCCGCACTTTTTACGCGATTTATACGATCCATCCATTGGCGCCGGTTATATTTTCATGGCCAACTTAATTGCCAACGCCAGTTTATTTTATTGGTTAGGAGCTGAATTTAAGGCATATCGCTGGGAATGGGATTGGAAAGAATTTACCTCCTTGTGGGTCTATTCATATCCCATTATGTTCATGAGCTTAGCGGCTATGTTCAATGTCATGTTTGATCGATTATTACTAGAAGAATACTTACCTGAAGGCTTTTATCCTGGGCAAACCTCCCAAGATGCCTTGGGGATTTATGGCAATTGTTATAAACTTTCAGTCTTTATGAGTTTGGCGATTCAGGCTTTTAAATATTCGGCGGAACCCTTTTTCTTAGGAAAGAAAAATAATGTCAATAACAAGGAGAATTTAGCTGTAGTAACCCATTGGTTTGTGATTGTTTGTACCTTGTTGTGGGTGGGGGTTTCCTCTAATCTCTTTTGGATACAGCAACTATTTTTGAAAAAGGCGATTTACTGGGAGGGTATTGGCGTGGTCCCTATTTTATTATTGGCCAACCTCTTTTTGGGCATATATTATACCCAGTCGATTTGGTTCAAGCAGACCAATAAAACCTATATGGGAACGATCATAACCTTGGTAGGATTGGCTGTTACGGTGGTAGGCAATATCTATTGGATCCCCACTTATGGTTACATGGCTTGTGCTTGGTCATTTCTTCTTTCCAGTGTCATTATGACCTTGATGTGTTATTTAGGAGGGCAGTATTTTGACCCAACGCCCTATCGCTGGATGGAGGCATTGGTCTATATAAGTTTAGGTGCATTAGCCATTTATTCCGGAAAGTATTTAAATCAAATTCCTATACCCCTGTTCTTTACCCAAAATGCGGGATTATCTCTACTTTTACTATTTCTCCTTGTAAAGGAATTCCAGTGGAAAGGTGGGAAGCCCAAGATAAAAACGAGTTAATTCACTTCGATTCATGAAGCAAGACATTAAAATGCAATACTTGAGCCTTCGACTAAAACTTAGTCAGATGGTCACTCGTTTGCAGGAAAATGAAGGCATGATACGTGAATTAAAGGAGCAACTACAATTTGCTCAAGATAAGTTAGACCTCAAAATTGAGGAACTCAACAAGTCGCAACGGCGATTAAAAGAATTGGAGAAAAACTTTAAAAAATCAGATAAAATTGTTAAAATTGTAGTTAATACAGATAACACAGCGGTACCGACTGCTGAACTGAAGGAAAAGTTAGACGAATATATCGTAAAAATAGATCAGTGTATTGAGCAATTGCGTCAACCATGAGCCAAAACTTACCATGTAACCTAATATTGGGCATTCAATCCATCGCCATGAAGGTTGATCCACAAGAGGAAGCATGTGTTAGGAATGCAGCAAATTTGGTAAACAGATTGGTTAAATACTATGAACAACAGACAAATAGTTCAGACCCAAGTGCTGTGATGGCATTGGTCGCTTTGGATTTAGCCATGTGTGGCATTAAGTTCGACGAACAGCAACGTTCATTGGAATCCAACATACTGAATGAAAACAAGCAATTGTTAGAATTGACTGAAATTTACGCCATATAAACCCCTTTTTCTTGATTCAGTAAGGACGGAACCAATGTAAATAAACCCACAGGTTCCATGATAATAGAAATAGTTATAGCCATCGTTTTTTTAGCAGGTGGTGTATTTACTGGAAAAGTATTCTTTTCTAAAGTGAATAAAAACATAGAAGATGATGCCAAAAGAAAGGCAGAAGATATCATCAAAAACGCAGAAATTTCTGCCGAAAATCTCAAGAAAGACCGAATGTTAGAAGCCAAGGAAAACTTCCTCCGCTTACGTGCTGAATTTGAAGAAGATACCCAAAATAAAAAAGGGATTTTGGTTGAAAATGAGCAAAAATTGCGTGAAAAAGAACGTCAATTGGTTCTGCAACAAGAACAACAAAAACAAGCAGATCAAGAGCTCCAATCTCAAAAGCAAAGCTTGCAATCCAAAGAAGAAAATTACCGTAAGAAATTAGAGGATGTTGAGAAAAAGCGACTAGAAGCAGAGGCTATGTTAGCCAATCAGATTAGTCAATTGGAAAAAATTGCGGGCTTATCTGCTGATGAGGCACGCCAACAAATCATGGATGCTTTAAAAGCTGAAGCTGAAAGTAAGGCCAGTTCCTTGGTAAAACAAGCGATAGAAGAAGCCAAATTAACGGCAACAAAAGAAGCAAAAAAGGTGGTTATTGAAACTATCCAACGTACAGCTGCTGAAAATGCGATTGAAAACTGTGTATCAGTTTTCAACATAGAGTCGGATGACGTTAAAGGAAAAATCATTGGTCGTGAGGGTCGAAATATCCGTGCTCTAGAAGCAGCAACAGGTGTTGAGTTCATTGTGGATGATACTCCTGAGGCTATTATCATTTCAGGCTTTGATCCTGTGCGTAGGGAGATTGCACGTTTATCTTTGCACCGTTTGGTTCAAGATGGGCGTATTCACCCGGCTCGCATTGAGGAAGTAGTGAATAAGACTAAAAAGAATATTGAAGATGAGATCATTGAAATCGGTGAAAAAACGGTTATCGATTTAGGTATTCATGGTTTACATCCTGAGTTAATTAAGATGATTGGACGCATGCGTTTCCGTTCTTCGTATGGTCAAAACCTATTGCAACACTCCCGTGAAGTAGCCAAATTATGTGCTACTATGGCGGCTGAATTAGGCTTAAATGCTAAGTTGGCCAAGCGGGCAGGTTTATTACATGATATTGGAAAAGTATGGCATGAAGAGCCTGAATTACCTCACGCCTTGTTAGGTATGGAGCTGGCTCAAAAATACAAGGAGCATCCAGAAGTTTGTAATGCCATTGGTGCTCACCATGATGAGATTGAAATGACATCCATGATTTCGCCAATCATTCAAGTTTGTGACGCTATTTCAGGTTCTAGGCCTGGAGCTCGCCGAGAAATGATGGAGTCTTATATGAAGCGCTTGCGTGACTTAGAAGCCTTAGCTACATCATTTGATGGTGTTCAAAAATGCTATGCGATTCAGGCCGGTCGTGAATTACGAATTATGGTTGACTCAGAAAACGTGAGTGATGAAAAGGCTTCGAATCTATCTTTTGATATTTCTCAAAAAATAGAAAAGGAAATGCAATATCCAGGACAAATTAAGGTAACGGTTATTCGTGAAATGCGTGCCGTTAATTTTGCCAAATAAAAACCAAACGATTGATTATTTCATTTAAATATCAATTTACTGATTGGTTTATGGACTGAATTCGAGTAGTTTTACCCAACGCTGTCAAGGTTTGAAACCTTGACAGCGTTAGATTTTACCCCCATTTTTAAATTTAACATGGAAATTCGAAGTCCACAAAATTCAGAAGAATGGGAAGCTTATTTTCAGCTTCGATTCAAGATATTACGAGAACCATGGAATCAAGCTTTAGGTACAGAACATCTCTCCGATGATCCGACTGCCATTCATGCCTTTGCTATTGAAAAAAATCTTGTACTAGGAGTTGCTAGGATGCATGAATCAAGTCCTCAACAAGGGCAAGTTCGCTGTGTAGCCGTGGCAAGTTCACACCAGGGTCAAGGGATTGGAAAACTTCTGATGAATTTTTTAGAGCAGAAGGCGACAGAAAACAATTGGAAAGAAATCATATTGGAAGCACGTGAAAATGCTGTACCATTCTACAGCAACTTAGGCTATGTCATAGAAAAAGAATCTTATCTATTATTTGGGGAAATTCAACATTATACGATGAAGAAAGTCTTCTAATACTAGAATTTACTTCCATTTCAGTATTTATCGCTCGGTTATTCCCAAAGTACATTCTTCCATTTCTCTGGATAAATTAATGTCTAAAATTCCAAGTAATGATTTGTTATCGATCAACTGAAACTTCTATTCTCATTATCAAAAAGTAGATTGTAAAATCTTTTTGTTTTCATGAAATTGAATTAATTAAAATTCATGAATATGTCTGACTCGTTGATTCAAATTTATATACATGCAGTATGGGCAACAAAAAAAAGAGAACCATTTATTTTACCTGAATTAAAAGCCCCCTTATTTAAGCACATTGAGCAGGAGTTGGATAAAATGAATTGTCAACTTCTCGTCATCAATTCCATGCCAGATCACATTCATTGCCTATTTTCAATTTGCTCTACAAAATCAATTTCCTACATCATCAAACAGATAAAAGGGAGTAGTTCAAGGTTTATCAATTTACAATATTCCCTCCCTACTAAACTTGAATGGCAGATTGGTTATGCGGCATACTCAGTCTCAAAAGTAGCTTTGAATAAAGTATATAATTACATAAAATTCCAGCATGTTCGCCATGGATTTAAATCCATGGCTGATAAATAAAAAAGGCCGGGATTTAAATCCCGGCCTCCTATTTTCTTACTAATACTTCTAATGCGTATGCTCCAACCCTTGCGCACTTGGTATTTGATTGAACTCAATACCTTGCTTCTTCGCATCCTTAAAAGCCTCTTTCGGTTTAATACTCAAAATCTGAAATAATTCAGCATCCGAATTAGCATCTGGATTGGGTGTAGTCAATAATACATCTCCTGAAAATATCGAATTTGCTCCTGCCATAAAACAAAAAGCCTGACCTTCAAAATTCAATTCCAATCTACCTGCTGATAAACGAACGGCCGAATGAGGCATCATGATTCTAGCCGTAGCTATCACTCGAACCAATTCCCAAACTGTGGCTGTCTTTTGATTTTCAAATGGAGTGCCCTCTACAGGCACCAAATTGTTTACAGGAACAGATTCTGGGTGCTCTGGCAAATTGGCTAAAGTCAATAACATCCCAATACGATCATCGACACTTTCTCCCATACCAATAATACCACCTGAACATACCGAAATTTTTGCCTTACGAACATTTCCTAATGTTTCTAAACGTTCATCATAGGTTCGGGTAGAAATCACATCTTCATAATACTCCTCACTGGTATCAATATTATGGTTATAGGCATATAAACCTGCTTCTTTTAATCGTTCAGCTTGTTGTTCGCTCAACATGCCCAACGTACAACAAACCTCCATACCGAGAGAATTCACCCCCTTCACCATGTCGATCACTTTATCAAAATCTGAATTATCTCTCACTTCTCTCCAAGCCGCACCCATGCAAAAACGAGAACTCCCATTTTCTTTAGCCCGCAATGCAGCCTCAATAACCTCATTGTAAGGCAGCAACTTGTGAACTTTTACATTGGTATGGTAACGAGCTGCCTGAGAACAATAGGAACAATCCTCTGGACAACCACCCGTTTTAATAGATAACAAAGTACTAATCTGCACTTCATTTGGATCATGATATTGGCGATGAACAGTTGCCGCTTGATATACCAAGTCTAAAAATGGCTGATTAAAAATGGCCTCCACTTCGGCACGGGTCCAATTAGTACGAATCATAATTTAAATTTTACTCAAAGATACTTTGAAAATCTTTTAACACGAAACACTATTCCAATTCCATCATATAAGGCAATATCGTTAAAAAGCCTTCACGCTTCTTCAAACGATCTAATTCAAATACCGATTTTGCCCAAGGTAAGTTTGATTTTGCCCAACGCATCTCCATCGCATCCGAAGAAGTAGCAGACTCTAACAGACTATCGAAAAACGATTTGGCTTTAGGATATACCGCTACTTTATATTCTCCTGCTTTTAATTTTGATTTTTGAGCAGCTAGTTCTATGGCCTTATCCAATCCTCCTAACTCATCCACTAAACCTATTTTCTTAGCTTGCTCTCCTGTCCAAACGCGGCCGCCAGCAATGGACTTCAATTTTTCCAAGGACATTTTTCTTCCTGCGGCTGCTTTGCTGGTAAAACTCTCATAGCCTTCATTCACCATATTCTGAATAATAGATTTCTCAAAATCACTTAATTTACCAGCGGAATTTAAGAAATGAGAATGTTCATGGGTATTCACGTGATCTTGGGTTATACCCAATTTATTCTTAAAGAAATTGTCCAAATTTAACCATTGAGCAAATATGCCAATGGAACCCGTTATTGTAGTAGGTTGGGCCACAATGGCATCAGCTCCCATTGCCATATAATATCCCCCTGAGGCAGCATAATTCGACATAGAAGCAATCACAGGTTTTACTTTTTTTGCCAATAAGATCTCCCTCCACATAATATCAGAAGCCAATGAGGATCCTCCTGGTGAATCAATTCGCAAGACGATAGCTTTCACCGATGAATTATCCCTCAATTTGCGAAGTTCCTTCACAAAATCATCCGAACCAATGGACCCTTCTCCTCCACGCGTTCCTACAATCTCTCCTTCTGCAACTAAAATGGCGATCTTCTTCGTGCCTTCCACCTCTGGAATTGGGTTTTTAGCATGTAGATAGTCCGACAATTTCACCATAATCAACTTCTCCTTATCGCCAATTTTTACCGCCTTCTTTAAAAGTGATTCAAATTGATCCCAATAACTCAATTTTAACATTCCTAGTTTCTCTGCTTTATTTGGATTCATCGCTTGCAAACTATCAGCAATACGGTCCAAACGAGGCACAGAAATACCTTTACTTTGGGAAATCTTATTGAATATGACCCGGTTGATCGAACGAATGAACGACAGACTTTGCTCCTTACTTTCGGGACTCATATCTTCACGAATAAAAGGTTCAACAGCTGATTTATACGTTCCAACTCGAAACACCAAAGGTTCTATTTCCAACTTATCAAAAGCCTTTTTATAGAACATATACTGAACCGAAATTCCATTAAAATCCAATAAGCCTGCCGGATTTAAATACAATTGGTTCGAAACAGATGCTAAATAATAAGCCTTTTCAGAATACGAATTGGAATACGCATATACAAACTTTCCTGACTTCTTAAATTTCTCTAAAGCATCACGTATTTCTGATAACTGTGCATAACCCGCTATGGGAAAACTTACATCTAAATAAACACCTTTGATTTTATCATCAACACGCGCTCTTTCCAAGGCTGATATAATCTGAATAAGTCCAATTTTTTCTGTACTAGAAAAAAACGGATTGGGAAAATCAGAAAAAGGATTATCCTCGTTCGAAGCATTCTCAGCCATCGGTCGATTTAGGTCCAATTTCAAAATGGAATTTTCTTTAAGTTCATATTCTGAATCAGAAGAACTCATGGCGGAACCTATCCCAGCCACTAGAAAAATGCTTACCAGCAGAAATAAAAACATTCCTACAATGGTTGCCAGTGTGTATTTAACAAATTGCCACATATCTATTTATTTTTTGCGAATTTGGTGTCAATACATAACAATCCATCACAAATTATGTTCAAAGGAATATTCTCACAAACAACGGGGATATGACTATCCGAAGTTTTTACGGTAATCTTCTCTCGATTGACGAATCACTTCATGTGCCACCTCTCTACCATATACATCATCAATATCCACAGCTAAAGAACTCGTTTCACCAGGCAACATTTTGTAAGTCCAAAAATAATGCCTTAATCGTTGAACGATGTCCTTAGGTGCATCAGAAATATCTCTCCATTTACCATAAATAGGGTCATCTTTCAACACGGCAATAATTTTATCATCAGCCTCTCCTTTATCAATCATACGAATTCCTCCTATAGGAATCGCTTGACATAAAATATCGCCATGTGTGATGGCACGTTCTGATAACACACAAATATCTAAGGGATCACCATCACCTTGTAAAATGTCTTTTCCAGAGTATTTTCTGGCCAACTCCGCAATTCCTTCGGCACAATACGTTTGAGGTAAAAAGCCATATAAGGCTGGTACTATATTGGAAAACTTTTGAGGACGATCAATCTTCAAATAGCCTGTTTGTTTGTCTATTTCATATTTAACGGTGTCCGTAGGTACAATTTCAATAAAAGCCGTTACCAATTCAGGCATTTGATCTCCAATTTGAATTCCGTGCCAAGGGTGCGCCTTAAAGAAGTTTCTATTCATGGTATTTTTTCTGGGTTAAATTGCTACTCAGGTTTTAATCCTACAAAATTACAAAAAATATGCTGAAATCAGTCCTGTTTAGACATTCCAAAGCACAAAGGTTTAGCGGGCATTCCATTTAATTTAGTTAAATTCGCAGTTTGAATTCCATTGACCATGATATATCCCATCATACCTTACGGTGACCCTGTCTTAAGGAAGATTGCTAAAGACATCGAACTAGGCAGTATTGATTTAATCACCTTAGCCGACGACATGTTTGAAACCATGTATGCGGCAAGCGGAGTAGGTTTAGCCGCTCCTCAAATCGGCAAAGATATTCGCCTTTTTGTGGTAGATGGTCGTCCCATGAATGAAGGAGAAGAAGAGGAAGATATAGACTCCTCTTTAATCGATTTCAAAAAAGTATTCGTCAATCCAACCATAGTAGATGAAACCGGTGAAGAATGGGGATTTGAAGAAGGTTGTCTCTCCATCCCAGGTATTAGAGGAGAAGTATGGCGACCAGAATATGTTAAAATACACTATTATACCGAGCACTGGGAAGAAAAAGAAGAAGTATTTGAAGGCTTAGCCGCTCGAATCATTCAACACGAATATGACCATATCGAAGGCATCCTTTTCACAGACCATTTAAATGTGGTCAAAAAGCGCCTAATCAAAAATAAATTAACGGATATCACCCGCGGAAAAGTTTCTGTGGATTATAAAATGAAATTCCCTAGGTAATCGAATATGAAGATTTCAACAACTTGGCTTAACGATTTTATAGACTTATCACAACTGCCTCAGCAAGGTAGTCCAGAAGAACTGGATGTCTTGTTAACCAATACAGGATTAGAAGTAGAAGGCATTGAAGCGCATGATCAAATTCCTGGTGGATTAAAAGGATTTGTGGTGGGTGAAGTCATCAGCTGTGAAAAATTCCAAGTCAAAGAAAAAACATTGAGTGCCACTACGGTAGACGTAGGACAGGAAGAATTACTTCAAATCGTATGTGGAGCAGCTAATGTAGCCCAAGGTCAAAAAGTAATTGTTGCCACTCCAGGTACCACTTTGTATGACAAAGAGGGTAAGCCTGTTTTTACCATTGAGAAAAGAAAAGTATACGGTCAAGTATCCGAAGGGATGATTTGTGCCGAAGATGAAATAGGCATTGGAGATTCGCATGATGGCATTTTGGTTTTAGAAACACAACTAGCCAACGGTACTCCTGCTACTACCTATTTCAACATTCAATCGGATTTAGTGTTAGAAATCGGCCTTACACCTAACCGAGCAGATGCTGCTTCTCACTGGGGTGTGGCTAGGGATATACGTGCCGTTAGTGGATTAGACATCAAATTACCTGATGTTAGTTCATTTCAAGAAAGTGATAATACTTTCCCCATTCAAGTTCAAATTGAAGATGATGGTTGTACGCGTTTTTGCGGCATTAGCCTAGATCAAGTCAAAGTTGGCCCATCTCCAGAATGGCTTAAAGATCGTTTGCAAGCGATTGGTTTACGTCCCATCAATAACATTGTCGACATCACCAACTTCATTTGTCACGGCTTAGGCCAACCCATGCATGCCTATGATTGGGAGCAAATTAATGGTCAAAAACTATTCGTCAAATCTTTAGCTGCAGGAACTTCATTTACTACCTTAGATGGCATTGAACGTAAATTAGATGGAGAAGAAATCATGATTTGTGATGTTGCCGGCCCAATAGGCTTAGCAGGTATCATGGGTGGTTCTAATTCCAGCATACAAGAAAACACAAGCCGAGTATTTTTGGAAGTGGCTCATTTTAGACCCGAGCGTATACGTAAATCATCTCAAGTTCATGGCCTAAAAACAGATGCTTCCTTCCGATTTGAACGAGGTACTGATATTGAAGCAAAATTACTGGCCTTACAATATGCTACTATCTTGATTCAAGAATTGGCCGGTGGGAAAGTAGCCTCTCAATTAATAGATTACTACCCCAACCAACCTGAGTTGGCACATATCGACATGACCTATGAGCGCATTCATTCCATCATGGGAATTGAATTAGCGCCTGAGCGTATTCAAGAAATTTTAGTAGCCCTGGATTTTAAATTAAGCCATTTAAGCCCTTCTAGTTTTACGGCTATTGCACCTGCCTATCGAGTGGATGTCACTAGAGAAGCGGATGTCATTGAAGAAATTTTGCGCATCCATGGATTGGATAATATCCCATTGTCGGAGCATTTAAGTGCTCATTTCATTTCAGAGTTTCCAGCGCTGGATAAAGAGAAAGTTCAACAAACTATTGGGCATCAATTGGCGGCCAAAGGATTTCAAGAGATCATTAGCAATTCCCTAACCAAAGCAGAGTTTCATACTTGGATTGAAAAGGATTTAAGCTTTGAATCTGTTGAGATTTTAAATAAACTTTCAGAGGATCTAGGCGTCATGCGTCAGCACATGGTGTTTCATGGATTAGAAGCCTTGGCACATAATATCAACCGTCGTCAGAAGGATTTAAAATTAGTAGAGTTTGGTAAAACCTACCATAAAAAAGGAGCCAAATACATCGAGAAGCGCCATGCCACGTTATATGCCACAGGATTATGGCAGGGGGAAACATGGGATCATGCTCCACAAAAAACGCAATTATATCATTTATTTCAAGTGTGTAAAGCAGTCATGCAACACTTAGGCAACAAGCCGTTTGACACAGAGGTCATTGAAGGCTCTTCTGTATTTGCCTATGGATTACGCATTTCAGTACAAAAGAAAAGTTGCCTAGAACTTGGCATGATTCATCCGAATTTAGCAGAGAAATTTGATGTAAAACAAGATGTTTTCATGGCAGATTTCGACTGGGATTATTGGGTAAAACAGGAGAAAACAGATTTTGTTTACCAAGAAATTACTAAGTTCCCAGAGGTTCGTCGTGATTTGTCTTTGGTTATTAATAAAGAAGTGAGTTTCCAAGCGATTCAACGCGTAGCGGAACAAACAGAAAAAAACATCTTGAAACAAATAGCCCTTTTTGATGTCTATGAAGGCAAAAATTTAGGAGAAGGCAAGAAATCCTATTCTATTAGTTTCATCTTACAAGATGAAACTCAAACCTTGACCGACAAGGTGATTGACTCCACGATGGAGCGATTCATTCAACGATTTGAAAAGGAATTAGGAGCTATCATACGCAAGTAATTTCCCAAACAGCTTTTATGTAAATTATAAGTTTACTGATAAAATTTTATCAGTAAACTTATAATTTATTTATCCTTAATTCTTTCTAAAAAAAAATTCCTATTTTGACATTTTAAAAACGTTTCCTAGCAAAAGCTTGGATATTACCTCCTTTGCGCTAAAACCACTAATGCAATGAATACAATTCTTTATTTTCATAAAATACCAGCCTACTTTACTCATATCATACCAACCAAATTGGAAGTTGATGGTATTAAATTCCCTTTACAAGATGAAATCTCTTTATGGGCCTTATCCAAAAGCTACGGCCATTTTAAATTACGATTAGTATTTTTTGGCCTAATCAAATCAAAAGCACTGATTATACCCGCAAATAACAAGTCCATTCACCTGAAAATAGCATTAATGCGGCATAAAATTCCCCGTTTCACCTTGGCTATCATGGCCATTGGTTTCCCCATGGCTTATAAAATCAATTCCCAATTCATGGCCTATGCCTTTCTCATCTTTTCTCCAATTACCTATATGATGGATGCATTAACCCATCTTGTCGAAATCCAAGAAACAAATCCCCCTGCCTAAACCCACAAAAAAAGGGAGCCAAAGCTCCCTTTCTACCTATAATTCTTGCGAAGCTTAACGCTTCATCATATTAGCCATGTTAGGCATTTTCATCTTGCCATCCTGCACCTTATTCATCATGCGCATCATTTTACGCATATCTTCAAATTGCTTCAACAGATTATTGACCTGCTGAATCGAAGTTCCCGAACCCACCGCAATACGGTTTTTACGAGAAGGGTTCAATATATCTGGATTTTGACGCTCCTTCAAGGTCATGGATTGAATGATCGCTTCAATAGGTTTAAAAGAATCATTGGAAATATCTACATCCTTCACAGCTTGACCCATACCAGGAACCATGCCCATCAAATCCTTGATATTTCCCATCTTCTTAATTTGCTGCAACTGCGCATAAAAATCTTCAAAAGAGAAATTATTCTGACGAATCTTCTTATTCAATCGAGCTGCCTCATCTTCATCAAATGCCTGCTGAGCTCTTTCTACCAAAGAAAGTACGTCGCCCATACCCAAAATACGGTTAGCCATACGATCAGGATAAAACTGATCCAAAGCCTCCATCTTTTCACCAGTAGAAATAAACTTGATAGGTTTCTCTACTACCTGGCGAATAGACAATGCCGCACCACCTCGTGAATCACCATCCAATTTGGTCAATACTACCCCATCAAAATCCAAACGGTCATTGAAGGTTTTGGCTGTATTTACCGCATCTTGACCCGTCATGGAATCCACCACAAACAAAATTTCCGTGGGCTTAATCGCTGCTTTTACCGCAGCTATTTCATTCATCATCGCTTCATCCACAGCCAAACGACCAGCGGTATCCACAATCACGACTTTCTTACCCATTTTACGGGCATAAGACAAAGCATTCTCTGCTATGCTAACCGCATTTTTATTTTCAGGTTCCGCATACACCTCTACCCCAACTTGCTCACCCAACACTTTCAACTGATCAATCGCCGCAGGACGGTAAATATCACAAGCTACTAATAAAACCTGACGACCTCCCTTTTTAATGTATTGAGCTAATTTTCCAGAGAATGTGGTCTTACCCGAACCTTGAAGACCAGCAATTAATACCACAGAAGGATCGCCCTTTAGATTGATTTCTTGTTTTTGTCCACCCATCAATTGAGTCAACTCCTCATGCACAATCTTCACCAACAATTGACCCGGCTCCACCGAAATCAAAATCTTTTGACCCAAAGCCTGCTCCTTAATTCGATCAGTGATTTCCTTGGCAACTTTATAGTTCACGTCGGCATCCATCAAGGCTCTTCTAATTTCCTTCACAGTTGCCGCTACATTGACATCTGTAATTCGACCATTCCCCTTCAGGGTACGCATGGCAGAGTTTAACTTTGAACTTAAATTCTCAAACATAATATTGAATCGATTAAAAAAAAGGGAATGCAATTTACGCTTTTTCAAGCAAAAATTATTCAAATAATATGGTCTTGTTTTGATGAATAAATACTCTATCCTCTAAAACCAAACGCAAAGCCTTTGCCAAGACAATTTTTTCCACATCTTTTCCAGCCTTGGACATATCTTTGGCTGAATATGTATGATTGACAGGAACAATTTCCTGACAAATAATAGGGCCTTCATCCAAATCATCTGTCACAAAATGAGCCGTAGCTCCAATAATCTTCACTCCCCGATCAAATGCCTGCTGATAAGGTCTAGCCCCAATAAAAGCCGGCAAAAAGGAATGATGGATATTGATCAGCTTCCCTTTATGTTTCAAAGAGAATTGCGGTGTTAAAATCCGCATGTATTTGGCCAATACAATTAAATCAGGTTGATAAAATTCAATTTGCTGATTGAGCAACACCTCATGGGCTTCCCTTTCCAAACCTCCAGCCGATATAAAATGAAAGGGTACTTGAAATTGTTGGCATAAAGAGGCTAAATCTTCGTGATTACCAATCACGGCATCAACCTTAAAATTCAGATCTTGATATTGATACTTAATTAATAATTCCCCCAAACAATGGTGCTCTTTGGTCACTAAAATTAATACCCGCTTTTGCTTCGGCGGAATGATTTCCACTTCTGCTTGCTTGGGTAACATGGAAATTAATCGCTCCTGAACCAAGGCTAAATCGCATGGACCAGTAAAGGAGATACGCATGAAAAAACGATCCGACTCCTCATCTACAAACTCATTGGTTTGAGTTACATTAACCAATTGTTCATACAAGATGCCCGTAATTTTATGAACCAAACCCTTCTCATCCCTACAAGCAATTTTAATAATCGTCTCCATGAAAAATTTATTCGTAAATTCTTCAAATTTAGCCCGAAATAATGGAGTAAAAAAGATTTAGTCTTTACCTTTGCAGGATTATCAAGACGTAGTCTGGTAATTTTAAGAACGTAACATCATATACTTGTATTAAACAATGGAAAAAATTAAAGTAGCTAACCCGGTCGTAGAACTTGACGGCGATGAAATGACCCGAATCATTTGGAAATTCATCAAGGATAAATTGATCTTACCTTATTTAGATGTAGATATTAAATACTATGACTTAGGTGTAGAATACCGTGATGAAACCAATGACCAAGTAACGATTGAGGCTGCTGAAGCCATCAAGAAATATGGTGTAGGTATCAAATGTGCTACCATCACTCCTGATGAAGCTCGTGTAACTGAATTTGATTTAAAACAAATGTGGAAGTCGCCAAACGGTACTATCCGCAATATCTTGGATGGAACGGTATTTAGAGAGCCAATCGTATGTGCCAATGTGCCTCGTTTAGTTCCTAACTGGACTGCTCCGATCATGATTGGTCGTCACGCTTTTGGTGATCAATACCGTGCAACAGACTTTGTTACTAAAGGAAAAGGTAAATTAACGGTTACTTTCACTCCAGAAGATGGTGGTGATGCTCAGACTTTTGAAGTGTATAACTTTAAAGGCGATGGTGTAGCTTTAACCATGTACAACACAGATGAGTCTATCCGTGGTTTTGCTCACTCTTGCTTTAACATGGCTTTGAGCAAGGGATGGCCGCTTTACTTATCTACGAAGAACACCATCTTGAAAAAATACGATGGCCGTTTCAAAGATATCTTTGAAGAAATCTTCCAAGCAGATTACAAGGCTCAATTCGATGCCAAAGGTATTGTGTATGAGCACCGTCTGATTGATGACATGGTGGCTTCTGCCTTAAAATGGAATGGTAATTTTGTTTGGGCTTGTAAGAACTACGATGGCGACGTTCAGTCGGACACGGTAGCTCAAGGTTTTGGTTCATTAGGTTTAATGACTTCTGTCTTGATTACTCCAGATGGTAAAGTAATGGAAGCAGAAGCGGCTCACGGAACAGTGACTCGTCACTACCGTGATCACCAAGCTGGAAAACCAACTTCTACCAACCCAATCGCTTCCATCTTTGCTTGGACACGTGGTTTAGAGTTCCGTGGTAAATTGGATAACAACCAAGCTTTGATTAATTTCTGCCAAACTTTAGAAAAAGTTTGCGTAGCAACAGTGGAGTCTGGTAAAATGACGAAAGATTTAGCGGTATGTATCCATGGAAACAAAGTTCAACATGGTGAGCATTACTTATACACAGAAGAATTCTTAACTGCTTTAGATGAAAATTTAAAAGCGGCTTTAGGAAAATAATTCTGTTTGCTCAAGATAAATCAAAAGACTCGCGAACATTCGTGGGTCTTTTTTTATGTACGATATTTATTTAACTACAATCAGTCCTTTGGTCAATACCTGCCCTTCAGATTTCAAGACCAATTGATATTTACCCGAATGAATACCGCTAAGATTCATGGTATAAACTCCGTCTTGACTGATTTTCCCTTGTAAAGCCACGCGCCCATCTATCGTATAAAGGTAATATTCCGCTCCAGCTAATGTGGCTATACTTTCAATACTGATGTTATCAATGGCTGGATTGGGAAATAAAGAAAGTCCTCCATCATCTGGCAAAGTATAATCATATTCCACCCTGGGACTAAGACAAGTCAACGAATTGCTATATTTTTTAGCAATTCGTAAGCTATATTTCCCCGAGGACTTTAGTCGCAATAAACCTGACTTTTCTGCCAAAAGGCTTCCATTCTTTTCCCATGAATAACCAATATTGGAATCCATATTGATACTAGTTGCCTTTAACATATACGAACCGAATACCTCAATAGTAGCCGTTGGTACAGGTAAGGATTGAACTTGCACTTTGTTAGAATACTCAGAGCTACAAGCATCCGCATCATAGGCCTTAACTTGATAAAGCCCTGAATTTTTAATGACTATACTATTCCCTTGAATGCCATTTGACCATGAATAAAAAAGGCCTGCTCCTCCTTGCACCTTTAATTCAACAGACTGACCTTCACAAAAGAGAGAATCGCCCATAACTAGAATAGTAGGTTTAGATGGCAGAGGCAAGATTTTGAATGCTAAGCTGGGCATACTAAATTGATTACCCAAATCATCTTCTAATATTGCCGTATAAGTACCTGATGTCAACAGCTGCTTTTTCAATAAATTTCCAACGTTTCCTGAAGAAGCATTATACCAGGTGACTTTTTTAAAATTTGTCGATAAATCGAGTGATAATTCATTGTTAGGCCCACAAGCCATTTGGATGTTTGGTATGGCTTTGGAGGAAATAGGAAATTTAATGGCGTCCAATTGACTGGATATTTTCTGAAACCATAAATCGGCTAAAGTGCCGTAAGCACCCCGTGAAAAGTGAATACAATCCGATTTCCTAGGAATCTCCACATTATCCGTATTAGGACCAGAATATAAAAATGGGATTCCACTGGAAGTTACCATATCCTTTTGAGCCTGTATGATTCCAGCATCCCAAATAGTGGGAGTACATGTCCCATCTGATAGTTGAACTGAAACGGAAGTAGCCTCTGAAATCAGCCAAGGCACATCCATCCCTGTATGCCTTCTTAAGGTATTTATTAACTCAATGAAATAATTTTTATACTCTGCAGCAGGTGTTTTATGAAAGGCATCATTCTCCCCTTGATGCCAAAGGATAGCCCTTACTCCATTTTTTTGACCATATATTTCCACCGCTCTCCTTAAATTAGCATAAGGAAAGCCCTTGGGATAATAGACACTAGGAGCCCATTGATTAGCTGTTTGAACACCCCGTGAAGATTCAGCCCAGTTCTTAATTCCTGTTCCCACCCAAGCAGTATTGTAAAAACACACAGGCACATTGTACTTTTTCACTAGTGAATCTCCCAATATTGGCCAGTAAAAATTAGAAAGTCCCATGGGCCCAATCGTCACAGTAGAATCAATCTTCCGAAACTCAGTCATGGGAAAATCTAAATTATGCTCTCCTATGTATTTATTATTCGGGCTTGGATTATATTCTTTGAAAAAATTGTAGAAATTGGCGGCTATCACCCGATCATCGATCGCCTGAGTATCATTGGGTTTTCTAAATGTACCTTCTGCATTAGATTGACCGGAAATAATAAAATTTTCTCCAACCCCTACACGACCTAAGCTAGTACTATCTTTAATTTGTTGATTTACGACTGTTCGTATTTTTAATTGATACCAGCCACCTTTGGCGACGATATTTCCTTGAAAAACACCCCCTTTAGGCTTCGCATCTAAGGTAAACCAATCGAGCGTTTGACCTTGATTTGCTTGAACAGGGACCAATTTAGCTTGAACATGATCAATGTTTCCTGCATAGTTCCCCAACACAGAAAATGTGGCTTCATTGACGTTATTACGTTGAAAGACTTGTCGGAAATGAGGATAAGAAATACTGACTTGCGCCTGAACAGCTTGTACGCATAGGCCAATAAATAAAAACAGTATACTTTTCTTCATACATGAAAATTAGATTGCTAATTTAGGGATATATTCCAAAAATCACACCCCCATAAAATAAGAAAGTCGTACCAGATTAAATCTGATACGACTTTACACTATTTTCTATTTATTTCTTATTCAGAAACAACAGAGAAAGTTACTTTGTGCTTCACTTCTTTGTGTAAATCCAAAGTAGCTGCGTAATCACCAATGGTTTTCACTTCGCTATCGAATGAGATTTTCTTACGATCAACATCGAATCCTTTTTCTTTCAACATTTCTGAGATTTGAAGACTAGTTACGCGACCAAATATTTTACCGCTATCACCAGTTTTAGCAACAATCGTTAAATTCATGTCACCAATAGCTGCAGCTAAATCAGTAGCATCTTGACGAATTTTTTCCACTTTATGTGCCGCTTGCTTGATATTTTCAGCCAAGACTTTGCGGTTGGACGGTGTTGCCATCATAGCAAAACCTTGTGGAATTAGGTAATTACGACCATAACCTGGTTTCACAACCACGACATCGTTCTTGTAGCCTAATCCAGCAATATCCGTTTTTAATATTATTTCCATTTTTGTATAAAATCAAATGTTATTAGGATGTACCTGGTCTATTTTAAACCGTCAGCTACATATGGCATTAAAGCCAAGTGACGAGATCTTTTTACTGCTTGCGCAACTTTACGTTGAAATTTCAACGAAGTACCAGTAATACGACGAGGCAAGATTTTTCCTTGCTCGTTCACTAACTTTAATAAGTAATCTGGATTTTTAAAATCAATGTATTTAATACCCGATTTCTTAAATCGGCAATATTTTTTACGATTACTATTTTTATCTACAGGTTCGTTTACAAGTGTCATCTTATGCTTCTGTTTTTTCTGGTTTTCTACCTACTAAACCTTTTCTCTTTTTCTCATTATACGCAACCGCGTGCTTGTCAAGGGCTAATGTCAAGAAGCGAATAACCTTCTCATCACGCTTGTATTCAAGTTCAAGCTTAGCAATTAATGCTGGTGCCGCTAAAAATTCAAAAATCTGGTAATAACCGGTGTGCTTGTTCTGGATTGGGTAAGCCAACTTACGTAAGCCCCATGCATCTTCGTGAACAATTTGTGCACCGTTATCTACCAACACTTTCTTGAATTTTTCAACGGCGTCCTTTGTCTGTTGTTCAGACAAAACGGGAGTTAAAATGAACACCGTCTCATAGTTTTTTAATTCCATAAAAAATTGTTGTTAGTAAAAAATTAAAATTGGACTGCAAAAGTATCAAAAATACTTCACAATCAAAAGCTTGTAAGAAATAATTGCTTATTTAACTTCGAATGTCCCGAGACCAATGAGGAATCCTTCCGCATATAACTCAATTTCATGCTTTCCTTCTCGATAAGGAACAGAACGAGCATAAATGAATTCCACCGACTGGTGATTATTTTCATAAAAAATACGCTGCTTCGCCGTGTAAGACAGCTCTTTACCTTTAAAACTCAAGGTACCCGAACCCAACGAATAATCCGATAAGGTTTGACCCGTCGGTTCTATGATGCGCAAATAAATGGTTTTAACTTCTTTAGAGGCTAAAGGATTTTCTTGTAGATGGAAAATCACACGAATCTTATCAATCTTCTTGGATTTATGAATCCCCACTTCCTTTCCTCGAGAAGAAATGGCGTATACATTCACCCCTTCGGCCCTTAAGGCTGCCGCCACTGAAACCTTTTCGACTAACTCTTGATTTCTAACTTCTAATATGCGTGATCGCTCACTCAGTTCTCTTTGCTTTACACCAAACGTTTCAGATGAATCTTTTAAGGCTTTTTGAACATTGGACAAACCGTCCTGCAATAATTTTGCTTCTCGACTCAATGAATCATTTCGTGCTAATAAAAACGAATTCTCTCTTCTTAATTTCTTAATTTCTTGATCTTTCAATCCCAATAAACGCAAATAATAAGCCAACTTCTGCTTGAAATCAGCCTCATTCATTTTAGGATTTTCAGCTAATTCCTTTTTATCTCCCAATATTTGCTCCCGAGCCACCTCTAGCTCACTCACACGGCCACCTAATTTCTTGATTTGAATCATGCGCAATTGCAATTGCTTGGAGATTGAATCCAGCTGCTCACTAGCACTTTCCGCAAATTTTCCTTCTGTTTTTCCTAAGGAAAATAGCTGGATTTGATAATGCTCACACACCCAAAGCCCGCTCATTAAAAGAAGAAGCAAAGAAAGCACTCCAATAACCCGCTGCTGACCCTTTTCCTTGGAACTCATAGTATCTGACTCCATGTTCAAATTTTTCTGGTAAGAGCTGACGTATATCAAACTCCTAGAATCAAAAATAATAAATTAATTTTACTTTTATTTTTTTCTTCATTCAATCTTTAACAAATTTCCAACATGTCCATCGCACAACATATTTCAGAGATTCAAGCCCAATTGAAATTTAGTTCTGCGAAACTCATAGCAGTAACCAAAACCCGCAGTATCGATGAACTTAAAGCCACATATGATGCAGGCATATTCGATTTTGGGGAAAACAGGGTTCAAGAAATGGTGGAAAAACAAAGTCAATTACCAACCGATATCCGTTGGCATCAAATTGGCCATCTACAAACCAATAAAGTAAAATACATTGCGCCATTTGTTCATTTAATTCATTCCGTGGATTCTTTTCGTCTATTAAAAGAGATTGATGCCCAAGGAAAAAAACTAGGGCGCATCATTCCCTGCCTTTTTCAAATGTACATAGCTCAAGAAGAAAGTAAATTTGGGCTAGATAAAGGCGAGTTATTGAGCATACTTGCAAGTCCTGAATTTGCCGAATTGCAACATATTAAAATACTAGGCTTAATGGGAATGGCCAGTTTTACCGATAAGGAAGCACAAGTAGCCTCTGAATTTCAAGCATTGCATGATGTATTCATCGAACTACAAACCCAACAAACAGCCTATAACACAGGCCTCGTAGCATGGCAAGAATTATCCATGGGCATGTCGGGGGATTACCTCCTAGCCGCTAAGTTAGGATCTACCATGGTTCGAGTGGGTTCAGCGATTTACGGAGCTCGTTCTTGAGGATCGACTATTCCAAAGCACCAAGGCCATTTCTACCAAAAAGAAAAATAAAGCTAAACCAAAGCAATATAATGCCCAGCTCGTACGTGGATTATCCTCCCCTAAGCCCGTTGGAACTTCTTGGCTTATGCTCACCTGTTTCTGATCGGCATAATGCTCCTCCAATTCCTTTTTAGAATAAGTGGCCAATTGACTGAATTCTTTTGGGTAATTCAATGCCAATGTAGCTATAGTTTTTCCTCCAACTTGCGCCTCGATAAAACCATTGGCTCCCGACCTAAGATCTTGCATCATGGCCTGAGGAATACGACACAACCACGATTTACCCAACCAATTTTGTTCAGGAATAAAATTTTTACCTTGTTTTCGCCAGTTTAACAAACTTTTCTCGGAAGATTGATATACAAAATCAGCACTGGCTTTTATTTCAATTCCTTGAGAACTAATACGTTTATGCAATACGGGACTCATTCCACTGGATAAGACCATTTCATGCCAAACAGGTAAAAATAAACCATGCTTATTAAATCCATCTTGTGGAGCTAATACATGGGATGAAAATAAAAATACAGTCCCCTGACCCACATTTATTTTCTCTAAAAATGGCTTACCATTCATCCAAGAAATAAGTGTTTCATTTCCTGGATTCCATTCCCATAAAGGCTTAGATGTCCATAACTTAGCCGCATTTTTCAAGGACTTTTTAGCTAAAATTTCTTGAAAAAAAGACTGTCGGGAAGAAACTTGCTGAATCGGTAACTCCGAAGTGGAAGTTGACGCCAACTGCTTACCTGTACCAGCCAAAAAGCGATTTATATCTTGAAGTATGGCTTCATTGGGACTATTATTAGGAATAATTGCCAAGGAATGTCCTTGACTGACCCAAGTATTCAATGCCTTCCAATCCGTGGCTGTCCTATCTTCAACACCCACCAAACATACAAAGGCATCTTCTGGTAAGTGAGCGGGTAATATTTCCGAAGCTTGAATGGATTTGAACTCAAAAAATTCCTCTTTCTCAAATACCTTCTCAAGATTTTGAGGATTCCCAATCACATAAATTTTACGTGCTGCGGAACTTTGTAACATAAAATAAAAACTATTGTCAAATGCTACGGGATCATCCGACAATAGTTTTGCCCGATACACGCCTGATTTAGTCAAAGAAAATGGAAATCTGAGCTCACTTGACTCCGCTGGCGCCAAAGTGACCGACTGAGTCGCCATCATAAAATCATTCAAATAAAGGGATATTTGTCTTTTATTGGCAGCTTGAGTGCCTCCATTTTTCAGACGAACAATTAATTCATAACTGGTATTGGGGCGAATGAACTTATTGGATAAATAAACACTATCGACAAAAACATTATCCGAATTTATTCCTGGAAACATCTGTAAAACGCAACTCCCTTTGTTAGGAAAACTAGGTAATGTTTTATTCTTGGGAAAGTTAGAAAACCAATAAAGTAATGGCTCCTGCTGATTTTCCTCAGCTATTTGCCGAGCATGTGTCATAATTTGTGAGGCCTTGATTGGTTCCAAACCAGGTCCTCGCTGATTCCATAATTCGCTTATTTTAGGCCAAGCTTTTGGCTCAAAATCTTGACTTTCAAAATCATTAAAAAACAAATGTGCTTGTCCATTTGGACTAGTGGGTAGACTTGTTGATTTCGCTAAAAATGCCTTTCTAGCTGCTAACACTTGAGCCGGACTATTATCCACATAAAGGATTAAATTGGGCTGTGTGGACTTCCTAAATGTTAAAGGCCCAAGTGGATTGGCAAAGCCTAAAATCAAAAAAATCAAACTGATCAATCGAGCCAATAAGAGCCAAATCTTCTGAATTTGTTTTAACCCCTTTCCTTCTTGGTGTATCTTTTCTAACCAACTTAAATCCGAATAATACAAAACTTTGGCTGCCTTTCTGTGGTAAAAATGCATCCAAAGTGGTATGATCAATCCCAATAAGGCCCATAAATACATGGGATGGGCAAAGTGAATATTCATATCCTCTAAAATACAAAAAATCCCAATCGCTTGATTGGGATTTCAAGATTTGAATGTGATTATATTAACGAGTAAGAGAAATTATTTCAAATTCCATTTTACCTGCTGGTGCCTGGATTTCAGCTAAATCCCCCACTTTCTTACCCAACAATCCTTTACCAAATGGCGAGGATGCCGAAATTTTTCCTGCTCTCAAATCAGCCTCTTCTTCTGAAACAATCGTATAAGTTACTACAGCACCTGATTTTGTATTCTTAATTTGAACAATGGAATAGATGGACACCTTGGATAAATCAATGGTCGATTCATCCAACACACGTGCATTGGCTACAATTTCTTCCATTTTGGAAATTTTCAACTCCAACAATCCTTGAGCATCTTTAGCAGCATCGTATTCGGCATTTTCACTTAAATCACCTTTATCACGCGCTTCAGCAATTTGCTTGGCCATATCGGATCTACCTTGAATCTTCAGGTGATGCAATTCAGCCTTTAACTTATCTAGGGCTTCTGCAGTGTAATATTGTAACTTTGCCATATGCTTTATTAATTCTAAAGGGTGATAAAAACAAAATAGAACGGCCTCCGACCGTTCTACTTAATTTATTCGTAGTTTTGCTTCGGATTCGTTCCTAAAATAAATATTTTATAAACAACACGTAATTCGGTTTATTTTGCCCTGCAAAGGTAATTAAAAAGCTGAGAGATTCCCAAATCATTTCGAATATCCGAATTATTGATCAATTACATATGCGCATTGTATTTTTTGGCACTCCTGATTTTGCTGTCGCTAGCCTTGAAGCTTTAATAGACGCTAATTTTACGGTTGTAGCCGTAGTGACAGCCCCCGATAAACCTGCAGGTAGAGGCCAACAAATTCAAGCTTCCCCTGTGAAAATATTTGCTGAAAGTAAAAATTTACCTGTCTTACAACCACTCAAATTAAAAGATCCCGAATTTCTGGAAGAACTAAAGTCGTATCGAGCTGATTTACAGGTGATTGTCGCATTTCGAATGCTCCCAGAATCTGTTTGGAACATGCCGCCCTTGGGTACCTTTAATCTACATGCGTCGCTTTTACCCAATTACCGAGGTGCAGCTCCCATCCACTGGGCAGTCATCAATGGTGAAACAGAAACAGGTGTAACTACATTTTTCTTACAACATGAAATCGACACAGGAGATTTATTATTTCAAGAAAAAGAAGCGATTTCTCCAACAGACAGTACTGGAGACCTGTATGAGCGTTTGATGAAAAAAGGAGCTCAACTCGTCGTAAAAACGGCCAAGGCTATCCAAGACCATACGATTCAAGCACAGCCACAAATCATGACAGGTGACATGAAGCCCGCTCCGAAATTACACCGAGCAACAGGGGAAGTACATTGGTCAAAAACAGGACAAGAGATTGTCAATTTAGTTCGTGGGATGCATCCATTTCCAGGATCACATACGCAGTTCCAAGGTAAAAACTGCAAACTAATTCAAGTAGAATTTCATCCTGAAGTAATTCCTGATTTAGGTATTGGCGTTTGGGATTCTGACCAAAAGACTTTTTTACGGGTAGGATGTGCCGACGGCTATATTCAGATTTTGGAATGGCAAATGGAAGGGAAAAAGCGGATGAAAATTGCTGATTTTTTAAGAGGCTATTCTTTTACATTTTAACTTGAGGCTTCCAAAGACCTAAAGGAAAAAAATACCCATTGTTTCCGCGCTGCACATAAGCCCATTGCTCTTTTACATTCACATGAATTCTAGGTTTGGGATTTTGCTGATAGCTTTCCATCCAAATATGTGCACTTTCTGGAATAGGTTGAGCTATTTCACATAGACATGGCTGCATCATGCGAAATTCATTCATAGCTTCCAATAAATCACGCGTATCCTGAACTAAATCTTCTCGACCAAGATTCGCTTTTTGAACATAAATTTGTTCATAATTATTTTTAAAATGCTCAAATTCAAATGCTAAATTGGGATGCTGTCGAAGTAATGCAGCGGAGTTCTTGAAGGCTTGAATATGACCTAAGTCGGGGAATCCTACAAAATCTCCTCCCCAATAAAGTCCGAGATCCTTCGCTAGAGTCCCCATTTTATCATACATCATACCTCGTTTCAAATACCGCTTTTTACGGTAAATTGCCACGTCGGCAGCTAGACTAAAATTATGCATCGACAAGGCTATCTTAGATCGACCTCGTTTTTGTAAGGATAATTGCTGTTTTAACGAGCGTGTTTCCGAAGAATAGCGCATGGCATAATGCCGAAACTTGAATTTAGCTTGTAAACTGTCCTTCAAGGCTTTAAATAAGCGGATATCGTCCTCCAATTCCAGTGCCCAAAATGCGGTAAGATCAGGTTTGTCAATCAGAATGCGTTGAGCTAAATATTCATCCACCGAGTCATTCATCCGAAAAGTACTATCCGACTGAAATGTCTTTTCAGTTCGAATGCCTTGTGCATCTTCAAGAATGAGTGTTAAATTTTGATATGGTTCAAGGTTTGAGATACTATCTTGCTGAGAAAACATCCAGACCAAATCTTTCCATTGAAGGCTGTCTAATCGACTAGTTTGACAGGTTCTTATCAGGGATTGCGAATACGCAGCACAGGAAATAATGCTCAGATATACGAGAATTAGTGCTTTACGCATGAAAAGGAAATTAATGTAAAGGAATAATCAGCTGCTCGCCGCGTAATGTAAGGTCTTGATCTTTATGGTTTACTTCCATCAATGATTTTTTGGAAACTCCATATTTATCAGCTACCACGCGAAGTACATCACCTGGACCTACGGTATGAATGGTTTGAATTTTGACGTTTAACTTGGTTATTCCCACCTTGATTCCATTAGGATCTACTCCAGGATTAAGAGCTTTCAGCTGGTCTGGTTTAAGTCCAAATCGATTGGCGATACCAAAAAATGTTTCCCCTTTTTCTACTGTATAAGCATGACTTTTCCCTCCTACATTTTTCAAAGATTCTGCCTCGGGTACTTTTTCTGCTTCGGCTTCCTTTTTCTGAGCTTCTAAATCTTGTTGGGCCGAGACGGCGGAATCTCCTTGGTCAATAGAAGCTACAGCTGGTTCCAGATCATCCGTGGAATCAATGATAATGGGAGTAGGATCATCTAATAAAGTTTCATCCTCTTCCATTTTAAGCTTTTCTGCTTTCACCAACTCTTCGGAAGTAGGGCTCAAAAAATGTTCATAGCCCACCAAGAGTAATCCAGCCAATGTGGCTAACAAGATCAACAGAGTGATGAACGGAAGCTTGGCGGTTGAACTATCTTTGATGAATGAAAAAGGATTTTTCATGAATTATGACAAATTGGATTTTGTTTTTTGGCTCATTTCAGCCACTTTTTCTATTAAATCTTGCTTGTATGTGAGCAATTTTTGAGCTAATGTTTCATCTGAAATGGCCAACATTTGAACAGCTAAAATTCCTGCATTTTTGGAGGCATTCAATGCCACCGTGGCTACGGGAACCCCATTGGGCATTTGTAATATGGACAAAACTGAATCCCATCCATCAATGGAATTGGATGATTTCACGGGAACTCCAATTACTGGCAATATGGTGGCTGAAGCAACCATTCCTGGCAAATGTGCCGCTCCACCCGCACCAGCGATGATGACTTGAACACCCCGTTCTTTGGCAGTTTGTGCATACTGAAGCATTTTAACTGGAGTACGGTGGGCAGATACAATATCTACTTCATAAGCTACTCCAAATTCCTTACAGATTTCGATTGCATCTTGCATAACCGAAAGATCTGAACTACTTCCCATGATGATTCCTACCATATCTATTGCTGCTTAACTAATGACACGAATGATTTTTCTTACTTGATTGGCTTTTTCCTCTACTACCTCTCGACTATCTCCTATAATACTGACGTGCCCCATTTTGCGAAAGGGTTTCGTAATTTTTTTCCCATATAAAAATGGATAAACGCCTGGAATGGCTAATGCTTCGGACAAACCTGCATATTTTACCTTTCCTGTATATCCAGCTTCCCCTAAGAGATTCAACATCCCTGCAAATACCGTAGTAGAAGTATCCCCTAAAGGTAAACCAGCGATGGCTCTTAAATGCTGCTCATATTGTGAAGTTGCATTAGCTCGTATCGTTTGATGACCCGAATTATGCGGACGAGGGGCTATTTCATTAATTAAAACCTGACCTTCTTTTGTCAAAAACATCTCCACGGCCAATAAACCCACCATTTTCATTTCTTGAATTAATCGAGTAGCGATGTCTACTGCTTGGGCTTCGATTTCTTTAGAAATAGCAGCTGGTGAAATTAAAAACTCGACCAAATTTTGAACTGGATGAAAAACCATTTCCACGGCTGGAAAGGCCTTCACTTCACCATGTATATTTCTAGCAACGATGACGGCTAATTCTTTTTCAAAATCAACTGCCTTTTCCAATAAACCAGGAGCGTCAAATCCTTCCGCAATTTGTGATGCATTAGAAATCAATTGAACTCCCTTTCCGTCATATCCCCCTTTACCCAGTTTTTGATAAGCTGGTAAAAAATCAAGATGCTGGTGTATTTCTTCCCGTGACTCAATTAATCTAAAGTCGGCCGTAGGAAATCCATATTGTTGAAAAAACTGCTTTTGGGTTCTTTTATCCTGAATCATTCTTAGCAAATGAGGCTGAGGATACACCTGCTTCCCCTCGGAGGCTAGTTTCTCTAATGCATCAATATTGACATGTTCAATCTCAATACTGATTAAATCTTGCGACTGACCAAATTGATAGACTGTATCAAAATCTTGAAATGACCCTTGCGTAAATTCATATGCCAAACGATGGCATGGTGCTTCAGGATCTGGATCAAGGCAGGAAATCTGAAAATCCAAATCGATGCCTGCTTGCAAAAGCATGCGACCTAACTGTCCTCCTCCTAATAATCCAATTTTTGGCAAGTCCTGATACATAAATTCCTTTCGAATGGATAAAATTACGGCTTTTGTTTTACCTTTGGAAATTATTTTCAAAGTCCAAAATAGATTCTTTCAAATTTTAAGATAATGTCGAAAAGAACGCTTACCCTCATTTGCATTTTATTGCTAGCTGTAGCTAGCCGACTTTTAATATTGGCAGGACCCGCATGGGCTAATTTTTCGCCGATTACATCCATGGCCTTATTTGCTGGAGCCTATTTTAGCAGCAAATCTCAATCTATTTCTTGGACTATTTTAAGTATTTGGTTGGCTAATTTAGTCTTAAATAACCTTGTTTATCCACAATATTACGAAGGGTTTTCTTTTGGATTTGCACCTATCCACATGTCACTTTTTGTGGGGATTTCTTTGTTAGGGACTTATATGTTGAAAAACAAAATCACTGCATTAAACTTCCTGACTTCCAATTTAGCGGCAGTTATTGGCTTCTTTTTACTTTCCAACTTCGCTGTTTGGGTGAACATGCCCAGCCTAGGTTCGGCGGTGGTAGGTGACGAATTAGTGTACTCAAAAGATTGGAATGGCTTAATGCAATGCTATGCCATGGGATTGCCTTTCTTGAAAAATAGTTTGGTGAGTCAATTCCTATTTTCAGGTATTTTCTTTGGAGGATTTGAATTACTAAAAAAACAAGTTCCCGCATTACGATAGGCATGAGCAAGCATGAATAGCCTGCCCATGCTAGGTCATTTATTCGTTTTTGTACACCTTACCTTCTTTCATCACAAATTTCACTCGGCTCATTGACTGAATGGTTTCTGCTGGATTCCCTTCTACAGCAATGATGTCAGCCCATTTACCCGGTTCAATGGATCCTAACATATCACTTTGTCCCAATAAATCGGCTGCATTGACGGTAGCTGATTGAATGGTTTCTAGTGCGGGCATGCCTGCTTCATGCATCAATTCAAATTCACGGGCATTTTTGCCATGGCCAAATACACCAGCATCTGTTCCAAAGGCAATTTTCACCCCTGCTTTGTAAGCTCGACCAAAAGTAGACTGAATCATGGGACCGATAGCCAAAGCTTTCATACGAACCACTTCTGGATAATAATTGGGAATTTTGGCTGAATCAGCGGTAGATCGACCAGCTATGACGGTAGGAACATAATAAGTCCCATGCTTTTTCATCAATTCCATGATCTCCTCCGTCATATAAGTTCCATGCTCGATGGAGCTTACTCCCCCTAAAACGGCACGTTTGATCCCTTCTGCACCATGGGCATGAGCCGCAACTTTAAAGCCATAATCTTTAGCTGTTTGCACAATGGCCTGCACTTCTTCTACGGTAAATTGAGCACCCATACCATCTTTGGCATAGCTCAAAACCCCTCCAGTAGAAGCAATTTTAATGACATCTGAACCTTCTTTATAGCGTTGTCTAACAGCTTTACGAGCATCATCTACTCCATTGATAATACCTTCTTCTGGACCTAAATCTTTGGTATAGTATTGGTTTACGCCATTGGTTCCATCCATATGACCTCCTGTAGTAGATATTGCTACACCAGCCGCAAATATTCTTGGACCTTCTACTAAGCCATTATTGATGGCATTTCTCAAACTGATACTTATTAATCCTCCTAAATCCCGAACAGTGGTAAAACCTGCCATCAGGTTTTTCTTTCCAAAGACCAAAGCTTGGTAAGCTTGATCACCAGGATTTTTCACAAATCGGTCTAAGTAGGCATTGGGGTTGGTTTCACTACGTAAATGAACGTGCATATCGATTAAACCCGGCATCACGGTTTTACTTTTCAAATCAATGACTTGATCACCCATCTCTGGATTAATAAAACCGGATGAAACACTGACAATCTTTTTTCCCTGAACGGTAATGGACATTTTAGGTAAGACCTTCAATGTTTTCACATCAATTAAATTACCACAATGAATGATGGTTTTTTGAGCTAGCATAGGCTGAACTGCCCACAATAGAATAAGTAGGATTTTTTTCATAGGATGTTGATTTAACGGTTTAGCCTAATAGAAGATGCCACATGTTGCATCGGTAGCAATTACTGATACTGTTAGCTGTAGCTGAACTGAGTCGCCCTCACCCTAAAGTCAATCACAACTAGTAACCCTAACTGTAACCGTAACCGCGTAGATTTGACAACCTTCCAAAGGTTGTCAAATCTAAGTGAAAAACGATAAAATCGTGCTATCTAGATCAAGAAATCCAAAATACTTATTCCTTGGAATCCAATATTTTATCTACATGAGACCAAAAGCTTGGATACGATTTAGCCACTACACCTGGCTCATGAATAACTATTTCAGATAACAGTCCTAGCGGAGCAAAAGCCATGGCCATGCGGTGATCATCGTAGGTTTCAAATTCAGGAGCAACTTGCTCATTCATGGCCCATTCACCCGATAATTCATATTTCAAGCAGGGTTCCACCTCGACTAAATTTCCTCCAATCTTCTTTAGTTCTTGTTGCAATGCCAAAACGCGATCCGTCTCTTTTACCTTCAAGGACTCAATCCCCGTTAGTGTTAAATGAATGTTTTTGGCAGTGGCTACTACACAAATAGTTTGTGCTAAATCGGGACAATCAGTAAAATCCCAAGCCAAACTTGGTTTAGCTTCGCATTTGGTCAATAAAAATCCTCTACCTGTAAAGGTACTTTTGACTCCCATTTCGGCCATGATATGCTGAATAGCCGAATCGCCTTGCAGTGAATTTTCTTTCAAACCTAATAACTCCAAGGATGCATCTTCAAAGGGTGATAATGCAACCATGGAATACCAATAACTGGCTCCAGACCAATCCGACTCCACAGCAAAGGGATTCCCTTGATAACTTTGTGCGGGTATATGAATCACCGCCTTATTCCAATCTGCCTCCGCTTGAATACCAAAATGTTTCATTTGAGCCAAAGTCATTTCTACATAAGGTTTTGAACCCAATGAACCCGTTATAGTCAATTCCAAACCGTCTGGCAACAATGGAGCTAACATCAACATGGCGGATATAAACTGTGAACTTACATCTCCCCGAATGGACAAATTCCGATTCCCAGCATAGCTAAAGCCATTCAATTGCATGGGTGGATAACCTTCCTTATTCAGGTAAGTGATATCTGCTCCTAAGACTCTTAAAGCATCAACCAAAATACCAATGGGTCGCTCACACATGCGGGGCGTACCTGTCATTTTTTTCTTTTGGCCTTTGATGGCATAATAGGCCGTCAAAAAACGCATGGTCGTACCTGCATCTAATACATCGGCTACCTCTCCATTTTCCGACAATAAGCGAATCATGGTTTGGGTATCTCTTGCTTCCGCCAAATTCGAAACATTGGATAATGCTCCTCCTGCTAAGGCATTGATGATCAAAGCACGATTACTTTCCGACTTAGAAGCCGGTAATGGTATGATTTCTTGAAAGGATTTGTTTCTTGGGAATAGGCGAATTTGACTCAAAACTAGGTAGCGCTTAGCGCAATTTTAAAGTGACAAGTGATATAACAGCTAAAATAATACCCACAATTAAGAATCGGATAACAATTTTAGCTTCATGGTAATTTTTCTTTTGAAAATGATGGTGCAGGGGTGACATCAAAAAGACGCGCCTGCCTTCGCCATACTTCTGTTTGGTATACTTAAAATAAGCCACTTGAATTATGACGGATAGATTTTCGACCAAAAAAATTCCACATAATACAGGAATCAGCATCTCTTTACGGATAACAATGGCCAGCGTAGCAATCACTCCGCCCAACATTAAACTCCCTGTATCTCCCATAAAAACCTGAGCTGGATAGGCATTGTACCATAAAAATCCAATGCAAGCACCTACGAATGCCGCACAAAAAATAGCTAGCTCTCCCGAATTGGGGATGAACATGACATTCAAATATTGAGAGAAAACTTTATTTCCAGATACATAAGCCAAAATAGCCAGAGTCAAACCGATAATCACGGAAGTACCTGCTGCCAATCCATCTAATCCATCTGTAATATTAGCGCCATTGGAAACCGCCGTAATAATGAAAATAACGACCAACACATAGACCACCCAAACATAATGATCCGGGATAAAATCGGGTAATAACATGTTGTAGTCAAACTGATTATTCTTCAAAAAAGGGACCGTTGTCATCAAAGACTTATGATCCGTATAGGATTGCAAGGTTGTCCCGTCTGCTAATACACTTACTTTGGAAAATAGTCTAACTTTGATGTGCTCATTGAAATACATCGTCAAACCAACAATAATCCCAAGTCCAATCTGACCAACTATTTTAAAACGGCCCGACAAACCATCTTTGTTCTTTTTAAATACTTTAATGTAATCATCTGCAAAACCCACCGCACCTAACCAGATAGCAGAAGTCAATAACAATACAATATATACGTTGGTTATTTTAGCAAAAAGCAAAGTGGGGATAATCAAAGATAATAGAATGATAAAGCCCCCCATGGTCGGGGTACCTTTCTTTTGCATTTGACCTTCCAATCCTAAATCACGTATTTCCTCTCCAATTTGAAGCCTTTGCAGTCGGTAAATGACGGCCTTACCCCAAATAGCCGCAATCCCCAAGGAGGTGATGATTGCCAAAAATACCCGAAATGAAATATATTGAAATACCCCTGCTCCCGGAATGTTCCATTGCTTGTCAAGGTAATCAAAAAGGTAATACAACATATTCCTGAAATTTGGATTAGATATTAAAAACAAAAATGCAAAATTTTACATCGATGTACAAATTAATTCAAGGCCTCAAATGCTTCCTGAATGACTTGTTTATCATCAAAATCATATTTCACGCCTTGGATGTCTTGGTAGGTCTCATGCCCTTTCCCAGCTACTAAAATAATATCTCCAGCTCCCGCCAATTGACGAATGGCATAAAATATACCCTCTTTCCGATCGACCAACCTCGTCATTTTTACTTTATCTTCTTCACTTAATCCCGCTTCCATTTGATCTAAAATAAATTCTGGATCTTCTTTTCTAGGATTATCGGAAGTAAGTACCAAGGCATCAGAAAACTTAGCCGCCAAGGCTGCCATGATAGGTCTTTTCCCAGCATCTCGGTTACCCCCACATCCTACTACCGTTATGATTTTTTGATTTTTTGACCGAATTGCTTGAATAGTTTTCAATACATTTTCTAATGCATCAGGCGTATGAGCATAGTCAACGATGGCCATTTTATGATGACTGCCAGCCATTTGCTCAAATCTTCCCGGAGCTGTTTTCAAGCTAGACAATTGAATCAAGACCTCCATTGGGTCTTCCCCTAAAATAATGGCTGTCGAATAAATGGCCATTAAATTATACGCATTGAATGTCCCAATCAACTGAGCATGAAGATGTTGTCCATTCATCTCCAATTGCAATCCCGACAATCCATTGCTGATAATCTTGGCTTTAAAATCAGCCGCATTCAATAATCCGTACGTGTATTTTTTAGCTTTGGTATTTTGCAACATCACCATTCCCCGCTTATCATCTACATTCGTTAATGCAAAAGCGGAAGCTGGAAGAGCATCAAAAAAACCTTTTTTAGCCGTTATATAGGCATCAAATGTCTCATGAAAATCTAGGTGATCTCGAGTTATGTTGGAAAATATGGCTCCACAAAACTGTACTCCAAAAATGCGTTTTTGAACTACGGCATGAGAGCTTACTTCCATGAATACATGGCTACAACCCTCATCCTTCATTTCTCTCAATAAAGCTTGGAGACTTAGTGCATCTGGCGTTGTGTGAGTAGCTGGAATTATCCGATCTTCGATCTTGTTTTGAACCGTTGAAATTAAACCACAGCGATGGCCTAATTTGCGAAAAAGCTCAAATAACAAGGAAACACTCGTTGTTTTACCATTGGTCCCCGTAATACCAACCAGTTTCAACTCTTTGGATGGATGACCATAAAACTCTGCTGCCGCTAAAGCCAAGGCCTCATTACTATCCTTCACTTGAACACAAATCACATCGAAGGGAATCCTTGTTGGTAATTGCTCCACGACCCATGCCTTACATCCTTGCTCATACACTTGGGGCAAAAATTGATGGCCATCTACTTGTGTGCCTCGCATGGCAAAAAACAATGAACCTGCTTGTGCTTTTCTTGAATCAAAGCACAACATCCCAACCGACTGATCTTCACCTGTTATTTGAACAAAGGGAATCAATTGAAATAAAGTCTGAACAGATGCCATGCTACTGAAGTTGAATATGTAATAATAATTTTTTTCTGGTAGGACTTCCAGCTGGTACAGATTGACTGACCACAGTACCTAAACCATTGGCTTTTACTTTAAGTCCTCTATTTTCCAACGTGAAAATTGCGTCTCTTAAATTCATCCCCACTACATTGGGAACGGTTTTGGCAGGAAAACTCAAAGGGGTATTTTGCACCAATTGCTTCTCCATTTTAAACTGTAACCAGCTACCATCTTCCTCTACTTTGGGTAAACCAAAATTAGCATATAGTATGGATTGATCCATTGGGTGAACCGTATGACTTAATGAGGCTTTGTTTAATGAATCTGGTAAGCTGCCAGCCAATTTACGATGCAACTTCATGTCGCGTAAATAAATATTATCTGAAATTTCCCTGAAAACAGGGGCTGTTACTTGCCTAGCATAAGTGGCTTCAGCATGTCCTTGTGGATTATCAATCGATACTAAAATGGTGTATTTAGGTTTTTTAACAGGAAAATACCCAATAAACGAGGTATAATATTTACCTGGAATATAGCGACCATTGATGATTCTCTGAGCAGTACCCGTTTTACCAGCTATCCCATACAAAGTGCCTTTAATGTTATTTGCGGTTCCTTTGGTCACAACTCCCTCCAGCATACTTTGAATTTTCTCAAGAGTCTTGGGCGAACATAAAGGAGTTTGATCTCTTACTTGACTGGCACGATAATCTACCACCACTTCATCTGCTCGGGTAGCTTTACTAACAATGATTGGTTGTACCCAATAGCCATTATTCGCAATAGCATTATAAAATGAAACTAGCTGCAAAGGCGAATATTGGGTTGAATAGCCGACCGAAGACCAAAGTAACTGGAAAGCATCCCATTTGGCCGGAACTGGGAAATTCGGCCTAGGATTAGGTTGAATTTGAAAATGTAATGACTCGATTAAATGGAACTTTCTCAAATAATCATAATATTTGGCTGGCTTCGAGGCAAAGACTTTTTTCATGAGAACCATGGTTCCCACGTTGGAAGAACTTTCGATCACTTGGGCTACCGAAATGGTTCCCATCGGATGAGAATCCGACATGGTTCCATTGTAGTGATGGTATTTTCCATTACCTGTAGATACGGGCATATCCAAAGGCAAATCTGCCTCTTCTAACATGGCCATCATAGAGGGTAATTTGAAAACAGAGCCCGGGTCTCTTGCTTCTCGAATGGCGTAATTAAAGCTCTCTGAATATCCTGTTGGAGAATTCGCATTCTTAGATAAATTGGAAATGGCTTTAATTTCCCCTGTCGTTGTTTCCATCACAATCACTACCCCATAATCTCCTTCATAGGTGGTCATGGCTTTCATCAGTGCTGTTTCAACAATATCTTGAATGTTGATATCCAGAGTTGAATAAATATCCAAACCTGGCTTAGGAACAGATTCTTCTCCTCCTTCCACTGGACGCCAAGTATTTTTATCCATCTTTTCAAATAGCCCTTTCCCCGGTGTTCCTTTCAACTCTGTATTGAAACTTCCTTCAATACCAACAGCTACTTTATCTTTCAAATAACCCACAGTCCGATAAGCCATTTGCCCGAAAGGAGCATAGCGTACATTGACTTTATCAAAAACGATCCCCGTTTTAGTTGCTTCTCCCAAATTAAATAAAGGAAATTTGGCGACTTTCTTCCGCTCTTGAAAATCGAGTAAACGGTTGTTTAATAGTAAGTAGTTTTTACCATTCTTTTTCGCAGAAACTATTTTGTTCTTGTATTCTTCCGCAGTATGATCCTGAAAAAAATTCGCTAATGCATTGGCTAGCTCATCAATATGCTCCTTGAATTTTTGCTCTGATGTAGCATTTCGATTATACACTGAAGGATCAAGACCGAGTCGGTATTTTGGTAAAGAAGTTGCTAATAAACTACCATCATCCGAATAAATATTACCGCGGGTTGCATCAACACTTCTTTCTTTGATGTAGGTATTGAACACGTCATTTCGCAAGGTATCGCCATTGATAAAAACGATCTTATATAAATTGAAAACCAACAAGACAAAGAGCATAATCACCACCATGAAAAAGAGGATGAAACGCTTAGTAATAATCTCCCGAATGTTTTGTCTTTTCAACTTTGCCATAAACTAATCGCTATTTTTCCCATCTTTAGATTGATCCATCACGACTTTAGTAGGCGGTGTAAGGCTTAGTTCCAACGCATATTTTTTCATGGCAAGGGCCAAATGGCTCTGTTTGCCAATTTTCATAAATTCTGCTTTTTGGGTGGTATAATCCGCACGAATCTCTTCCAATTCTGCTTTGGTTTTAGCTATCTGATGAATTTTTCCATCGGCTAACATGGAATAATAAATGTATACTAGAATCAAAAATGCTACAAAACCTATGCGATAAACCAATTTAACGGGCAGTTCACCGCCTGTTAGCGGATCCATATTGAACAATAGGTCCAGTATCCCTTCTTTTGGAACGGAGGTTTTAGGAACTTGCTCAGTATCAGAAACTTGCTTGGCCATATTATAATTTAGCTGCGATTCTCAATTTTGCACTTCTCGAACGTGGGTTTCTTTTTAATTCTTCTTCGGATGCCGTAATAGGTTTCCGAATGACCGATTCTAATGGTTTGTGTACGACCCCAAACAAATCCTTGTCTTCCTTCCCATGGCAATCCCCTGTTCGTATGAAATTTTTCACCAATCGGTCTTCCAAAGAATGAAATGCCAGCACCACTAACCTTCCGTCTGGAGCCAATAAAGTAGCTGCTTGTTCTAAAAATTCTTCAATGACCGCTAGTTCTTGATTTACCTCAATGCGTACCGCTTGAAACGCTTGAGCAAAGTACTTGAACTCGCGTGATCTTGGAGCTAATTTAGCCAATATTTCTTTGAATTCCGATGTCGTTTTTAGGCCTTTTTGAGTCCTCGCTTGTACAACCGCTTGGGCTAATGTTCGCGCATTTTTTATCTCACCGTACATCCCAAAAATCCTTTGCAAGTTTTCTGCTGAATAGGAATTTAACACCTCTGCTGCATCGGTGGAGGCTGAAGGTCCCATTCGCATATCCAAAGGTCCATCAAATCGCGTTGAAAAACCCCTTTCTGCGGCATCTAATTGAAAGGATGATACGCCAAAATCGGCCAAGATTCCATTCACTTGTTTGATCCCATGTATCCGTAAGTATTTCTGAATATGCCTAAAATTGGCCGTAATCAACTCCAAACGATCATCGTCGATTTTCTCCGCTTGTCGCCAAGCATCCGGATCTTGATCAAAGGCAAATAATCGCCCGGTTGGGCCTAGCTTTTCCAGTATTGCCCTAGAATGGCCTCCTCCTCCAAAAGTCACATCCACATAAATGCCGTCTGGCTTAATGGCTAATCCATCGATGCACTCATGCAACAAAACGGAGGTATGGTAAGGGTTCTCGATCATAGGGTCTATTCAAAACAAATTTACAAATTATCCTTTGGCCATTTCATCAATTTTCGAAATTGTCAGCATTTTTTTTAAAGCCGCCTAGCTTTGTCCTATCTTTGCACACAAGCATTTCAACATCATGACAATACGCTATTTATTATTAGCTTTTCTTTCTTTCTTTTTAATAGGAAATTTAGCTGCTCAATCAAGATCGAATCCATATGTGGGCCCCTGGAGAGCCGAGCTTCGTTCTCAAGGAGGAGGTCTTCCTTTTAACCTCAGTGTAGCTCCAGGTAAAAAGAAAAATACCTTTTCCATTAAAGTGATCAATGGCTCAGAAAGCTTTCTCTTAGGGGAATCCTTTTTTCGAGGCGATTCCTTAGTAATACCCTTCGATCTATATGATTCAGAAATTATAGCCCGTTTAGACGGTTCAAAAAAGATGTCAGGTTACTGGATCAAAAAAAGAAATGGAAAATTTGTCAATCAGCTTCCTTTTTCCGCTAACTATGGCTCCAAGGAAAGATTCACAGCACTTAAAGCTCCAAGCGTCAATGTTAGTGGCACCTGGAATGTGGATATTTCTGTAGATGATAAACATACCCCAAGTGTAGGTGTTTTCAAACAAGTAGGAAACAAGGTAACTGGTTCTATTTTACAGACCTCAGGTGATTATCGTTTTTTACAAGGGAACGTATCAGGAGATAGCCTATTGGTGAGCTATTTTGATGGCAGTTTTGTCTTACTATTCAAAACCAAAGTGAGCGGAAAAGAAATTAAAGGTACCTTATTCTCTGGATTTGCCACCAAAAAAGAATTCAAAGGAATTTTAGACCCCAAAGCCAGCTTGCCTGATTTGAAAAAATTAACTTTTTTAAAACCCGCTTACGATCGTTTGAATTTCAATTTACCCACACCCAAAGGTGAAAATATCAGTTTAGATGATGAACGATTCAAGAACAAGGTGGTTATTGTGGAAATCATGGGCTCATGGTGCCCCAATTGCATTGATGAAGCTCGGTTTTTAGCCCCATTTTATGCCAAAAACAAAGCTAAAGGTGTGGAAGTTATTGGGGTTTCATTTGAATACTCCCCTGAAATGCCTGTTTCTGGACCCAAAATTGAAAATTTCAAAAAGAAAATTGGCATTGAGTATCCCATAGTCTTTGGAGGTGTCCCAGAAGATGAAACCATTGCTCGGGTTTTCCCCATGTTGAATAAATTTAATGGGTATCCTACTACCTTTATCATCGATAAAAAAGGGAAAGTCCGAGAAATACATACGGGTTTTTCAGGACCAGGAACGGGTTTATATTATACGGATTGGGTTCAAGAATTTGAAAAAACAATCCAAAACTTACTGGCTGAGAAATAATGACTTCTTTTAAACATTTGCTTCTAGTTGGCCTCTTTTTCTTTGGGAGGGAACATGCCAGTTTCGGACAAGAAAAGAAAAGCAGCAAGCTGAAGCCATGGATAGCTCCTTTGAGTTTAACCTTAGGTGGTCTTGCGTTTTATAACCAAAGCGCTCACGATAAACAGGTAACTTGGCATCACGAAAATTATGCAAGCTTTCAAAGTTCTGCTGATGATTTCTTACAGTATAGTCCTACGATTATTCAAATTGGGGCAAGGCTTTTAGGAGCCAAGGCACAACACAAAGGCAAAGAGCAGTTGGGTTTATTCCTCGTAGGAACAGGCATCTATGTCATCAGTACACAAGGCTTAAAACGTATTATCAATGAAACTCGTCCTAATGGCGCGGAACATTCCTTTCCTTCTGGACATACAGCTACCGCTTTTTTCGGAGCCACCGTTTTAGCAAAGGAGCTAGGCAAGGATTATCCATGGTTAGCCATAACAGGTTATACCTTGGCTGCAGGAACGGGTTATCTTCGTTTAGCGAATCATGAACATTGGTTAAGTGATGTATTAGTGGGTGCAGGTATTGGCATTGCTTCAGCAGAATTAGCCTATTATATTTATCCGAAATTGAAAGATCAATTTGCTAAATCCCAAGTCTTTCAGTGGGAGCCTAGAGTAGCACCCAATTATTATGCGGCTAGCTTTAGCTACCATTTCTAAATTATATCCACACACTTGCCCATCTTATGAAGGTTAGTAAATTATTTAAAGAATTTGTTGAAAGCGAAAAATCAAGTGGTATTATCTTGATTTTTTGTACCCTTTTCTCCTTGTATGTGACCAATTCAGAGTGGGGAAATGCCTACCAACATCTTTGGAAGACAGATGTATTGGGCCATTCATTAGAACATTGGATTAATGATGGCTTAATGACCATCTTTTTTCTCTTGGTTGGTTTAGAATTAGAAAGAGAAATCTACATCGGAGAATTATCCAAAATCAAAGAGGCATCTTTTCCCATCATTGGGGCTTTAGGTGGCATGATTGTCCCTGTGATCATATATACTATTTTTAATTACGGCACGGAAACCATTTCAGGAAGCGCAATTCCCATGTCTACAGACATCGCTTTTGCCCTGGGTATCTTATCCCTTTTGGGAAACAAAGTACCATTATCGCTCAAGATATTTTTGACGGCTTTGGCAGTGATCGACGACCTAGGGGCCATTGTGATCATTGGAACTTTTTATTCCAATGGACTGGATTGGACCAATTTACTGTTATCCTTGGGCACATTTGCTCTATTGGGTGGATTAAATTTTGCCAAAGTACGTTCCATTCCATTGTATCTATTGGGTGGCATAGCCATGTGGTATTTTATGGGACAATCAGGTGTTCACCCAACCATTACCGGGGTTTTATTAGCCTTCGCTATTCCTTTTGACAAAGGGGATCATATTTCCATTTCCACTAAAATTCAGCACTTTTTGCATAAGCCCGTCAGCTTTGGAATTTTACCCGTTTTTGCTTTGGCCAACACCGCGATTATCTTAAATACTGATACGACAAGCAAATTACTAGAAACCTACAGTTTGGGTATTTTCACAGGTTTGAGCTTAGGTAAACCCATTGGTATATTTCTATTTTGTTTGATTGCTTCTCGTTTAGGGATCAGCAAATTACCCAAAGATTTATCTTGGGCATCTATTGTAGGCGTTGGTTTTTTGGGTGGAATTGGATTTACCATGTCCATTTTCATTACCAACTTATCATTTAATCAAGCATCCATCGTGGACGTTTCCAAGTTCAGTATTTTATTGGCCTCCTTGGTTTCTGCGATCATCGGATTTAGTATATTGAGCAAATCACTGAAACAGAAATAGTTCCCTAAGTCTGGTTAATCCATTGGGCATAAAAAAAGGTTAGCTATTCGGCTAACCTTTTTCTTTATAAAGAAATAATCTTATTTCAATTTAGCTACGGCATTTTTAATGCGCTCGCAAGCTTCTTCTAATTGCTCATCGGCAGCAGCGGTAGAAATACGCATACAATTAGGTGCTCCAAATCCTGAACCCGCTACGGTAGCTACAAAAGCTTCTTGTAATAACCAGTTACAGAAATCATCAGAATCATTGATGGTCGTCTTTCCATCTGATTTACCATAGAAGTAGGAAATATCAGGGAAAGCATAAAATGCACCATCTGGCATGTTTACTTTAAATCCTTCTATCTCACGTAATTTACCAACGACCAATTTACGGCGACGGTCATAGGCGGCTTTCATTTCATAAGCATGATCCAATGTCCCATTAAAAGCAGCTACTGCGGCTTTTTGAGCGATGGAGTTCGTGCCAGAAGTTACCTGACCTTGTAATTTCTCCACACCATCAGCTATCCATTTTGCTGCGGCAATGAATCCAATTCTCCAACCCGTCATGGCATGCCCTTTGGCAACTCCATTAACGGTGATAACACGGTCCTTGATTTCAGGAATAGAACCGATAGAAAAATGGCCTCCTTGAGTAAAATTAATATACTCATATATTTCATCTGCCAACACAAAGATGCGCTCATGGCGAGCCACAACATTGGCGATATCACGTAATTCAGATTCGGTATAAACGGATCCTGTAGGATTATTTGGCGAAGCAAACATCACCATTTTAGTCTTAGGTGTAATCGCTGCTTCAAATTGCTCAGATGTTACTTTGAAATTGTTTTCAAATGAACCTTGAACTATCACAGATGTACCTTCGGCTAATTTGACCATCTCCGAATAAGAAACCCAATATGGCGAGAAAATGATAACCTCATCACCTGGATCGATTAATGCAGCAATGGCATTAGCTAGGGAATGCTTAGCTCCTGTAGAAACAACGATGTTTTCAGATGCCCACTCTAAACCATTATCACGTTTCAATTTGTTGGCAATGGCCATACGTAAATCTGGATAACCAGCTACCGGGGAATATCCATGAAAACCATCATCAATGGCTTTCTTGGCAGCCTCACAGATGTGAGCAGGAGTTTTGAAGTCTGGCTCTCCAACGGATAAACTGATAACTTTATGACCTTGGGCGGCTAATTCACGTGCTTTTTTAGTCATTCCCAAGGTGGAGGACTCTTCTAAAGCTTGAATTCGTTGAGCTAATAATGATGATGACATAGTAGATAATCAATGCTAATTTTACAATTCGAACGCAAAATTACCCTTTTCTAAATGGAATAACTAATCATTTCTTGATAAATCAATTGACCAAATTATCAAAAGGTAGATTATTTGGCATGACTTAATTTGGCATAAAGTCCCTTCGAATCACGCATTAATTCCTCATGCGTTCCCCTTTCCATAATCTTTCCTTTTTGTACTACCAATATCTGATCAGCATGCTGAATGGTGCTCAAACGGTGCGCAATCACCAATACCGTTCTATTCTTCATCAGGTTCGTTAAAGCTGCCTGAACCAGTTTTTCCGATTCATTATCAAGCGCACTAGTAGCTTCATCCAAAATCAGAATCGGTGGGTTTTTCAATACAGCTCTCGCAATGGAAATCCGCTGACGTTGCCCCCCCGACAATTTTGAACCTCGATCCCCGATGTGTGCCTGATAGCCTTCTGGATTAGCCATGATAAAATCATGGGCATTGGCGATTTTAGCGGCTTCTTCTACCTCTTCCTGACTAGCTTCCGTACCAAAGGCAATGTTATTAAATATCGTATCATTAAACAAAACGGATTCTTGCGTCACAATACCCATCATAGACCGCAAATCCTCTAATGGTACTTGCTTAATGGGCACCTCATCAATTAGAATTTGACCCGAACTGGGATCATAAAAACGGGGCAATAAATCCGCCAACGTTGATTTTCCTCCTCCTGATGGCCCAACCAAAGCAATGGTTTTCCCTTTGGGAATCTCAAAACTGACATGATCCAAAACGAGTTTATCCTTTTGATAAGCAAAATTCACTTGATCAAAAACAATGCGGTGAACTAATTCTTTCTTAGAAATAATCGGTTCCTCGGCCACAATAATTGGTTGAGTATCCAATATCTCAATAATACGGTCCGCACTAGCCACTCCTCGCTGAATACCGCTGAATGCATCGGCTATGGCCTTGGCCGGTCGCATGACCTGCGAAAAAGTAGCAATAAAAGCAATGAATGTCGATGCGCTTAATTCTCCTTCTCCTGAAATCACCAAGGTACCCCCATAAAGCAATATTCCTGTAACAACTAAAACTCCCAAACTTTCCGATACAGGAGACGTTAACTCTTGTCGGAATACCATCTTCAACAAGGAATGCCGGTATTTCCCATTTTCTTGCTGGAATCGTTGATCCATCATAGGCTCTGCCCGAAAGGCCTTCACCACGCGCATGGCTCCAAAAGTCTCGTCCAATAAGCTAATCAAGCCACTTAAATGCTGTTGTACTTCACCAGCTGCTCGTCGTAATCTTCGGGTAATGGTGGCGATAACTCCTCCAGATAGGGGAAGTATCATCAAGGAAAACAAGGTCAATTTGCCCGACATACTGGCCAAAAAGACAAAAAATAAGACCAAGGAAAAGATCTCTTTGAATGTGGCGGTAAAGGCCCGACCAATACTATTTTCCACCTCCTGAACGTCCGTGGTCAAGCGCGACATCAAATTGCCCTTTTTTCTTTCACTGAAATAACTCAAATCCAAACGAATGGCTCGCTCAAATACCGCCTGCCGAAGGGAAGCGATGGTATCCGCCTCCACGGTTTTTAAAACTCGTTGAGAAAAATAACGAAAGATATTGGACAAAATCACAGAAACCATAATGGCTCCACAGGCATATTGCAAGGCACCAATTCTTCCATATTGCTCTAGGGCTCCATAGAAATAATGATTAAAAGCAAAGGAGAAATAATTGGGTGAAAAAGTAAATTCAGGTAGATTTCTGTATAAGGCTATATTGTTTGTAGCTGCTTGATTAAAAAGCACATTTAACAGCGGAATCAACAAGGTAAAATTTAAGATTCCAAATAAGCTCGCCAAGAATGAAAATCCAAAGTAGGGAAATACATACTTCCGAATGGAAACGGCATAGCTAAGTAGTCGGAGATAGGTTTTCAATGAGAATCTTTCTTAAATTTAGGCCAAATTACTACAATTTCTTAAACTTATCAGAATTCATACCCTTTCAATGCCCTCCAAACAGAATAACAACAAGAAGTTCCCCTTGATTTCCATCGTCATGGCTTGTTACCGGGGTGAGAAATTTGTAGAAGAACAGATTCATAGTCACCTAAACCAAGATTATCCTCATTTAGAATTTATCTATTTGGATGATGCCTCCACCGATGCCACATGGACCATACTTCAAACCCTAGCTCAGCTAGATCCCCGAATTAACATTTTCCAAAATGAGAAAAACTTAGGTTATGTAGGAAGTTTTGAAAAAGCAATTCAATTAGCCCAAGGAGAATGGATTGCCCTTTCTGACCAAGATGACATCTGGGAAAAACAAAAAATAAGTCGGCTATTTCATGCCATTGGTTCTCATTCATTGATTTACGCTGACTCCCAACTCATTGACAAACAAGGAAATGAACTTCCACAAAGAATGTCTGACTTGAAAAACCAGATCCCATATTCCTCACCCCTGATGTATACTTTTGGTGCCTGGGCTCCAGGCCACAGCATGTTATTTCAAAAATCCATATTGACCCATGCTTTCCCTTTTCCAAGATTTGTTTCTCATGACTATTACATTGGCTTTGTAGCAACCTGCTATCAAGGCAGTACTTATTTACCTGAAATCTTAGTTCAATACCGCCAACATGATCAAAATGCCATAGGTGCTAACTTAAAAAAAGCACCTAAGCACTATGTTACCAGAAAGCAGCGAGACCTTCGTATACAGCAACGCGTTCAACTATTGGCTGAACTTTGCCCAGCTGAAAAAGCCATAGAAAAACAAGTATTAAGGAATCTAGCTCATGATTTTAGCTCCACTAGCCTTCTGTCGAGAATCCGAAGAACTTACCTAGTCATGAAATACCGAGATGTGATGTTGGCCTACAAGAAAAAAGGAGCTATCGCCAAATGGCTGTATCCTTTTAAATTACTTTTTACCATCTATTAGGCTTTGAAGCGCAGACTGAACCGATAATACCAATTTTTGAGATGAACCCAAAATGGGATGTACCGTTTTTTTAATAGCCCATTAAATGGCTTTCCTCTTTGTAAATAGTATTTGGAGAAAGTCCCCGAACTCATTCCCCAAGTCCGAATAAATTGAAAATATCCTTTATTTTGCTTCACTCTTTTGACAGAAATAGAACCAAAATGATAAACTCGACTTCGGGCTACCCCTTTGAATAATCTAACGCCTGCTTGCCATAATTTCATAGAAAAATCCGGATCTGAATACATACCAGGAGAAAATTCCACACTATAACCACCTACAAGATCCCATAGATCTTTGTGCACTACATTGGGCGGCCATGTACTTCCTTGCCAATCATTTTTCTCCCAAGTGTTCCACTCTTTCAGTAATCGCTCCTCCTCAAAAGTTTCTAGGTTATAGCCATAAGCCTGTTCAATCGAACAATTACTCTGAGCCCGAGGCTCAATCATGGTGGCTGAAATGAAGAAATAATGATCTGGACAAGCCAACACTTCCTCTTGCAATATTCCATCCCAATTGGGTAGCACATACATGTCGTCATTGAGATACAACAAGTAATCCGCCGTAGCCAATTTTCGCATGGCGTTCATGGCATAACATACACCCACATTTTCTTCACTGTGTGAATAAGCAATATCCCCCTGCTCTTTGATCCACTCCAAAGATCCATCCGCACCTTCATTGAGATGTACCACCAATTGATAAGAAGTAGTAGCATGCTGGCGAATACTTCGAATACAGTTCTGAAGAAATGCCAAATTATTCCATGTCGGTATTAGGATAGAAAAAAAGGGCTTGGTCTGCGAAGCTTCTTGCGGGAAATAAGAAATTTTCTCTTCCATCATGAAATTATTCGGTAGTTTTTGTATTCCCCTATCCGCCTACCTGTCCAATCTTCAATTTGCTGCAACACCTTTCTGCGTAAGCTCATGCACTTTCTTAATTCCTTAGGATCCACATGAAAAGGCCAATTTTGTTGGGATACCCTAGCTTGCATAACTTGGGGATGGGTCCCTTCAAAAAGAGTTAAACGCTCTGCATTTCCATAATCAAATTGATAATCCTGAGGAACATTCGCTGCCAACCAAGCATCGTCATGATAAAATTGTGTGAAGTTTCTCACTTTATTATTTAAACCTTGGGGAGGCTTTACCCAACCATAGTGGAAAATATGAGCTGGGATAAGCTTCACTTGTATCTTTTTCCCCGCTTTTCTAAATCCTTGAGCATCTTTATACGAATGTACATCAGGGTGATATTTCACTACCCTAATTTCCCTACGATACCATCTTCTTGACACCGCGACATGGTTGTAAGACCCATAAAAATGGCGGTAATGAAACAAAAGTCCTTCCACCGCGTCATCTTGTACATACTGCTCCATGGATTGTTTAATGATAGGCAAATCCATTTCATGCACACATTCATCCCCTTGTATATAAAATGCCCAATCCGTATCGGGAGAAATAGCCGAATAGGCCTTATCTGTTTCTAAAGCAAAAGTTCGCCCGCCTTCACGTTGGCTATCGTCCCAAACCGTTTCTATAATTCGAATTTTATTGGATGGAATACTTTGAATTAAGGCCAATGTATCATCTTCAGATTTGCCCACAGCTACCACAAATTCATCACAAATGGGCAGAATGGAAGTAATGGCCTCCACAATGGCATAATCGTTTTTGATGGCATTCCGAATAAAAGTAAAGCCTGCTATTTTCATCAGACTAATATTTTACTTGAATACCATGGTAGGTATCGGGTTCTTCATAATCCTTTCTCAAGGGGTGTCCTTTCCAATCCTCAGGAAGTAATATTCTTCTTAAATCAGGATGGCCTGTAAATTTCACCCCGACTAAATCAAAGGCCTCTCTTTCATGCCAATCGGCTGTTTTCCAAATATGCGAAACCGTAGGTACTTCAGGCAAAGAGCCATCTGGCAATAAGCGAGGCACTACAACCCGAAGGTGAAATGTCACATGATTGGGGATGGAATATAGGGTATAAATCAATTCCAAATCCCCCGATGAAGGACCTTGATCGATGGTTGTTAAACAAGAAAGTGAATCAAAGTACGATTCAGGGCTCCGCCAAAGTAAATCACACACAGAAACCAAATCTTCTACCTCTAAAGTAACCCGACTATTCGCCTCTTCAAAGCTCAGGCTTTTACCCAAACTTTGTTCGATTAGTTCTTTAATATGTAGCACTGCATTCATGCGAGTCTTTTTATGAGATGGCTTCCAAAATGCGGGCAGGAACAACCAAACTTTCTTGTTGAATTTTCTCTTGTAATTTTATGATGCCACCTAATAAGGCTTCGGGTCTTGGTGGACATCCCGGTACATACACATCCACGGGAATAATCCGATCCACTCCCTTCACCACATGGTAACCATGGTCCCAGTAAGGACCACCACAGTTGGAACAAGAACCCATAGAAATTACATACCTAGGTTCAGGCATTTGCTCATATAAACGACGAATACGATCGGCCATTTTGAAAGTCACCGTTCCTGCTACAATCATCACATCCGACTGTCGAGGCGAAGGGCGAGGAAAAACACCAAAACGATCTAAATCATAACCCGATGCAAAAGCCTGCATCATTTCGATCGCGCAACAAGCCAAACCAAAGCTCATAGGCCACAAAGAACTAGCTCTAGCCCAGTTGAGCAAATCCTCGACTTGGCTAATGACAAATCCTTCTGACTGAAACTGTTGGTCTAATAAGCTTTTCATAAATTATCTAACAATGGTCAAATTACCATAAATTGTACCATAATCCTCACTGGGTGTAATGCGGTACATGTAGGTTCCAGAGGGTAAATCCTTCCCATTAAACTTCCCCTTAAAGGGCTTTTCTTCATATTGATAGCCTGTACTTTCAAAAACAGGTTGGCCCCATCGGTCAAAAATCACGATACTGGCATCTGGGTAATTGTATAAATAATCAATGAACCATTCATCATTCGTATCATCTGAGTTGGGAGTGATGGCATTGTAGGGATGTATTTTAACTAAAACAACCACGTCTATGGTGGCAAAACTCTGGCAAGATAAACCCGTAGTAGCATCTTTTCCCACTCCTGTAATAAAATACGTCAAAGTAAAACTTGTACCTTCTAAATCTTGATGGCTTTGAATGATTTTCTGAATGTCAAACGTGGTATTCAGTCTAGTTGTATCAGTAATACCAATTTCTTGTCCACGATTTGTTCCCGCTAAAGTCCATGTCCATTTGATATCTGCATTTTGCGCCCCATTGACAGGAATGGGAATGGGATCAGGATAAGGTTCCCCTAAAAGGCGATTGGGAGAAAAGACCACCACTTTCTTTTCGGTAGCTACCCACACTGGACATTGAGCCCAAGTAGGTATATTTGCTCCCAATAAAAAGAGTAGCAGCAATACGTGCTTCACACGAGTTAAAGAAGGGTATTTTAATCTAGAAATTAATAAAGTGTTTGTTAAAAACATAAAGCTTAAAAAATTCTCCCTAAGGTTTTGTAAATATACCTAAATTCACAAAATTTTTATGGAATGCCCATGACCCATTTTTTTGAAACAGATTTAGCTTTGCTACGTGGTATCACTCCCGCGAGGCTTAGCCTGCTTCAAATGGAATTAGGTCTTTTTACCTATGGCGACTTAATTCAGTACTTTCCCTTTCGTTACGAAGACCGAACGGCTATTTATCCGATTGATCAAATCACCGAACAATTGGAGCATGCCCAATTTGTAGGGCGCATTCGTTACAAAGAAAAAATCGGTCAGGGACCCAAGCAAAGACTCGTAGCTCAATGTTGCGATGAATCTGGCTGTATTGAGCTAGTCTGGTTTCAAGGCATTAAATGGCTTGAAAAAACCTTAACGCCCGGGGTGGATTATTTATTTTATGGCAAGCCAACTAGCTTCAATGGACAAATCCAAATTACTCACCCAGAAATGGAAGTTTATAAGGGCAAAACCCAAAATGACACCTATTTCCATCCTGTTTATTCCTTAACTGATAAATTAAGAAAAAAATACATAGACAGTAAAGTGATAGCTCAACTGCAAAAAAATGTCTTGCAAGTGGCCTTCCCTTACATTCGAGAAACGCTTCCTACAGAAATAATCCAACAATTTAAACTCATTTCCAAGCAAGAAGCCCTATACCACATTCATTTACCCCAATCTGAAAATTGGCTACATCAAGCCAAAAGACGCTTGAAATTTGAAGAGCTGTTTTATAACCAACTCCGATTAATCAAACAAAATTTAGTCAGGAAAACCGCTTTCCCCGGTCAAGTTTTTTCATCAGCTGCCCTATTAACCAATTTCTATCAAAATCACATGCCCTTTGAATTGACCAATGCGCAGAAAAAAGTGATTCGAGAAATTTTTCAAGACATGAAATCAGGGCAGCAGATGAACCGACTTCTACAAGGAGATGTTGGATCGGGCAAAACCATTGTAGCCTTTATTGCGATGCTCTTGGCTATTGATAATGGGACCCAAGCCTGCCTGATGGCTCCAACTGAAATTTTGGCGGATCAACATTATCAAGGGTTAAAGAAATTTGCTGATTTATTGGATATTCAAATTGCCAAGTTAACAGGCTCGACTAAAAAGAAAGATCGACAAGTTTTACATGAAGATTTAGCCTCTGGGAAATTACAAATTTTGGTGGGGACCCATGCCATCTTTGAAGATGTAGTCCAATTTCACAATTTGGGATTGTGCATTATTGACGAACAGCACCGTTTTGGGGTAGCTCAACGCGCCAAACTTTGGGATAAAAACAAACAGACTCACCCACATGTCATGGTGATGACGGCCACGCCTATCCCGCGTACTTTGGCCATGACGCTGTATGGGGATTTAGATATTTCCATCATCGATGAAATGCCCGCAGGAAGAAAAGCTATTCAAACCATTCATCGCTATGATAGCCATCGTCTGCAGGTATTTGGTTTTATTCAACATGAGTTAAACAAAGGCCGTCAGGTGTACATCGTCTATCCACTGATTGAAGAATCCGAAAAAATGGATTTCAAAGATTTGATGGATGGCTTTGAAAGTATTTCAAGGGCCTTTCCTGAGGTGCCCTTGGGTATTCTTCATGGCAAAATGAAATCAGCCGATAAAGATTTTGAAATGGCTCGATTTGTCAAAAATGAAACCAAAATCATGGTGGCAACCACTGTTATTGAGGTAGGGGTCAATGTCCCCAATGCCAGCATCATGATCATCGAAAGTGCTGAAAGATTTGGATTAGCACAACTTCATCAGCTCAGAGGCCGAGTTGGGCGAGGTGCAGAGCAGAGTTATTGTATTTTAATGACTGGCTATAAATTAAGTGCTGATACCAAAAAAAGGATTGAAACGATGGTAAGAACCAACAATGGTTTTGAGATTGCGGAAGTAGACTTACAATTAAGAGGCCCTGGAGATTTAGGAGGTACGCGTCAAAGTGGTGCGATAGATCTCATGATTGCAGACCTAGCCAAAGATGGTGAAATATTAAAGGTTGCGAGAGAAACTGCCCAGAAAGTTTTGGACGAAGACCCACAATTAATGCTCCCCAATCACCAGATGATTCGTGAACAGGTAGCTCATCAGCGTAGAGACACCACCAACTGGGCTAAAATTAGCTAGCCTAGGCTTCCTTAGTTTAGATTAGGATCATCTGGATAGGTAGACAATACGCGATAATCCCCTCCTTTATCAAACAAGACTTTCCTCCACAAATTCAAGGTGGGCTCATCAAAGACATATTCGGCTTTGGCAGGATGTAACATCCAAGCATTGGATTTTACTTCTCTTTCCAACTGGCCTGCTCCCCATCCTGAATAACCAATGAAAAATTTGATTTCTTCAAACCCAATTTCCCCTCCAACCACTAATTCAATGGCCCGCTCAAAATCTCCTGACCAAAATACCCCCTGTCCTATCTCAATCCCATTGGGAATTAAATCCGGTCTTCGATGAACAAACTGCATGATGGTGGGATCTACTGGCCCGCCAGAATAAAGTGGTACATCTTCCATCACCTTCTCATCCATATACGAATCCAGCACAATTTCTTGCCTTTGATTTAACACCAATCCAAAAGAATGTGAGGAAGAATGTTCACACAATAATACAACAGAACGATGAAATGAAGGATCCTCCAAAAATGGTTCAGAAACCAATAACATACCTGGTTTTAATTCCAAAGGAGCATTTTTCTTAGGCATAAAAAAGAAATTTGTAAGTTTGTTAGAAATGAAATTGACCATGGCCACCAACATTTACCTCTCTTTGGGAGGCAATCTAGGAAATACCCTTGAAATTTTTAAAAATGTCTATCCAATTCTTGAAAAAAAAATAGGGCCTATACTTCATTTTTCATCCCTATATCAAACAAAAGCCTGGGGAAACACGCAGCAAGCTGACTTTCTGAACCAAGTGCTTGAATTAAACACAAAACTTAATCCGCAAGAATTAATCACTCAATTATTAAGTATTGAATCCGAGCTAGGCCGAGTGAGGAAACAACAATGGGAAGCTAGAATCATTGATTTGGATATTTTATTCTATGGGAACCAAGTCGTCCAAGAAAGTAATTTACAAATCCCTCATCCCTTTTTGCCTCAACGAAAATTTGTTTTAATTCCTTTGGCAGAAATAGCCCCAAATCTGATTCACCCTATCTTACAGAAAAGCATGGAAGCCCTGCTGAATGATTGTCCTGATAGTTCGGAAGTAAAGCAATTGGAATTATAGATTTTCCTGAACCTTATTCTTATCCATGGTATCCATCGTACCAAATATATAATCCCAAATAGGAGAAGAAACACCAAACACTGCATTCCCATCTTTATAATGATGAACAGCATGGTTTACCCAAAGCATTTTAAAATAATTTTTGGGAGGAGGATAAGCATGAACACAATAATGCACCAATAAATAGGATGCATATCCCCAGATAAAGCCAGGAAAAAACGCAAAGGCATAATTGTTGAGCGCAAAATATGAAATGGAAAAGAGCATACCTACCACTAGGACGGCTATGATTGGAGGCATGGCTAAGCGTGACTTATCTTTGGGATACTCATGATGAACACCATGTGCCATGTATTGAAATTTAGACCTTGCTTCGGTGCTTGGTTCTATGTGGTAAATACTACGGTGAACCCAATATTCAATGAAAGTAAATCCAAAAAATCCCACTAAAAATAGGCTTAAAATAACCCTGTTATCTAATACCGCATACGTGAAGGCAAAATACAACAGCACCATGCCTGTTAAAAAAAATAGGCTAACAGGAATAGCAATATGTGTTCTTGACAATTTCTCCAATAATGGATTTTCAAATAATTGTTTAGAACCCGAATGCTTCGGACGGATGTTTTGTTTTTCCATATTTCGAATTTTTAGAAAAAAATCGGAATTGAATTGAAGTAGACTTAGGCTATAAAACAAAATTAATAGAAACTATTCGCTATCCAAAAGATTCTGAGTAGGGAATTTCCAACTTTGGCTTATGACCCTTTGATAGTAGTTTTCGTAAATAGGAAGTATTTTCTCAATATCAAATAATTTAGCCCTCTCTAAAGAATTCTTCTTCATTTGAGTTAGTAACACTTCGTCTGAAAGTAGTTTAATGGTATTTTTGGCCATATCTTCAATATCACCAATTTCACTTACAAAGCCTGTTTCACCATGTATATTCACTTCCGTAATCCCACCCGCATTGGATGAAATCACCGGTACTTCACAAGCCATAGCCTCTAAAGCAGCCAGACCAAAACTCTCTTTTTCTGAGGTTAAAAAGAAAACATCTGCTAAAGAAAGGGCTTCTTCAATCGTATCCAACTTACCTAAAAATCGGACATCGCCTTGAACGCCTAAATCCCGACAAAGCGCTTCGATGGCAGAACGTTCTGGTCCATCACCAACTAACAACAATTTGGAAGGAATTACTTTTCTGACTTTTTCAAATACATGAATGATGTCTTCAATTCTTTTTACTTTCCGGAAATTGGAGGTATGCATCAACAGCTTTTCTCCATGTGGACAAATGGCTATTTTGAAATGTTCTTTGGCTTGTTTTTTAAATCGTTTGAGGTCAATGAAGTTCGGGATAACCTCAATCGCACTTAAAATTTCAAACTCCGCATACGTATCATTTCGTAGACTTTCTGATACAGCTGTAACTCCGTCCGACTCATTGATAGAAAAAGTGACAACGGGTTCAAATGAAGGGTCTCTTCCAACGAGCGTAATATCAGTACCATGCAAGGTTGTAATTACAGGAACGTGGATTCCTTTGTATTTTAAAATTTGTTTCGCTAAATAAGCTGCCGATGCATGCGGAATGGCATAATGTACATGCAATAAATCCAGTTTTTCATTGATGGTAACATCCACCATTTTACTAGCCAATGCCGACTCATAAGGTAAGTACTGAAACAAGGGATAGGAAGCTACACTTACCTCATGATAGAAAATATTCTCGGAAAAGAAATCCAATCTAGGTGGCTGAGTATAGGTAATAAAATGTACTTCATGACCAGCCGATGCTAGGGCTTTTCCTAATTCGGTTGCCACAACCCCACTCCCTCCATACGTTGGATAGCAAATGATTCCTATTTTCATGTTCCGATTTTAACCTGAAGAAACAAAACTTCAATTTTTGCCTAAAGGTTCCGCAATATGGGCTAAATTTGTAAGAAAATAATCGTTCAGGCTTGAAAAACATCATCATTTTTGCTTCTGGATCAGGTTCCAATGCGGAAAAAATCATTCAACATTTAGCAGGCTCTTCACTAGCTCAGGTAAGTTGTATTTATTGCAATAATCCTGAAGCGGGCGTCATTGAACGTGCCAAACGACTGCATGTACCTTGTCGAGTTTTCTCCAGAGAAGAATATAAAAACGGAAAAGTCTTGAGTGAAATTCAAGCTTTAGATACCGATTGGATTGTTTTAGCTGGGTTTTTATGGCTAATTCCTGGCAGTTTTGTGCAGGCCTTTCCTCAACGAATCGTCAACCTACACCCCGCACTATTACCTAAGTTTGGAGGCAAAGGGATGTACGGTCATTTTGTACATGAAGCCGTCATTGAAGCAGGGGAAAAAGAATCAGGCATCACCATTCATTTGGTGAATGAACAGTATGATGAAGGAGCTATTATACATCAAAGTTCTTTTAGCATTGATCCTGGCGACAGCCCAGAGGATGTCGCCAGAAAAGGCCAGGTTCTTGAGCACCGTGATTTCCCAAAGGTAATCGAGAACCTAATCAAACAATCAAGCTAATTACCAGCCTCCGCCTAATACCCGGTACAGTTGAATTGCATGAATCCAGCGTTTTCTTGAAATTTCTAATAATTCCAATTCCGACCTTAGAGCGTTTTGCTGTGCGGTAAGTACCTCCAAATAATTGGCCTTAGCCGTAGTAAATAAAGTTCCTACGGTGGCTATTGCTCCTTTGGTCAACATCACTTCACGCTCTTTCAACTGATCCATACGCTGTAAATAGGCCAATGATTTCACCTGAGTATCCCATTCCAAAAAGCCTTTTAACAGTGCATTTTGATAGCTTAAATCCAGGGCTTTCCATCGAGCATTTTCTCTGCTAATATTGGAATATAAGGCGGAACGATTTAACCAAGGTGCCGTAATGCCCCCAATCAATTGATAAGCCATAGAGCTTGGCAACTGTAATAAGTAAGCAGGTTGAAAACCTTGTACCCCTAACATGCCCGATAAAACCACCGATGGTTTTAATGCCAAGTCAGCACTTTCCTTGTTCAGCAATTGGGCTTCCAATTCCAATCTAGCTTGACGAACATCTGGTCTTCTTTCTAATTGATCAATCTGAATTTGAGCGTACATGCTGCTATCCAAGGAACAATTGAATGGATATTGAGAACGTGCAATTTTTTTAGTCGGTTGGTTTAGCCAATAACGAAGTTGGTTTTCTAATTCAATAATTTGCTGTAATACCAAACCTTCCTGAGCTCTTGAATTTAACCACTGAGCTTCCAATTGTTGTACGGCAGATTCATTTACTTTTCCGGCTTCCTTTTGAATCTTAACCAAACTCAAGGCACTAAATTGAATACCAATATTCGTTTTTAAAATATCCAATTCCTGGTCCAAAGCCACCAATTGTCCATACATACCAGCTACCTCAGAAACTAAAGAAGTAATGTACCACTGCTGACCTGATTCCGTCGCTAAATACCGCAAAGCACTCGCTTTTTTTCGTTTAGAAAGTTTCCCCCAAATATCCACTTCCCAAGAGGATTGAAGTCCGATCATCACGTCAGGCAAATGCTCTGGGATGATCTGCTCTTTGGTAATATTAGGAGAAAATTGAGTATCATAATTACCCACACCATCCATGGTGTATTTACTAAATCTTCTTAAACTCGGTTGAATAACACCTGAAACAGTCGGCTTCATAGCTCCTCGATCAAAAGTATACTGGGCCCGACTAATAGCCAGATTTAAGAACCCAATCTTAATGTCATTACTACGTATTAAGACAGAATCTATTAATTGTACCAATAAACTGTCCTTTTTCCAACAAGCTTCAATGCTAGAAACAGACTGCCCAAGATCTTTCATTCGATAGGCTTCCAGTTCAGCATCGATCTTACGGGCATCACGGAAAATGGCTTGCTGACAAGACAGCAAGCTCATCGAAAATATACTTATTATGACGATTAGACGCATATTAAACCTTGGGTTTAGAAAATTTAGCTGATATAGTGGCAAAGACAACATACAATCCGGGAATCACTAATAATCCACCCACTGTTCCTAAAATCATGCCGCCAGCAGATGCCGTACCAATTGTTTGATTTCCGATCGCACCGGCACCCGAGGCAATCATCAAGGGAATCAATCCTGCGACAAAAGCAAATGATGTCATTAGAATCGGACGTAAACGAGAAAAAGCACCCTCTTTGGCCGCTTCAATAATCGAAGCCCCTTCTTTCTGTTTAGCAATGGCAAACTCTACGATCAAGATGGCATTCTTACCTAATAAACCAATCAACATCACGAGGGCCACTTGGGCATAAATGTTATTTTGTAAACCAAATAAATACAAGAATGCATAGGTTCCCATCGCCCCCATTGGCAAGAAGAGCAGCACGGGGAATGGCAACAAGAAGGATTCATATTGTGCAGAAAGCAATAAATACACAAAAAGCAAACAAATGGCAAAGATGAAAATCGCTTGGTTACCAGCGAGATCCTCCTCTCGCGTCATGCCCGACCACTCAAGTGTATATCCACGAGGAAGACTTTTCAAGGCTTGTGCACGGATGATATCCAAAACCGCACCAGAACTAAATCCGGGTGCAGGTTCACCGTTGACCATGGCAGAAGTAAACATATTGTAGCGGGTAAATTGTTCTGGACCATATACTCGCTTCATCTTTACAAAAGAAGAATAAGGAACCATATCACCGGATTTGTTTTTGGCATAAAACTTCAAGACATCATCAGGATGCGCCCGGTAACGCGGATCAACCTGCACCATGACTTTATACATTTGACCAAAACGAATAAAGTTGGTGGCATAAAAACTTCCCAATAAGGTTTGTAGGTTATCCATGGCAGGCAAAACATTCACCCCTTTTTGTGCCGCAGCTTCTTGATCTACCTCCAGCATGTATTGTGGAAAGTTTGGGTCAAAACTAGAGAAGGTATTTTGAATTTCGGGTGATTCATTTAGTTTCTTCGCGAAGTCATTTGAAACGGCAGCCAATTTTTGCAAATCGCCCGAACCACTACGATCCTGAATCCTAAATTCAAAACCAGATGCATTTCCAAATCCAGGAACAGCCGGAGGGGGGAAGAATTGAATACTGGCATCTTTGATTCCATTTGTTTTGGCCCGAATAATTTCTGTCAATTCATTTACTGTTTCTTTGCGCTCTTCCCAAGGCTTCAAGGTTATAATTCCCGTTCCATAAGACGCTCCTGATCCATCCGTTAATAAGCTAAATCCGGCAAGTGTTGAGAATGACTCAATTGCATCAATGCCTTTGATCGATTTAAACACCTGATCCATAACACTTTCCGTTCTTTCCAGCGTAGCACCAGCAGGGGCCGTCGCATTCACATATAAGGTTCCTTGATCCTCCGAAGGAATAAATCCACTAGGGACAATGCCAGATAAGATAACTGTACCGACCACAGAACCGAGTAAAATCATCCACATCAATATGCGCTTACTAATTAAAGTGCCTACTACAAGCAAATATTTTTTGGCGATTTGATCGTAACGATGGTTAAAAGCATGGAAGAATTTACCTAACCAGTTTTTTTGATTGTGCTCAGGTTTTTTCAATAACAAAACACAAAGTGCCGGAGTTAATGTCAAAGCAGTCAATCCAGATAAGGCAATCGAAATGGCCATCGTCACAGAGAACTGTCTGAAAAATACGCCAATTGGTCCCGAAAGAAAAGCTACAGGCACAAACACGGCACCCATAACCAATGTAATTGCCAAAATCGCACCCGAAATTTCATGCATCGCCTCTTGTGTCGCAGCTAATACAGGCATATCTTTTTCTTCCATTTTGGCATGAACAGCTTCCACCACGACGATGGCATTATCCACCACAATACCAATGGCTAACACCAAGGAGAATAAAGTCAACAGGTTGATCGAAAACCCAAATGCCAGCATGAAGGTAAACGTACCCACAAGTGACACGGGTACCGCAATAATTGGCACTAAAGTTGCACGCCAATCCTGTAAAAATATAAACACCACTAGGGCAACCAATAAAAATGCCTCCAGTAATGTTTTAATTACTTCATGAATCGAAGCATCTAAAAAACGGGATACATCATACGAAATTGTAAATCCCATGCCCGGAGGAAAAGTAGACGTTTTCAATTCCGCCAATCGTTTTTTGACATTTTCAATAACTTCCGCAGCATTGGAACCCGGACGTTGTTTTAACAAAATTGCGGCTGATGGTCGACCATTTTCTTTCGAAAGCACATCGTAATCCAGCGACCCAAATTCCACATCGGCCAAATCTTTCAAGCGTAAAATCTGGCCTGTTTCAGTCGCTTTGATAACTAAATTTTCATACTCCGCTACTTGAGTAAACTTACCCGTATACCGCATCACATATTGCAAAGTTTGCGGATGTTTACCTGAGCTCTCTCCGATTTTACCTGGAGCGGCCTCTACGTTTTGATTACGCAAAGCTTGTATGACGTCTTCCGCGGATAGTTTGTAGGCAAACAAGCGATCTGGATGCAACCATACACGCATGGCATACTCACGTTGACCCATAATGTCGGCAAATCCAACACCGTTGATACGCTTCAGTTCAGGCAAAACGTTGATGTCGGCAAAGTTGTAAATAAACTTTTCGTCGATGCTTGGATCCGAACTTAACAAGTTCACATACAGCAACATACTGTTTACTTCTTTTTCCGTCATCACACCTGCCTTAATTACTTCTTCAGGCATTTCATCTAAAACCGTCTGTACCCTAGTTTGTACATTGACAGCCGCCACATCGGGATCTGTCCCCACTTCAAAATATACCTGAATAATACTTGTTCCATCATTTCCTGAAACGGAAGTCATGTAAGTCATACCGGCTACTCCATTAATTGCCCTTTCCAAAGGCGTCACTACGGCTTTTGCACATACTTCTGCATTGGCACCTGTGTATTTGGTGGTTACCGTCACTGCTGGTGGAACGATGTCCGGAAACTGCGTAATAGGTAACTGCTGCATGGAAATAACCCCCAAAATCACAATGAAGAGGGAAAGAACAATAGCCAGAACCGGACGCGTTATAAATTTTTGTACCATGGTTCTTGCTTAAAGTGTTTTAGATTTTTCCAATATTTGCCGCATGGGAACGTACTCTCCTTTGATCTTTTGTCCTTGTTTCACCAATTGAATACCTTCTACTAAAACGGTATCCGAAGAACTAAATCCTTTTACTAAATAAAAGTGCGGCATTCGAATCTCAGGCACTAGGCTTTTCATCTTCAAAGTACCCGTTTTGTCCTTGATAAAAACATAATTTTTTTCCTGAATTTCGAATACCGCCTTTTGTGGTAATAACCAGTAACCATTCACCTTTTTTGGCATTTGAATGCGACCAGAAGAACCATGTTTCAACAGTTTTTCTGGGTTATCAAATCGCGCTCTAAAAGCAATATTACCCGTATTCTTATCAAACTCGCCCTCAATCGTTTCCACCTTACCCCCATGAGGGTACAATTCTCCATTGGCTAATAATAAAGTCACGGCTGAATTGTTTTTAAAGCCTTCTCCCAATTCAGCAAATGCCAAATATTCCTTTTCAGAAACATTGAAATAGGCAAATACATTTTTGGTATCAGATAAGGTGGTGAGTAAAGTTCCCTCGTCAACTAAGCTACCAATTTTGAAAGGTAAGCGGTCTACAACTCCATCAAAGGGTGCTCGAATAGAAGAATATTCCACACGTAATTGAGCGGCTTTCACATGCGCTTCAGCCTCCTCTTTTTTCGCTTTTAAACCTTCTATTTTTGCTAGAGCGATGGATAATTGATTTTTGGCAATGACATTTCGATCCACCAATAATCGCGTATTGATTAGCTCCAATTCCTCCGCTTTGATTTCCGCCATGGTTTGGTTCAATATGGATTTGGCACGCATTACTTCGGCCAAATACTCCAAATTATTAATCGTGAATAATACCTGCCCTTTACGAACCGCTTTCCCCTCATCCACATGTATTTTATCCAAATACCCTTTTACCCGAGCCCGTATTTCTACGTTATTGATGGCATTAATATCTGCCACAAACTCCTGAGATATCGTGGTATCCATTTGGATAGGTACACTAACCTCTAGACTGGATATCTCCTGACTATTGGTTTCATTTTTAGTACCACATGCTTGTAAAAGGAGTATACCCATACAAAACACTAGCTTAGACGCTCGATTCATTTTACTTTTCTTTAGATTGGGCTATCGCCTGTTGTTTATAAGAACTACGTTCTAGTCCCCTGCTTACCGCTACTTGTTGCTCTATCAATGTTTCTCTCTTTCTATACTTGGGAGTTTCAGAACTCGTTTGTTGAGAATACTCCTTATTGATAACTTGAATAACTGTAGCTTCGGACTTTAAATTTCTATTTAACTGGGCTTTATAATTAGCCGGAACTTGGCTAACTCCTATATGTGCACAGCAAACACATAGGAATGACATGAATATTTTCATATAATTCAACTAATTAATGTGTGAGAGCTAATAGCCCCACACACCGGTTCAAGAAATGATTTTGTTTCGTTTTGTTATTAATTGTGCGGATTTAGACCGACAATTGCGGAGGCGGACTAATCATATCCAAGGAAATATCCTGATAAGGATTAGCCTCTAACTGAACAAGCAATTCATGTTGATTTACTTGAAATATATGTAACTGGGCTGCGGGCTGGAGAAGAAAAGCAAAACCTTCTTCTTCCATATCTTGAACTTCATCAGATGATGGACCCGCTATATTGATGTCAGAGAACTGATCTAGCCTAACAGTTGAGTCCTCACGTGTATGTTGAATCGTGCTCAAAATCAAGCTGTCGTTTATCATTAAAACGGCAAGCAAGACAAAACACCACGTTAATAAATTCCTCATTTAGGCAATTAAAATATTGATAGGTTTGAACAATGTACGTAAGTTAAAACGGAAAAACCTCAAAATCGTTTTACAAATACAAAAAATACAATTTATTCCTTAATCTCTTCAAATGGCACATAATCACCATCCTCAGCTTTCGTTGACCGAGGCTTAGATTTAGCTTGTGGTGGTACAAAATCCACATCTATACTTCCTTCCCTCTTAGCTTCCTTTTGTCGGAATGCCTGTTCAGATTGCTGTCGATGTACTTGAGTAATGATATAACTCTTAAACAGCAATTTGAACAATGGCCTAATGACGTAAATAAATAAGAAAATAAGTCCGAGAATCTTTAACATGTTTTTATTTTTTGTCTATTAACGACTTAAATATAAATTTCGTTCCCCATACACCTTTCTAAAAAATTCATCTTTCAAATCATCAATGAAATAAATGGCTTCTCCAGTAGATTTCATCTCAGGTCCTAATTCCATGTTGACATTCGGAAATTTGTTGAAAGAAAATACAGGAATCTTAATGGCGTATCCTTTCTTAACGGGTTGGAAGTTAAAATCCTTTACTTTTTTATCTCCCAGCATCACCTTGGTCGCATAATTGACATAAGGCTCTTGGTATGCCTTACAAATGAAAGGCACCGTTCTAGAAGCTCTAGGGTTAGCTTCAATGATGTACACCACTTCATTTTTAACTGCAAATTGGATGTTCAACAAACCTTTTGTCTTTAAAGCCACCGCAATTTTCTTGGTATGGTCTTCAATTTGTTTGAGCACATTTTCGGATAAATCAAATGGAGGTAAAACTGAGTGCGAATCTCCTGAGTGGATACCAGCAGGCTCAATATGTTCCATGACACCAATGATGTACACATCTTCTCCATCACAAATGGCATCAGCCTCTGCTTCAATCGCATTTTCTAAGAAATGATCTAACAAGATTTTATTTCCAGGAATATCGCGCAAAATATCCACGACATGTTGCTCAAGCTCTTGCTCATTGATCACAATCTTCATCGATTGACCACCCAACACATAACTTGGACGCACCAATAAAGGATAACCCAATTCACGACCTAACACCACCGCATTATCAGCATCTTCGCAAACTCCAAATTTAGGATATGGAATATCTAAGTCTTTCAAAAGACTAGAAAAAGCTCCCCGATCCTCTGCCAAATCCAAGGCTTCAAACGAAGTTCCTAAGATTTTAATGCCATATTTAGCTAATTTCTCAGCTAATTTTAAAGCTGTTTGACCTCCCAACTGAACAATCACCCCTTCTGGTTTTTCATGCTGAATGATGTCATACACATGCTCCCAGAATACGGGTTCAAAATATAATTTGTCTGCAATATCAAAGTCCGTAGAGACCGTTTCTGGATTCGAATTGATCATGATGGTCTCATAGCCTGCTTCTTTAGCCGCTAGGACACCGTGCACACAAGAATAATCAAATTCAATTCCTTGACCAATGCGGTTAGGCCCAGAACCCAAAACCACGACTTTTTTGCGGTCAGAGGATTTGGACTCATTGTCCATGGAGTCGGTACTTTGACCAAAAGTGGAATAATAATAAGGCGTTTTTGCTTCAAATTCTGCGGCACAAGTATCTACACACTTGTATAAACGCTTAATTCCTAGGCTATTACGCATATCGTAAACTTCAGATTCTAAGCAACGAAGTGTATGGGCAATTTGGCGATCAGCAAATCCTTTATGTTTCGCTTCTTCCAATAAATTGGTTGGAATGGTAGCTAAGGTATATCGTTCGATTTCTTTTTCTACACGTACCAAATCTTCAATTTGATTCAAGAACCACTTATCGATTCGCGTTAATTGTTGAATTGTCTTGAAAGAAATACCCATTTTAAAGGCATCATAAATATGGAACAATCGGTTCCAAGATGGGTTAGCCAATGAATGCATGATGGCTTCTTGATCTCTCAATTCTTTTCCATCTGCGCCTAGGCCATTACGCTTAATTTCCAGGGATTGACACGCCTTTTGCAATGCTTCTTGGAAATTACGACCAATACCCATGGTTTCTCCTACGGACTTCATTTGAAGACCTAATGAACGATCAGCACCTTTGAATTTATCAAAATTCCAACGAGGAACTTTCACGATTACATAGTCTAAAGCAGGCTCAAAATAGGCCGAAGTAGTTCCCGTAATGGCATTGGTTAACTCATCCAAATTATATCCAATGGCCATCTTGGCTGCGATTTTAGCAATCGGATAACCCGTGGCTTTAGAAGCCAAAGCAGATGAACGTGAAACACGTGGGTTGATTTCAATGGCAATGATTTCATCTGTTTCTGGATGTAAGGCAAACTGCACATTACAACCACCCGCAAATTTACCTATGGCATTCATCATCATGATGGCCATATCACGCATACGTTGGTAGATCGTATCTGGCAATGTCATAGCAGGCGCCACCGTGATGGAATCTCCTGTATGTATACCCATTGGATCAAAATTCTCAATGGAGCAAATGATGATAACATTGCCCAAATTATCGCGCAACAATTCTAACTCATATTCTTTCCAGCCCATGATGGACTGCTCTATTAATACTTCGTGAGTAGGAGATGCATGCAAACCTTTGTTCAATGCTGCATCAAAATCTTTAGGCTCATTGACGAAACCTCCACCCGTTCCACCCAAGGTGAATGACGGACGAATCACTAATGGGAAACCTGTTTCTTGGGCAATTTCTTTTCCTTCTAGGAAGGAACGGGCCGTTCTTCCTTTGCACACACCCACACCCAACTCGATCATTTTCAAACGGAATTTCTCCCGATCTTCGGTGGTCTCAATGGCTTTGATATCAACCCCAATAATTTTTACTCCATATTTTTCCCAAACCCCCGCTTCTTCGCAATCGATAGCCAAGTTCAACGCCGTTTGACCACCCATGGTTGGTAAGACCGCATCCACTTGATGCCTTTCCAAAATATGAATGATAGAAGCTCTATCTAATGGCTTCAAATACACATGATCGGCGTTCATAGGGTCCGTCATGATGGTAGCAGGGTTGGAATTGATCAAAATCACTTCGATTCCTTCTTCACGCAATGAACGTGCAGCTTGAGAACCAGAATAATCAAACTCGCAGGCTTGACCAATTACAATAGGACCAGAACCGATAATCAGAACGGAACGGATAGATAAATCTTTTGGCACGATATTAATTTATTTTGTATCAATAGAAAACAAATTTTTAGACCTTTACACTTAGGCTCAAAAATTGTACAAAGTTAGTAGTTGAAGCCCGAATTGGGAAACGTTATTGAAAATAAAAATCAGGAATTTTAAGCACATAGACCTTTTCACTCATTTGATTTCTTTTCGTCCCATTATTTCCCGTAATTTTGATAAAAATAAAAATCCCGTGATCAAAATAATCGTGGCTTGTGATGAAAAAAACGTCATTGGCAAAAACAATCAACTCATTTGGCACCTTCCGGCGGACCTAAAGCACTTTAAAAATTTGACCACCGGGCATTCCATCATCATGGGAAGAAAGACTTTTGATTCCATCGGCAAAGCCTTACCTAATCGTAACAACTTAGTCGTCAGCCGACAAAACGCTATCCACAGCGAAGGGATCATACTTTGCCATTCTTTGGAGGAAGCCATTTTAAAAGCAAAAAGCCTATCTAGAGATGATGTTTTCGTCATTGGTGGAGCTGAAATATATAAACAAGCCATCGAGATTGCCGACCAAGTTATACTCACCCGCTTGCATGATTATTTTGATGGAGATGCCTTTTTCCCCGAACTTTCCAGCAAGGATTGGGAAGTCATACAGACAGAAAGAGGCATTACCGATGAAAAAAATCCCTATCAGTACAGTTTTTTAACTTACCAAAGAATCCAATAACATGGAAAGAAAAGTGGCTTTACTCGAGCAAGCCATCCAACTGGATGCATTTTACCCTTTTTTGCAAGATGACATGGCAGGAGGAATATGTTTGTTTATTGGCACCATTCGAAATAAAAATCAAAATAAAGACGTGAAATCACTGGATATGGAAGCTTACCCTCCCATGGCTGTGAAACAAATAAACCTATTGATTGATCAGGCTGGAGCCAAATGGCCCATTGAAAAAGTAGTTATGGCTCACCGAACTGGCCCATTAAAAATCGGGGATATCGCTGTATTAATAGGCGTAACTTGCGTACATCGAGCAGAAGCTTTTCAAGCTTGTCAGTGGTTGATCGACCGACTAAAAGAAGAAGTACCTATTTGGAAAAATGAATTTTATGAAGATGGTTCCTCTTGGCTAGTTCCCCATCCTTGAGCTAGCATCAAATTACAGCCCCTTTGTTCCGAATTATCAAAACGCCCCAATACCTTAAATCGAATCCCATCCGCTTCCAATGAACCCAAATCTTTGGTTTCAATAAATGAACAGGAATCTATATTGGCTAGATCGATAACCTTGATACCTCCCACTCGACCTGCTTGAGTGACTTGCCCAAAAGGATCATTGACCTCCCTTAATAACACCCGCATGCTGATTCCAGGCGTAAAAACACCTTCCTTATTGGCATAAGCCTGAGAAAACAACTCTGTCATACCATATTCTGAAGCAATCTGCGGTACATGCATTTTCGCTTGAAGAAAAGCATGAACCTCTTCTCGTAGCCATTCTTCCCTCCTCCCTTTCATCCCACCAGTTTCCATCACCATGATGCGACCCTCTGTTATGGCTTCTTTCCAAAACGTAAAATCCTGACCTGTGTCTACCCAATCCAGCAAACCAAAGGTTACACCCATCAACCAAATCTTTCGGTCAGTCTGTAGCGCAGCTTTCAGATTTTCGACCAAGGTATCGTATTGATTCAAATAAAAACCCGCAAGCTCCGATCCCGACTGTTTAATAAAATAATCCATCATAAAGACCAAAGAAGAGCTACTTCTTTCCAGGTAGGAAGGCAAAAGCGCAAAAATATGGTAGTCTGTCAGTAAGCCGTAATTTGTCTCAAAAATTCGTTTTGCCTGGACTTGATAAAAGTCAGGATCACAAACGATATGTTTAGAGGGGATTTGACCCGTAGTTCCCGAACTTTCAAATTGAAATAAAATGGGCGCAAAGCCCGATTGAACCAAATGGTTTTTAAATAACTCAATGGGTAAAAAAGGAATATCCGAAATATGGGTAATACTCCCAGCATTTACACCCAATAAACCTACATACAAATGATACAAGGGGTTATGGACATATTGATAATGAAAAATATCCAAAGCGAGACTTTCAAAATCAGCTTCTTGCATCTGATTGACGCGATTCTTCAAACTCAAAGAAAGGCTTTCCCAATCTTCGTTTCCACTCTGCATAGCTTTTTTTGAAATTATGCACAAAATTAATGCAAATCATTAACTTTACGCTTCTAATGACCATCGAATCTTCATGATTAAACTAGGTAGTCTCTTCATCATCACCTCATTTTGCACTTGGGCATTATTTGCCTGTGTTCAAGAACCTGATTATGGTACTACTCCTAATATTGAATTTGAATCAATTAAAAAAATCACCAAAATCAGTAATGATGGTTTCGGAGGAAAAGCCAAAATTGATTCCGTCGTGATGACCATCAAATTCCAAGATGGCGACGGCGATTTGGGAATTACCACCGCTGAAAAAAATTCAGACCCTAAATATAAAGATTACCGCAACTTCGAAGTTGATGTTTTATTAAAGAAAAATGGCAAATTCATTCCAGTAACGTTTAGCCCCAAACTTGGAGGCTTAATGAATTTTCCTTTTAAACCTGATCAAAAACCCGGACCTATCGAAGGTTACATTTCCTATTCCACACAATTTGTATATGCCTTTTACAAAGGTTATTCCCCAGATTTTACGGAGAAAAATGACACCTTGGCTTTCCGTATTTCTATCAAAGACAAAGCATTTCATCAAAGCAATACGATTGAGACAAGTCCGATCGTGATTTTTCAAGACTAAATAATCTTAGATTCTACGTTTATCACGCATCTTCAGCCTCGCTGTCATTTTACTATTGGCTCATCTAAGCTTGGCACAAAAAACAAATCAGCTTAAAGAGCAGTCAAGGTACTTTGATCCGTTTATTGGAGGAAAACAATAAATTAAAGCAACAAATAATGAGTATGCGATTTCTACCCGTGAATTTTTCCAAATTCCCTTATCCAATGGCGAAAAATTAAACGCCTACACCATCAAGCCTAAAAACTTTGATCCGAATAAAAAATACCCAGTCTTAATGCATGTCTATGGTGGTCCTAACAGGTATTGGATGTTTATCCAATTAGCAATGATTTTTATTGGTATCAAACGTTATTGGATAAAGGTTACTTAATTTATTGCGTGAACAATCGAGGTACTGGAGCACGAGGAGTGGATTTTAAAAAAATAACGTATCAAAATCTAGGTAAAATTGAGGTGCAAGATCAAATTTATTAGGCCCAATATTTGGCTAAATTACCCTATCTAGATGCGTCTCGAATCGGCATTTGGGGCTGGAGCTATGGCGGATTTATGTCGTCCAATTGCCTCATGCAAGGAGCTGATGTATTCAAAGCGGCAATTTCCGCAGCACCTGCTACCAACTGGCGTTTTTATGATAGCATTTACACGGAGCGATACCAAATGACGCCACAAGAAAATGCGAAGGGATATGATGATAATTCACCCGTAAACCACGTCAATAAATTGAAAGGCAATCTATTATTGGTACATGGTACAGGCGATGACAATGTGCATTTTCAAAATGCGGTGGACTTACAAGAGGCTTTAATTAATGCCAATAAGAATCACAGCATTGCAGGAGGAAATACCCGATATCATTTATACCAAATGATGACCAAATCCTCTTGAAGAATTTATAATGATTTGAGAATTTGATAGACCTCTGGATTCAGGCGATAGGTAAACATCCGCTGATCTTTTTCGTCGGTGTGAACATCTAAAATTTGCTCTTTACCCAGTAATAGGCGAAGTGATTTTGTCAAATTCTCAAATATTTTAGCCCTAAATTGTCGTTGAGATTCTGGTGAACTTTTATGCTTACCAAAGAAGGCAATGATTTGATGTCCTGAAATATATCCAGTAGTATAATTCAAAATTAGGAAATCGAGCAGCATTTTTTCATTTTCCCCCAACATGATTTTTAATTGTTTTACCAATCTTATTTTTTTCCACTTTTGGTACAAAAAGAAAGCAAAAACTAGAAAGGCCAAGGTAATGATGACGACAGATCCTTCCAAGACGGTCTGGTACCAAGGAGCTTGGCCAAGTTTACCCAAGTATTCTGATTCACGAAGTACATCATTCAACATCATCCGATGATTTTTGATCTTGTTAGGACTAGACTGATTGGATAAATTAGTCCAAATCAAGGTATCTCCATTGACATGGATTGCTTTATCAAAATTCCCAGTATATGGCCCTTCAATAACCAATCGATTCGTATTTTTCCAACGATACGTTTTAAAATCATCCAATACATCGATGAAATACAACATATCAAAGTTCTTTTTCTGACCAGATTTGTCTAATAAAATGAAATAACGTCCATTGAATAAATAATAACGCGTCAAATCCTTTTCTAAGAAGGATTTGATTTCTTCCAATTCAATTTTACCCTGACTTACAAATTCACTTTTCTCGAAATTGTATTCATACATGCCCCAATCAACTTGATCTAATCGCTTGGAATCCGTATCATTGATTACGTGGTTGCCCATGGTAATGAACTTATCCTGACTAGGCACATAGGCCGTTAAGCCCATCGTAATTGCTGCTGGCACATTCCCTTTAGCTTGAATGCTCAACCATTCTTTACCATCTGCATGGTATTTGGTTAGTATATTGGTTGAAGTCCAAAAACCATAACCTCCAAAAGAATAAAGAACTCCATTACGATAAAAGGTCGTACTCAAACAATTAGCCCCTCGATAATAGGTCTGATCAATTCGCTTTAAGGCTAATTGCTTTTTATTTATTTGATAAACTTGGTTCGTACAAGAAATTAAAAGATAAGCCCAGTCTGAATTTTCAATGCTAAATTCTTTCACGGCATAATTCGCCGAAATCAAATCTGTCTTTTCTACGTTTTCAAGCGACAAGATGCCTAGATTAGACCAAGGAAGCCCATTCTTTGTCCTAGAAAGCTGCTTATTTTCAAAATCAATTTTATAAAAATATCCTGTGCCTGCACTAAACCATTCTAATGTTTGAGCTAAAACATTTACTTGAATCAACAATAAAACACTTATGAAGTAGCTACTTAGGCGCATGATTTAATTCAAATTGATAATAAAAATGCAATTATTTCAAGTAAAATTGTCAAATACTTGGGAATAGATTGAAAAGCTATGCCCAATTTTTCAACAAAAATGGCTAATTTTACGGATTAAAGTTTAACCCATGGGATGGATTAAACCATAAAAATCGCTTATGACCCTACACAGAGAAGGAAAAACTATCTTATTGACAGCCATTGTCATTGTATTAGCTATAAATGCTTTAGTAGCCTATTTTTTACCCGAACAAGTTTATATGAGAGAAGCTGTGGTGGTAATTACAGCCCTATTTTATTTGCTTTTGGTACAGTTTTTCCGTGTTCCTAAACGTGTAACGCCGATTAATCCTCAAGATATCATTGCCCCTGCCGATGGTAAAGTAGTGGTGATTGAAGAAGCTGTAGAGACTGAATATTTCAAAGATAAGCGTAGACAGGTATCCATTTTCATGTCACCGATCAATGTGCATATTAACTTTAATCCAATCTCAGGTATCGTATCGTATTTCAGATACCACCCTGGCAAATACTTAGTAGCCTGGCATCCAAAATCTAGTACGGAAAATGAGCGTACAACGTATGTGGTGAAGCATGAAAACGGGACAGAAATCTTATTTCGACAAATAGCTGGGGCTTTAGCCAAACGTATTTGTTGGTATGCCAAAGAAGGCGATGCCGTAGTTCAAGGAACAGAATTTGGCTTTATCAAATTTGGTAGTCGTATCGACATTTACCTTCCATTAGATGCTGAAATCTGCGTTAAATTAGACGATAAGCCAGTTGGAGGAGAAACTGTTATTGCTAGACTCGCTCAATAACCATTCATCATTTCATTCGTTTCAATCTAGGATGTATATTTCCTAAGGTGTATTTTTATCAAAAATCAACACCATGTTTAGACAATTAAGCGATTTTTATCGCACTTGGGCTTACGAATCCGACAGTACCATCAAGATGTTTCAGGCCATACAATCTGGCCATTTACAAGATAATCCCAGCGAAAATTTCAGAAGCATGGCTCGGTTGTCGTGGCATATCACGGAATCCATTGCTGAATTATTGCATCATGCTGGATTAAAGGAAGTAGAAGGGATTGTGGATGCCAGCCAAGAAAAAAATGACCTCGATAAGCTCATTTCAGAATATCAAAAATCATCGGAATCTTTGATTTTGGCATTAAAAAATCATTGGACAGATGAGATGTTGGAAGAGAAAGTTCCCATGTACGGTGACCATTGGGAAAGAGGTGTGGTATTAAGTATACTGATCCGTCACCAAAGCCATCACCGTGGTCAACTAAGCGTATTGATCCGCCAAGAAGGCCTTACAATTCCGGGCATGTATGGCCCTTCTAAAGAAGAATGGCTAGCTATGGGAATGAAACCATTGGTATAAGGTTTAGTACCAAGAACTATAATTTTTTTCAATCAAATCGATGATAGCCTGCAAACCCTTGCGGTCTGTTTCACTAAAATCATTCAATTGATCGGAATCAACATCCAAGACCATCACTACCTCTCCTGCAGAATCCATCACAGGTAATACAATTTCTGATTTGGAAGCAGATGCACAGGCAATATGACCTGGAAATTCGTCAACATTAGGCACAATGATGCTTTCCTGGGTTCGATAGGCATGACCACAAACTCCTTTGTGGTAGGGAATTCGGGTACAGGCTACTGGACCCTGAAAGGGTCCGAGAACCAATTGATCCTGTTTATTTAAATAAAAACCCACCCAAAAAAAACCAAAATAGGCATGGATAGCTGCAGCAATGTTAGCTAGATTGGCATATAAATCTGTTTCTCCTTGAATCAGCGCCTCCACTTGAGGGATTAGAGCCTGGTATTTATCGGCCCTACTGCCTTCGACTATTTGTAAATCTTCTGCCATAAATTAAACGGATGCAGCTACAAAATACTTTTTAAGCCAAGAATCATTTGCCTGAGCTGGCCAATGAGCTCTATAATCAGCTAAATCCTTCACCTGAGGAATAGCGATTAAGGAATCTGGGGAAATTTTTCCTTTGGCAACCACTTGTTTTATTCCTAATAATGGAAATAAAATAAGGCTATCTTCTTGAACCAAAGCCACGGAACGGTCAAAGAAATTAATTCCCATCTGAAATGCCAAATCCTTAAACCAGCCCGTTGAGGCATCAATAGAACAGCCAGATGCCGCATGCAGATGTTCATCAACGGCAATAACAATAATCTGATTATATCGGATTTGGAATGAACTTGCTAAAGGAGCACCATGGGCATTCCAATCTTGCACAGCCTGTTTCAAATAGGATTGAATAAAAGTTAATTCTTGCTCATTAAAAACCTTATTGGCTTGGTAAATCCAAACTCGAGAATGGGCAGGTAATTGTTGAAATTCTACGTACATATCTTTATATCATGGTTTGCTGAACTAACTCAGCTAAATCTACTACTTGTATTTCTTTGTCTTTTCCGTGTTTATTTAACCCGTCCTGAATCATGACCATACAAAAAGGACAAGCCAAAGCTACCTTTTGGACTCCAGAGTCCATGATTTCTTGCGATCGTTTGGTTTGTATGTCGATACTCCCTGCTTCTGGCTCTTTAAAAACCTGCGCCCCCCCAGCTCCACAACATAAACCTTTAGTTCTACAACTTTTCAGTTCTTTTAGTTCCTTTTTCAGACCAAGAATAATATCCCGAGGTGCTTCATAGATCCCATTCCCTCTTCCTAAATAGCATGAATCATGAAAGGCTACAGCTTCTTTTTCTTCTTCTTTTAATTGAATTTTACCTGCTGCCAATAGATCGGCTAGTAACTGACTATGGTGAATGACATCGTAATTTCCTCCTAATTCGGGGTATTCATTTTTCAAGGTATTGAAGCAATGGGGGCAAGCCGTCACGATTTTCTTCACACCGTACATATTCAACACCTCAATGTTGGACATCGCCTGCATTTGGAATAAAAACTCATTTCCACTCCTACGAGCAGGATCACCTGTACAAGACTCCTCTGTTCCGAGTACAGCAAATGAAATTTCTAGACTTTGTAAAATTTCACAAAAAGCTCGAGTTACTTTCTTGTGACGATCATCAAATGAACCAGCACATCCTACCCAAAACAAAAACTCAGGGCTTTCTCCTTTGGCGGCCCATTCCGCCATTGTACTTATCTTCAGTTCCATGCTATTCTTTTTTCGACTTATGTTGTTGACGCATTTGTTCTACTGTTAATCTTGAACCATCCGGACTCCATCCAGGAGGACCTATGACATAATTCCAGGCAGTTCTGAGGCTTTTAGAATGAATGATATCTTTGACAATTTGCACCCATTCAAAAAAGGCAATTTTGGCAGGATTGTAACTTTCAATTTGCTTCGTCAATCCATAATGAGGTCTTTGATTTTCTGGCTGAAATGACCCAAACATTCGATCCCAAATGATCAATATCCCAGCATAATTCGTATCCAAATAATCCAAATCTGTACCATGATGCACGCGATGGTGCGAAGGCGTATTGAAGATATATTCAAACCAATTAGGCATTTTTTTGATTAGTTCGGTATGTATCCAATATTGATACAATAAACTAATTTGTTGAAAAAAGAATACGATAAAAGGGTGTACTCCTAGTAATAATATCCAAACATAAAACAAAAATGCTCCTGATAAATTACCTGTCCAAGTTTGCCGTAAAGCCGCAGCTAAATTATACTTGGGGGAAGAATGATGCACCATGTGAGATGCCCAGAAATAGCGAACCTCATGGGAAATCCGATGAAACCAATAATAAGTCAAATCATCTGCAAAAAAAGCAAAAACCCAGACCCACCACCAGCTTATGGAAAGTTCAAATAGTCGCCAGTGATCATACACATAAAAATAACAAACATAGATTAGAGATTTGGTCAATAATCCTATAAAAAGATTACCTAGTCCCAATCCAATGGATGTTAAGGAGTCTTTTGTCTCCACAAAATCACGATGTTGCTTGAACACTACATAGGATTCCAAGATGACTGTAATCAAAAAGAAAGGGACTGCGTAAAGAATTAAATTGGGTGTCATAATCTACGGAAGATGAACTATTTCTTTCAAAAATTGAATGCTCGCCTTCAAAGGCAAATCTGTTCTCTTGGCTAAAATATCCGAAGTAATAACATGGTTTTCTGCTAATGGAAAAGCCATTTCTTTTTTCTGAGTAGGATTAGTTCCTAAATAAGGAAACATGTGTCGCATCGCTTTTACTGACACAACAGGGTCTTGATTGGCCTCATCTTTGTAATAATAACCCATAAATACGGGACATTTCACTTGTTCAAAAACCTCGTCGGTCATTTGATTTGTAAGAAAATTCTGCAATTCCACTGCACCCTCTAAGCGATAGTGTAAATTCCAATATTGATTATGAGCCTGGTTTTGTGGAGGAATATCTCTAAAATTACTGCCAACGACCTTTCTGGCCAACTGAAGACCCCAAGGATTATCCATTAAAATGGCTGCCGGATCTGCAATGGCGATGCAGGGACTATACAAAAGCAAGGCTTTAATTTCTGGATGACGGGAAGCAAGAGATAAAGACAAAGCTCCTCCAAAAGAAGTAGCCAACAAGATGACATTTTCACCCATTTTTTTGGCCACTGCCAATTGATTTTCCACACTTTCGTAATAGTCGTCCGCCGTCACATGCTGCAACACACTATCTGAGCTTGCAAAACCATGTCCTGCTACTCGCGTCAAGAGTAAATTAGCTCCAAATGTTTTTGCGATTTGTCGGTGTACTGGATTTCCCTCCATTTGAGAAGCAGAAAAACCATGCACATACATGAAAACCCATTTCGTTTTTTGGGGTTTCAACGAGTCTGCCCAAACTATTTTTGCTTCGTTATTCGATTTAATCTGAGTGAAATCTGCTTCTTTATCTTGTATATATTTAGCAATGGCAGGTAGTGAATCTGGAATATTTTTCCAAGTAACACCCCTATTCAGTAAAGGAGCTTGAGGACTTGGTCCCAAGGTAAAAAACAAGATTAACCCAAGGATGATGGGAATAAATACTTTTTCCATATGCTTATGATTTGGCCCAGTTTAATCGATCCGATGGGTTAAATTTCCATGGAGCTTGATTTGTTTCAATATTTGAAAACATGCTATTCCAAGCGGCTGGGGCATCCGATTGCTCCATAATTTGGTATCGACGTAATGCCAATATGATATTCAGGGGAGACAGTTCCATAGGACATGCTTCGACACATGCTTGGCAGGTAGTACAGGCTCTTAATTCTTCAGCTGATATATAATCGCCTAAAAGTGATTTTCCATCTTCTGCCCATTGACCCTTGTTTTTGGCCAAACCCTTCCCCACTTCTTCCAAACGGTCGCGTGTATCCATCATGATTTTTCTTGGCGACAATGCCCTGCCTGTTTGATTGGCGGGACACTGTTCCGTACAACGGCCACATTCGGTACATGAATAAGCGTCTAAGGCATTTTTCCAAGTTAAGTCCATGACATCTTTCGCACCAAATCGCATTTGATCAGGAGTGGCCGTATTGGCTTCAACGGGTTGCCCTAACATCAACTTTACTTCGTGCGTGACGGAGGTCATATTACTCATCTTACTGGAGGGTTCCAGGCTAGAATAATAAGCGGCTGGGAAAGCAAAGAAAATATGTAAATGTTTGGAGTAGGTAACATAAAGGGCAAAACCCAAAATTCCTAGGATGTGAAACCACCAAGCTACTCGTTCTAAAATCAACAAAACGGGTGTAGAAAGATTCGATAAAATAGGCATTAAATGCTGGGAAACGAAAAATGCGCCAACGGGTTCAAAATGTGCTACCTGCCTCTCTTGTAGAAGGGCATCACTCGCATTCATGGTCCAAAGGGCAAACATTAAAATACACTCAATGGCTAAAATGGTATATGCATCTTGTATCGCAAAACCTTTTAATTCTCGATGTGCATCGGGTTGCAGCCGCTGCACTCGTGTCACTCCCCGACGCAGAAAAAACACCACACAAGCCACAAAAACCCCTAGGGACAAGAGTTCAAAAAAATTGAGTAATAAAGGGTAAAGGCTTCCCAAAAAAGGAGCAAAAATTCGATGTGTACCCAAGATTCCATCAATCACAATTTCCAGAATCTCGACATTAATCAACACGAAGCCAATGTAGATCAAAAAGTGAAAAATCCCAACAAGGGGTTTTTGAAACATTTTTTTCTGGCCAAAAGCTAATAGAGCTACCCGTTTCCAGCGTTCACTGGCTTGGTCATTCAGCTCGATGGGTCTAGCTAATTGAATACTAGCTAGTATAAGTTTAAATCGTTGCGTTACCAAATAACCTAACCCGACGAGTACTAAAATAAAAAGTACTTGGAGAAAAATATGCATGATTGATGAGTGTTTTGCTGAATCTTTTTCCCTTAACGCTGTCAAGGTTTGAAACCTTGACAGCGTTGTTGAAATGCCAATAAAGCTAGCTTTTTTTAATCAAATTTTTCATCACATTTCTGATATTTTTTACCAATTTTTTAAGATCTACTTTTTGACAAATTCATGACATTTGTTTCATTCATTCTAAAATCACTAATCATGAAAAAAAATACAGAACCGATGGCCCCTGAACAGTTGTATCATATTTATAACCGAGGAATTAACCGAACTAAAATTTTCAAAGAATACAGGAACTACCGGTTCTTTCTTAGAAAATACCAAAAATACATTTGTCCGATTGCTGATACTTATGCTTATTGTTTATTAGGTAATCATTTTCATTTTCTCGTTAAAATTAAATCTGCCAATGAAATTTTTGAACACAAAAAAATAAAAACAGAGCAGAGAGAGCATTACGATCTTTCAAGGTTAATCGCTGCGCAATTTGGAACGTTATTTAATTGCTATGCGCAAGCATTTAATAAAACGAATGATCGAACTGGAGGATTATTTGAGAACCCATTTAGGAGAATCCTTGTGGAAGATGAAGTTTATTTTACTCAACTCATCAAATACCTACACTTCAACCCGGAAAATCATGGCATCGTACATGATTTTAGACAATACAAAAACTCCTCCTATTATGATATTTCAACGATGAAAAAGAGCTTTGTGGATAAAAAATCAGTTCTAAATTATTTTGGTGGAATCGATGAATTCAAACAATTTCATTCAACAGCTGTGGATGAAAAAAACATTATCAGTTTACTGTTAGAATAAATTTAAAATCCGTTCGTTTTCGCAACGCTGTCAAGGTTTCGAACCTTGCCAGCGTTAGGAAAATCTAAGCTAAATTCAGCTCTTTCAATAAAAACCTTCCTGTATGACTTTGCTTTACTTTGGCAACTTCCTCTGGGGTACCTTCTGCCACTATTTCACCTCCAGCAAGCCCCCCTTCTGGCCCTAAATCAATTACATGGTCAGATACCTTGATGACATCCAAATTGTGTTCAATAATCAAAACCGTATTTCCTCGGTCCACTAATTTCTGAAGCACTTCCAACAATAATTTCACATCTTGAAAATGCAAACCGGTTGTTGGCTCATCCAACACATACAATGTTTTACCTGTATCCTTTTTAGACAATTCCTCCGCCAATTTCACCCGCTGAGCCTCACCTCCGGATAAGGTTGTCGCATGTTGACCTAAGGTAATATAGCCTAAACCTACTTCCAATAAGGTTTTTACTTTACGGTAAATCTTAGGTTGATGTTCGAAAAACTCCAACGCTTGCTCCACGGTCATATCCAATACATCGGAAATTGATTTGCCTTTAAAGCGAACTTCCAAAGTCTCGCGATTAAATCGTTTGCCTTTACATGACTCACATTCCACTAATACATCCGGCAAAAACTCCATCTCGATTTTCTTCCTTCCAGCTCCTTCGCAACTTTCACATCTACCTCCTTTGACATTAAAACTAAACCTTCCTGCTTTATAACCACGAATTTTTGATTCAGGTAATTCACAGTACAAGGTTCGAATATCGCTATACATATTGGTATAGGTTGCGGGATTGGAACGCGGCGTTCTACCAATAGGCGATTGATCTACTTCAATCACTTTATCAATCAATTCCAAACCCTCAATTCCTTTAAATTCCTTAGGATCTCTCTTGGTTCGGTCAAAATGTTGCTTCAATTTAAGCACCAGGGTATCGTGGATCAAGGTAGATTTTCCAGATCCTGAAACGCCTGTTACGGAAATCATTTTTCCCAAAGGAATTTTGACGGTAACATTCTTTAAATTATTCCCAGAGGCACCTATCAATTTAATGACTTTATCAGTTCCTTTTCTACGTTTTTTAGGTACTTCTATGGCTAATTGCCCATTTAGATATTGTGCCGTAGGCGTTTGTAATTTCAAAAATTCAGCCGGCGTACCTTGCCCAACTACATGTCCGCCATGTCTACCTGCACCTGGCCCAATATCCAATAAATAGTCAGACTCCAACATCATGTCCTTATCATGCTCTACCACCAGCACACTATTCCCCAAATCCCTTAAATCCTTTAGGGCATGAATCAATTTTTCATTATCCCGCTGATGTAGGCCAATGCTCGGCTCATCCATGATGTATAAAACGCCAACCAACTGCGTTCCAATTTGAGTTGCCAAACGGATGCGCTGAGCTTCACCCCCTGATAAACTTTTCATTGGTCTATCCAAAGTCAGGTAATTCAATCCGATTTGGGTTAAAAATCCGATGCGCTTTTGAATCTCTTTCAGTACTTCTGCCCCAATCTGTTGTTGACGGTCAGAAAGCCGTAGATACAATCCTTCGAACCAAGTTTCCAAAGTCAAAATGTCCATTTGAGCCAAGTCCCCAATATGTTTCCCGTCGATTTTGAAACAGAGTGCTTCTTTTTTCAAACGGTAGCCCTGGCAATCAGGACAGGTTTTCACTTCCAAAAAGTCCTTTAACCAATCCTGTGTTTTTTCCGATCCACTCTCCTGCTGTCTTTTCAAAAAATGGATAATCCCATCGTACTTCGTTGTCCATTCTGTTCCCACATATTTTTTAGAAGGAACAGGTACGGGTTCATCCGTTCCATATAACATCATTTCAACAGCCTTTCGAGGGAATTTGGCAATTGGAGTCGACAAGCCCACTTGATAGGGCTTCAATAATACTTCCAATTGCTTGAAAATCCATAAATCACGGTATTCCCCAATAGGGGCAATAGCTCCTCGAATAATACTTAATTCAGGATCTGGGATAACGGATTCTTCCGTAATTTCTTCAATTTGGCCCAGACCATTGCAAGTTGGACATGCCCCATAAGGACTATTAAATGAAAAAGAATTCGGAGCTGGTTCATCATAAGACAAACCCGTCTTGGGATCCATTAAGGTTTGAGAGAAATAATGTAGCTTGGCTTTTTCGTCCAAAATAAAGACTTGCCCTTTACCTACATTCATCGCCGTTTGTAAACTTTGAGATATCCGAAAGCGGTCATCCTCTTTTACCACCAATCGATCTACGACAATCTCAATATCATGTACTTTGAAACGATCAACTTGCATTTTAGGCTCCAATTCCGTTATTTCCCCATCCACCCGCACTTTGGTATATCCCCATTTAGCAATTTGTACAAATAACTCTCGATAATGCCCCTTTCGTCCTTTAACAACAGGTGCCAACAATTGCACTTTGCCATCTTGGAATTGCTGTAAAAGGGTATTGATTATCTGATCAACCGACTGCTTGACCATTTTTTCGCCAGAAAGGTAACTAAAGGCCTCCGATGCACGAGCAAAAAGCAAGCGTAAAAAGTCATAAATCTCCGTGGTGGTTCCCACAGTTGACCTTGGATTTTTGGAAGTCGTTTTTTGTTCAATCGAAATCACAGGAGAAAGTCCTTCAATTTTATCCACGTCTGGCCTTTCCATATTACCCAAAAAGCTTCTGGCATAGGCCGAAAAACTTTCCATGTAACGCCTTTGGCCTTCCGCATATATCGTATCAAAAGCTAAACTAGACTTTCCTGAACCGGAGATACCCGTTATAACGACTAATTGATTTCTAGGAATTTGAACGTCGATGTTCTTTAAATTATGCTCACGAGCACCTAAAACTTCAATGTGAGAAAACCCTGTTAAATCTTTAGGTGGCTGCATATTTTGCTACAAATCAATCCACAAAGGTACAAAAAAAGAGGCTGCCCGGACAGGACAGCCTCAATAAAAATTTGAAGGATTTATTTATTTAATAACTCATCAAATGTAATGCTCACATAATAGATGCTACCTACGGTAGGATTACCCCATCCTGTAGTATAGGCCGTTCCTAAGATATTAGATGCCCCAACTTTTACAATGGATTTGATACTAGCTAACTTCTTACTAACCTGTGCATCCAAAGTACTGAAAGATGGGATAACACTTTGCTGAGTTTGGTTTAAGATTTGATTAACAAAACTAGATTGCCAAACATACTCATCTTGATATCTCCAAACGGTGCTGAAGCCCCATCCTGAACCACCAATATTGCGATTTCCTAAGGTGATGTTCGTACGATAAGCTGGTGTGTTATAAGCCAATTGATAATTACTCAATCCACCATTATCATTCACGGTATTGTAAGATACATTACCGCCCAAAGTCCAGTTAGATGGTAATCTATAATCTAAGCTCAAACCCCAACCACTTGTTTTCACTAAATTATCCACATTGGATGGGAATGAGAACACTTTGTTTCCAACTACGGTATTGTCCTTGTGCTGCTGAGGAGTTTGAACCACTACTTGACCTGCTGAGAAGTTAGTAAAGGTACTTTGGTAGTAATAGAAATCAGCTAGTAAGTTGTTTCCTAAGTTTCCTTTGTAACCAACTTCAAATGTACGTACCTGCTCAGGCTTCCAAGCTTTAGCAGTGTATACTTCTGGCTTTCCAGACAAGACTGATTGAAGAGTTAATGAATTTCCCGATAATTTATAACGATCCTGTACCACTGGTAAACCTCCCAACAATCTAGCTGAAGGTGTATTTAAATCAATGTATTGATCTTGTGTGGTGGGAATACGGAAACCTGTTTGATATGATGCTCTAAAGTTCGATTGACCAATGGTATAAACTCCCGATAGTCTTGGGCTATACTGACCTTCAAAGTTCTCATTTTTATCATAACGCATGGAACCTGTCAACTTAAATTTGTCTTGGAACAATTTCTTAGCCAATTGTAAATATCCGCCATATTCATTGATAGAGAACTCTTGTCCATTATCTTGACGAGCAAATAAGGTACCTTCCGAATTTAAGGCATAAACACGGTAGTTAGCACCCACCAACATTTCAAATTTATCATCTAACATCTCGCTGAAGTTGTACATTCCTTCATAGTGATACAAAGCTGATTTGTCTAAGAAACGAGCCCCTTGAGGAAGAGGTTTACCTTTGATGGCCTCCACTGCATTCGTAAACGCTGCTGTTCCTGGAATCAAACGACCTACATCTGCTGTATTGCGTGCATTGTTATGATAGGTATTGAAAGCCGCTTGCGTTGTAGCAATCGCATTTCCTACCGCTAATGTTGGATTACCTGTTTGTGCTAAAGTAGTCCCCAAAACGGTACCAAAGTTTGTTAATGCTTGTGTCGCAAATACACCGAAATACTGTGGATACCAGCTTGTACTAGGTTTCGCTGCTTCATTCACTAATTGACCTAAAGTTCCTGTGGCATAAGCATCACCCGAATTCTCCTGGGTAGTATAAGCGCGTATAAAGAAATTAGATCCTTTTAATTCAGCCTTGTACTGACCCATGCTAAAGTTTTTGATTGAATAACGATCTGCTCCAGTGTAAACCGTGGTACCTTGACCATAAGAACCTTGTAAAATCAACTCAACTTTATCATTAAAACGATAATGTAGGGCCGCATTAAATTTCATATTGCGGTTGGCATAAGAAGCCAAATCACGCTCGGCATATCCTTCACGTGAAATATTTACATTAGGAACAATGTATCCCAAAATTGCCGATGGAGACAATAGACCTCCTGTAGCTCTTGAAATCTGATTGATCCCTGCTGTCAAAGGATTAGTAGGATCTCCTAACAATGGAGTCAGAGAACTCAACATGTTCACGTTTGTCTCATCACCATAAATATTCACACCATTGTAAGCTAAGTTAGTAGAACGTCCACCTAAGCCTAAGGTTCTACCATTCAATAAACTTTGATCACGGTAATCGGATGCTTGCCAATCTTCAGCACTTAAGGTATTAAAATTCAATTTGAAGGCAACCTTATTATTGAATGCTTTCGCATAACGAATCGATATATCGCTGTAAGGCGTATTTTGAACGGTACGGTTAGGAGCATCCATGAATCCTCCTTTGACTTGTGCACTTAATCCTTGGTATAAAAATGGACTCTTCGAGTTCATTAACAAAATACCATTCATGGCGTTTGGACCATATAAAGCAGAAGATGCTCCTGGTAAAACTTCCACATTCTCTAAATCTAATTCTGAAATTCCGACAATATTACCCACCGAGAAGTTCAATCCTGGTGCTTGGTTATCCATCCCATCAATCATTTGAACCACACGAACGTTACCATTACTTCCAAAACCTCTCATGTTAATAGAAGAAAATGAAACCGACTGGGTCACTAATTCTACCCCTTTCAAATTACGCAGTGCATCATAAAATGAAGCCGATGGTGTTTCTCTAATGCTCCTAATGTCCATTTTCTCGACCGATACCGGCGATTTCATGACACTTTCTTCTACTCTACTAGCAGAAACAACGACATCCTGACCTAGTACAGATTGCTCTTTTAAGTTTATTTTTAAATCCGTTTTATTTCCTGAGATGGTAATTTCTTGTCTTTCATATCCGACCATTGAAACCACAATGGTGAATGGGACGGGTGTCGAAGTGCTCAAGGAGAAATTTCCTTTCGCGTCTGTAATCGTTCCAATTACTTTTCCTTTAACGGCGATACTCACCCCAATTAAAGCTTCTTTGGAAGCTGCATCTGATACTTGACCTCCCACTTTCGTTTGAGCAAGTACAGAAAAACTCATCAAAAACATCACTAAAATAGCGGGTAGGAATTTGGGAGATAGTCTTTTCATGTTGATAAATTTAGATAACAATTTAAATATGGCATTGACCACAAACAAATCTAAGGAAGAAAATAGAATTGCACACTCATTTTATTAAAAAATTACTAGTTTTTCAATAAATACTTAAATATTAAGCTTTATTACTATTCATTGATTTCGACCAATTCAAAAGTACTTTAAATCCATTGAAATTCTTGTTAGCTTTGAATTGAAATTCCAAGAGAACAAGGTAAAGATCTTGATTTCTTAAAGGAATGAGCATGATGCCTCATCGAATTTTTTGTTCCATCAAAAACAAGAATCCGTAAAAGCATTCGTTCAAACGAATTGAACGCATTATAACGTATGAAAGACAATTACCTCATCATCATGGCTGGCGGAATAGGCACTCGCTTTTGGCCAATTAGCAGAAGTGCAAATCCAAAGCAGTTTCACGATGTTTTAGGTGTTGGCAAAACCATGCTTCAACAAACTGCCGAACGATTTGAAGGCATCATTCCACCAGAAAATATCTATGTAGTAACCAGTGAAGAATTTGCTGGACTGGTGGAGGAGCAATTACCTTTTTTAAGTAAAGAGCAAATATTAAAGGAACCCCAGCGAAAAAATACAGCTCCATGTATTGCTTATGCAACCTATAAAATCTCTAAAAAGAATAAAAAGGCCAAGTTCGTCGTAGCTCCAGCAGATCATGTGATTCTAAAAGAACACGTTTTTCAAGAAAACATTCGGACCGCTTTGGCTGTTGCCGAGGAGCAAGTTTTCGTAACTTTGGGAATAATTCCTACTCGGCCGGATACGGGCTATGGATACATTCAATATGTGCCAAGTGAAAACAAAGCACAAAAGGTAAAAACATTCACGGAAAAACCGAATCTTGAATTAGCCCAAGCATTTCTAGAAAGCGGAGACTATGTTTGGAATGCCGGTATTTTTGTTTTCAAACTACCTACTTTCAAAAAAGAATTAGAAAAGCATCAATCCAGGATGGCTGAGCAATTTGAAGAAGGATTAGTGCATTATTATACCCAAGAAGAAGACTCCTTCATCAAAAAAGTCTACGGAGTTTGCAAAAATATTTCGATGGATGTGGGTATCATGGAAAAAGCTCAAGAAGTAAAAGTTATTCTTTCTGATATCGGCTGGTCTGACTTAGGCACTTGGCAGTCTTTGTATGAAATCAATGAGAAAGATGCAAATAAGAACGTGATTGAAGGGAATGTCATCACCTATGATACGCAAAATTGCATCATCAAGACCCCAACAGAAAAATTAGTGGTCATCCAAGGATTGAAAGGCTACATCGTGGCCGAACATGGGAATGCCCTGATGATTTGTCCGAAAGACCAAGAACAAGAGGTGAAGAAATTTGTGGAAGATGCTACCTCACTAGATCCCAAATTTAGTTAGTATTCGCAATCTCAATTAAATCTTCAAAATTTCGTAGAACCCGAATTTTTTCTGGAATATCATGACCTAGAGCCAATAATTGATAACCCGTTAATAAAAATTTCGAATTCGGAATTCGATCAATTAACTGATCTAAATAATTCGAAATTTCATCAGGATTGGGTTGAGATGTAAAAACACTCAAGATATAATCTGGTTGATGAATATCATAAGCCAAAACCAGTTCTTCAAATGGCAAGGATTGACCCAAATAAATTACTTGATGTTTTCTGGCTCGCAATAAATAATTAGCAAAAAGCAATCCGATTTCGTGCAGCTCTCCTTCTGGTAAATACAAGAGGAACTTTTTGGCATTGGGCTTATGACTTAAATCTTGTTGATCAATCGCTGCTATTACTTTTTGTCGAATCAAATGACTGATAAAATGCTCTTGTGCTGGTCCTACGGAGCCTGACAACCACAGGGTTCCTAAACGCAACATGAATGGATGTATGATTTGAATCAAATAATCTTCAAATCCATGCTTCTGAATGATATTTTTGGTCAATTGTTGAAACATAGCCTCATTCAATTCCAACATGGAAATCGTTAAGGCCTGAATCTGATCTGGAAAATTAAGTGTACCCTCAGATAAACGAAGTAAGTTCGCCGAGCGCTCACTATCACTCATTTTAGCAATTTCGGAAATCTTAAAATCGCCTCTATTTTGTAAAATAGCAATGTTTAGGACCAACTTCAATTCCTCATCACCATAGGTCCGTATATTGGTATCTGTCCTTTCGGGATTCAGGATGCCATATCTCTGCTCCCAAATCCGTAAGGTATGAGCTTTTATGCCACTAAGATGTTCTAAATCTTTAATTGAATAAATACTCATGGGTTGTATATCTATAATAGAACTAACCTGTTAAGTCTAAAAATTGTTTTCATGTTTTAAACTAAGCTTGTAAAAAAATCCAATGACCTAAGAAAAACATGAATTGCAATAAGAGTATCCAACGAAACAGGGATGATTTACTTGTAAACTCTCCAGATTGGAATACCCAATGAAAAAAGAAACTCACGAGCCACCAAGCACCGAAGTTTTGAATAGGTACCTGACCTCCTGACCACTGCCAAAAATCAAAATGTATAGCTACAGGTTCAATCAATAGATCCAAAGCGGTCATCAATCCCGCTCCCAATGCTGCTCTTCCAATTTTCCCGCCTACATTCCATTCCTCAACCACGGCACTAGAACCTAACAATAAGATAAGCCAATTAATCCCAATGGTAATAGGTACATCTAATACTTTAAAGCCCAAGGTGTTTCCATAGTGATACACACCAAAAATCTTTCCTGTTCTGACCCCTACAACTTCTAAAAACCATGCCGCCACCACAATTGCTCCCAAAGTTAAGTAAGCTGACATGCTGGGCTTAGGAAAATAAAATAAACAGATAAAACCGGTAAACCATAAGGTTAAAGGAACCAAAGAAACAAATAAAGCCTGAGTAGCGGGTAAGTTCATGCCAACCAATCCTGCGGCATAAAGTACAATGAGAAATCTTTTTAAATACACTCCTGACATATCAAAAATTCAATATTAATAATTAGGCCCATTCATCGGGTCTCTCTAAAACAAAACCATCTTCCTTACGGACATGCAAAGGAAATTGATTTTCCACTAATTTTTTTCTTCCTATCATTTGAAATGCTCTTGCAACAGCCACTACCGACTCATTTCTTCTTAAAGGAGGGAAAAATACCACAACAGATTTATCCAAAAAATGCTCATTCACGCTTTGAATACAAGGGACAAAATCGCTATCTCCAGATACCACAATGGCGATATCGTATTGATCCTGAAAGGCATCCATCAATAAATGAGTTGCCAAATTAACATCCGTCATTTTCTCATTGGGGATAATCCAGCTATTTCCGCATTTTCTACAATCCGTAAATTTAGCTTGGTATGACCCATAAATTAAAGTAAGCCCTGTCGATTCCAATGCTTCCAAATATGTCGTTTGGCGTTTTTGCTTTGGGGGATTATGAGTAATCCGACTGGTAAAGTATTTAATCTCCACTAGTTCTTGATTAGAGCGCAAAAAACTTCGAATAAGTTTATCCACATTCAACCATTTACAATTCCTAAAACCTGCATCAATCATTCCAAAATACAAATTGGAACCATCAATGTATGCCTTAACTCGATATTTTTTATCCTTCATGAACTTATTTCTTCAATGAATTGTATCTTTGTACAAGAACTTCTCCAAAGATAGCATCTTTGGAATGATGCCCCACCCAGGTGGGGCATTTACTTTTTCATAGCTATCCGGCTTCTTGAATAATTAAAGGAAATAATTGAGTAATATCGTTGAATAAATCATATCACGATGTCTCGTAAATTATCCATTACCTTCCTTTTTTCTTTGTTGCTTTCATGGTGCACTTGGGCTCAAGTGGCAAGAACGGCTGAGCAAGATAGTCTGTTAGCTGACCGAAATAGAAAGACTCAGGCTGATTATGATCAAATGTTGCAGCAATTACATATCAACAACATCCGACCGGGGGTCAATGGAAGTAATCCCAAAGCTCCCAATGCGGCCAATTATGATGAATCGAAAGCCACCATTTATCCCCATTTACCAGCAGTTTTGCAGTTAAATAATGGGAAGTTGGTGGATTCCAAAAGAAGCTGGAACTACCACCGCAAACCCGAAATTGTAGAAGATTTTGAAAAGGAAATTTATGGCCGTATTCCTGATAACATCCCCCCTATTTCATGGAAAATTATCTCCACAGAAAATAAAACCATGGCCGGTTTTCCCGTTGAAGTTCAGAAATTGAAGGGTACTGTTGAAAACAGACGATTCCCATCCATTTCTGTCCAAATGGAAGTGACCATTGGATTCAGAAAAGACCTCAAAAAAGCTATGCCCGCTATGATGGAGTTAGCCTGGGTATTTCCTCCAGGCATGAATCGACCACCTGCGCCTGCGAATGAAATTCCTTGGACAGAGCAAGTGATAGCCAAGGGCTGGGCTTTTATTCAATTAAACCCAACGAGTGTACAAGCAGATCATGGAGCAGGTCTAAAATCTGGGATCATTGGATTGATGAATCGAGGGGAATTTAGAAAAGCGGACGACTGGGGTTCATTACGTGCTTGGGCATGGGGAGCGAGTAAGGTATTGGACTATTTGGAAACATTGCCACAAATCAAGTATACTCATGTGGGTATTACAGGACATTCCCGATACGGAAAGGCAGCAGCTGTAGCCATGGCATTTGATTCCCGTTTTGCCATTGGGTATATCTGTTCCTCTGGAGCAGGTGGTCTGAAATTATACCGAAGAAATTATGGAGAATTAATTGAAAATGTTGCCGCTAAAAATGAATACCATTGGATGGCTGGTAATTTTCTGAAATATGCAGGGCCCTTGCAATGGAACGACTTAGCCATTGATGCTCATGAATTAATTGCACTTTGTGCTCCACGTCCTATTTATATTGGTGTGGGTGGAAATGGCGATAGCTGGGCAGATCCCTATGGAATGTATTTGGCAGGAAAAGAAGCTAGTCCGGTATATGAATTACTGGGTAAAAAAGGTTTAGTTTCAGATAGTAACCCAAAGATCAACGAAGCTATAACCCAAGGAAATATTGCCTTCCGAATGCATGATAAAGGGCATGTCACAGGCCCCAATTGGCCGAACTTCATTGAATTTGCTTCAAAATACTTGAAGTAAATGGTAAATGATGAAGTATAAATTATGAATGGATTTGGCTACATTCTAATTTCTAAAAACTAATCAGAAGGTTAATCCTAAAGAAAGATGGGATCGTAGCATGAGCGAAGCGGTAGGCAGGAAGGAAATGGTAAAGATGAAGTAAAAATTATGAATGGATTTGGCTACATTCTAATTTCTAAAAACTAATCAGAAGGTTAATCCCAACGAAAGATTGGAACGCAGCATAAGCGAAGCGGTAGGCGGAAAGGAAATGGTAAATGATGAATTATAAATTGTGAATGCCTAAATGACGTTGACCGTTTTATCCATTTGAGGATTCTACATTCCTAATTCTACATGCTACATTTCTAAGTTAATCCCAACGAAAGATTAGAACGTAGCATGAGCGAAGCGGTAGGCGGAAAGGAAATGGTAAATGGTGAATTATAAATTGTGAATGCCTAAATAATGTTGACCGTTCTATCCATTTGGGGATTCTACATTCTACATTCCTAATTCTACATTAAAAGCCAAAGGGATAAACAAAAAAAGTCCCAGTATAAATACTGAGACTTTCTGGGCGGATGATGGGATTCGAACCCACTACCCCTGGTACCACAAACCAGTGCTCTAACCGAGTGAGCTACAACCGCCATTTAGGATTGCAAAAATACACAAATCAAGGTACATCGCAAATCTGAATCGAAAAAAAATGGGGATAAAACTGAAAATTCATCCCCATTTTTTTATTTCTGCGCTGCTAAATATCTTTTTTCAGCTGCATTCCAATCAATTACATTCCAAAATGCATCCACGTAATCAGGACGCTTATTTTGAAACTTCAAATAGTAAGCATGTTCCCATACGTCTAAACCAATCACAGGAAAGCCTTTAACATCAGCTACATCCATTAATGGATTATCCTGATTCGGTGTTGAAGAAACGGCAACGGATCCATCTTTTTGAGCAACTAACCAAGCCCATCCTGAACCAAAACGTGTAAGACCCGCTTTTTTGAATTCCTCTTTAAAAGCAACAAAAGAACCAAATTTAGCTTCAATCGCTTTTGCCAATGTACCTACTGGAGCACCACCACCGTTGGGTGATAAAATATTCCAGAACAAATCATGGTTAAAATGTCCACCGCCATTGTTACGAATCGCTGGACTTAAACTAGAAATATGACTGAATAATTCTTCTAAAGTTTTTCCTTCAGACGGACTGCCAGCAAGGGCTGCATTCAAATTGGTCACATAAGCATTGTGGTGACGGTCATGGTGAATTTCCATGGTTAATGCATCAAAATGCGGTTCTAAAGCATTGTTTGCATAAGGTAAGGGTGCTAGTTCAAAAGCCATAATATAGGTTTTATTAATATGTAAATGTTATCTAAAAATTTAATCCTATTCATAGGATGCGTTGGTGTTAAACAAGTAAACCATCGTTTCGGTTCAACGGCGCATCGAAAAAAACTCTTTTAATAAGGATTCTGATTCCTCAGCTCTAACTCCTCCTCGTATTTCGGTTTTGGGATGCAAAACTGCCTGTCCCACTCGTTCAAATCCTCGTTTTTCTTCTTTTGCTCCATATACCAGCCTTCCAAGTTGAGACCAATACAGGGCACCTGCACACATCAGACAAGGCTCTAATGTCACATACATGGTGCAATCTTTCAAATATTTAGCGCCAATTGTTTGTGCTGCTGAGGTTATTGCTATCATTTCCGCATGGGCCGTCACATCCGTTAACACTTCTGTTTGATTATATGCCTTGGCCACGATTCTACCTTGGCATACCACCACAGCACCTACAGGAATCTCTTCCTCTTCAAGGGCTTTTTGAGCCTGGATAAGCGCCAATCCCATATAATATTCATCTTCCTGAATCAACATTAGGAAGGCATTTGTATCACTCGATTCCTCAAATAAAAATCCAAAATGACGATGGCAGCCATGGCTTCCACGATAGGTACGGCTCTAGGTACCACACAAGGATCGTGACGACCTTTCCCTGAAACGGTAATCTTGTCGCCCTTCTCATTAATACTATCTTGATCTTGCATGATGGTGGCCACAGGCTTAAATCCAACTCGGAAATAAATAGGTTCTCCATTAGAAATCCCACCTTGTATTCCTCCAGAATGATTGGTCAAAGTACGGACAGTGCCATCCGCTTCTTTCACGATGACATCATTATGTTCCGAGCCTTTCTTTTCTACTCCATCAAAACCACTACCATATTCAAAACCTTTGACAGCATTGATACTCAACATGGCCTTACCTAATTCTGCATGTAATTTATCAAATACAGGTTCACCCAAACCTACTGGAACACCCGTGATATAAGCAGAAACTACGCCACCAACCGAGTCTCCTTGTTTACGAATCTCATCAATGTAATGAAACATTTGATCAGCCATCGCAGGGTCTGGGCAACGAACAGCATTGGTTTCCGTGAGATTCAAATCCAATTGTTCTACTGGAGTGCTGAGTTTTAAGGTTCCCACTTGTGACACATAAGCGGTAATTTGTACACCTATTTGGGACAAAACCATTTTAGCTAAGGCTCCAGCAGCCACACGGGCAACTGTTTCTCTAGCAGAGCTACGCCCGCCTCCACGATAATCCCTCAGGCCATATTTAGCAAAATAGGTATAGTCGGCATGAGAAGGTCTAAACTGATCCGCTATGTGTGAATAATCTTTGGATCGCTGGTCGCCATTCCAAACTAACATGGCGATGGGGGTACCTGTAGTTTTACCTTCAAATACACCAGAAAGCACTTCAATGCTATCCGACTCTTTTCTTTGGGTAGTAATTCTGGATTGCCCAGGCTTTCTCCTATCCAATTCAGACTGTATGAATGCTAAATCAAATGAAATTCCAGCAGGACAACCTTGAACCACGACACCTACTGCCGCGCCATGCGATTCTCCAAATGTACTAATCTGAAATATTTTCCCATAAATACTCCCCATATCACTTTATTTTTTTGTTTTCCAAACCAGAAAAACCAAGACTACAAAAATTGAAAAAATGGTCAAATTGGCTAATTGTCGCCAGTTTACCCACCTATTCCACACCACAGTATCTGAATTCATGTTCTCAATACCTCGGTATAAACCATCCATCTCTCGACTCGTATTCACGCGTGAATCAGATGGCTGACCTTGAATCTGAACATCGATCTTTGATCGCAACGTATCAAACTTTTCCGTACGTGTGTTAAAATAAATCCAGTAAAAATACTGCTTTAATGCAAATTTACCCGGTTGTTTAGGAATAATCTGTATAATTTCTGTTTTATTCCCTAACATTTTATCCATAGATGGAAACACGGAACTTTGAGTAGATATTCGATTAAAATCAATGAAGTAATCCGATTCCAGCCCTTTGGAATCCCATAAAATACCATTTCCGTCGCCTATGATACTGGAGGTATATACTAATTGCTCTCCCGTTTTTGCCAGATTTTTAGAAATCGATTCTTTCAGTGTATAAATTCCAACTGGCACTTTAGATGCCAAAGGATGATTAGGCAAAGTCCGAGGCTGAATCAACAAAGCAGGGGACTTAAATACCATGGGTATTGATTTTACTTCTCCAGCGAGTTTTTCCTTCTTCAAAATCTGCAAGCTGAGTGAGGGAATTTGAATGGGACGATTATTCAAAGCAAAATAGGTCGCTTGAAAAAAACGATATTCGGTGTATTTTTTTTGATTGATTTCTACTTTAGACACTTTTTCAACTTGTAAACCAAAACTCTCTTCCCAGCAATTCCTTGGCCTCAATTGCTGTATAAGCTTGGGTATTTGAATATCATTTCGATCAAACTCCAATTCCTGGGTATTATTTTCAGGTACAAAGAGGGAAAATTTTAAAGTAAATCCTTGTCCTACGAATGGACGTACCTGATTACTCGCCACCAATAAAAAAGGCTGGTTCGCTTTAGCCAAAACTTCATCGGCAAGGGATATTTCATCTGAATTATTTTCGATGATTCCCCCATTACTTGGATTCACAGAAATATAAAATGGCTCAAACTTCTGAGACAGTTGATTGACCATCACTTCATCCGAAGGAATGTAAAACTGACCCACTCCTAAAGGTTGATAGTGCTGTGAATAGATGATTCGTTGTTCAATTTGCCCATTCTGATAATTAGAGGATTTACCTCGACTTATCCCCAATTTTTGAAAATTGGCTAATTCTGGAAATTTATAAACAATGGACTCAGGATTCGTGCCCACGGCTGGCACCGTGATGGAAATAACAAAAGTTTCATCCTGATTGATATTTTTAGAACCAATCTGAATGGTAAAGTCCATTTTGTTCTGAGCGACCAAAGCATGGAATCCGACAAGAAAATAAAGAAATAAGCCCCAAAAGGCATTTCGTGAATTCATTTCGGCAATTTAAGCAATTGTCCCAAGCTCTACAGACTAGTTCTTAAAAAAAATGAAATCGAAAAGGTTTTACATCCTCTGAATCAGAGAATACTTACAAGCAAAAATGCTGTCAATAGCACAAATTGTGGCCTTATTTTGCTCGACCAATAGAAAAACCTAGGGCTCCATACAATTCTCCAAACCAAATCGTCTGAGAAGCATGATCAACTGACCGTCCTGTGGTACGCACTTCCCACAAATTGGTGTAACCGCCTTTGAACATGGCTTCAAAAAATAATAGTTTGGTAAAATTCAAGCGAAAACCTGATTTAGCGGATGCTCCTGCCCCTGCTAAATTCCAAAAATGATTAGCTCCCACCGTAAATAAACGAACATCTGATCTAGGCACGACCACTCCTATACCTAATCCATTGACCCAATCTAACTGGATATTTGATTTCTCTTTTCTCCAAATGGGATGATAATTTTCAATTTCCACAGCGGCATAATTGTAGCCGTCGGTATGTTCATATTGTAAAAAGTCCTTTGATTGAATCACAAAAGGGCTATTAGTATAATTTCCCACATAGGCTGGATTTACGGGAATTTGAGGACTAGATACTTGGGCATCGATGTGACCTGTAATGTGAGAAGCCTGATCTGGGTTCATCACATATTTCATATGATCCCAACCTAGGCTAATTGACCAGCTATCATTGATAAAGTATCCTCCATGTAAATTGAACTGAGGTATGGAAAATAAGGAGGGGTTAAAATACGTTTGAAAACCATCGAAGGGAGTTGGGGCATCACTGGCTTTTACCGCATCCAGCGTAAAGTCATATCCTGGTCCTTGAAAACGAATATCTGAAGTAGGATAGGCAGAGCGATTATATCCCCAAAAGACATAGAAAGTGCCTTTACGATGTAAGAAATCGGTTTGAGAAAAAGTAACAAATGGGATAAATAATAGAAAGAATAGGATGTACTTGGGCATGAATAAATGTATAAATGAACAATGAAAATTGAGACAATTTGCTCAGACTTAAAAATTTTACAAAGCTGCTATTTTTTCAACAAAGTATGCTCAAAATATCATGATTTTCGTCAGAAAATTAGGTTTTAATAATCAAATTTTAGTAACATTGACGTAACTTGCGAGTTCAAATTTATAATTAGAGTACCAATACTAAGCGAGAAACAAAACGCGCAAAATTGGCCATAGAATATGAAAAAATCATCACCAAGGTTTGAATACAAAACATTTACTTTAGGTAGTGAGTTAACCCAAGAGCAGAAAGACTACTTTACCAAATTTGGAGTTATTCAGTTTAAGGGTTTCATTACTGATGAAACAGCCCAACTATTTATCCAAGAATTAGCTCATATTGAGAAAAAATGGTTAGATGAGAAGGTGGAGAAAATCAATGGAATTCCATTGAAATTTGGTAAAGATCCACAGGGTAATGATATGATTCAACGCATGTGTTTTACCAATAAATATAGCCCTGTACTAGGGGAATTCTTAAAAGATCCTCGTTTCCAGTTGTTAACTGAATTTTTGGCTCCCTATGATGGGCGTCTCAGTGAAGATGAAAAAGATGGTCTGGTATTTAATCACTACGTGAATCAACCCAATTCTAAATTCACTCAAATGGGCTGGCACACGGATAGCCCTAGAGATTTATTTTTAGGTCAAAAGATTTTACCTATGTTAAACGTAGGTATTCATTTAGATAATTGCCCTTCTGCTAATGGAGGTTTACGTGTGATTCCCGGAACACAAAACCAGAGTGTCCTAAAACTATTGTTCGGCAAGAAACAATTCATTGATCACCGTCCAGATCCACGTGAAGTGGCATTTGAGATTGAGCGTGGCGACTTAACCATTCATGATGGCCGCTTATGGCACCGAGTAGAAGTTTCTCCTAATTTTGGAGAAAAATCCCGCAGACGTGTCATGTATGTTCCGATTATCACGGGTAAGTTTAAGCCGAAATCAGAAAACAGTAAAACACCTTTCTACCATCGCTTTGCGAAAGTAGTTCAGAAATAAACAAAAAGCCCTCCAATATAAGAGGGCTTTTTTATGCTATTTTGATTCCATATAGGACTGCAATATAATGGTAGCAGAAACCCGATCCACCGTCGCTTTCACCCTTCGATCTTTCTTGGACATCCCTCCCGCAATCATAGCCTTCATGGCCATTTGAGAAGTAAACCGTTCATCGTGCAATCTCAAAGGGATAGCCGGAAATTTCTTTTGGATTTGCTTGACGATATTCCTAACCGCTTGAGTAGAATCCGTATCTGTATTATCCAAATTCTTGGGCATACCGATCACCATTTCATCCACTGGTTCCCTGGCCATATAATCTGACAGAAAATTCAACAACTGGTGAGAAGGAACAGTCTCTAATCCATTCGCAATAATTTGCAATGGATCTGTTACGGCAATTCCCGTACGCTTTAAGCCATAGTCAATGGCCAGTATTCTTCCCATATTGGATGATTCCTAAGAATCTTATGATAACAACAAACCTTTGTCGCGTAAAATCTTATCCAATAATTTACGATCGTTATCGCTCGTCAATACGTTGAATGGAAGATGGATGAATTGATATTTACCCATGGTAAATACATAAGCATCTTTATCTTTATATGCGCTAGTAATCATATCCCATTTGATCATTCCTCCTTCTTTATCCGAGATTTTCATAAAAATCTGACGGCTATCAATCTCATAACGATATTTATCAAACAATTGCTTGTACTGAGCTAATTGGGTAATCCCCGTAAATTGAATCAACCAAAACAAGACATAGCCAATAACACCTACCACAATGAAAATATAAATCCAGTAGTTTTTATATACGGCAGTTAGGTTTAAAGCTACGTTCGCAACAATCAAGGCTAAAGGCAAAAAAGACCATTTCCACTGATTAGAGAAGAGTTGACGCATACATAAGCCGATGTATTTATTTTTTTCAAGAGAAAATTTCTTCGTCTTAATTGCTAAAGGGTTACTGGGTGCTTGCTGAACTCGCTGCTGAGCCCCATACATTTTGGCCATATATCTATTATTTTAATCGCTAAATAAGTCGCAAAGGTACAAAATTTGAATACTTTTTGGTAATTTCAGAGGCTATTTTGAATGAATCCCATTAGCATGAATTCCAAACAAATACTTGACGGCCCGGCTTTGCTTCAAAAAATTCGCCGGATTGCCTTCCAAATTTTTGAAAATAATTTTGAAGAAAAAGAAATCATCATCGCAGGGATAGTGGGTGAAGGCTTTTCTTTAGCTCAACTATTGTGTCAAAACATCCTAGAAATTTCTAGCATCAAAGCTCAAGCTGTGGCGATTCAACTGAATAAAGACATTCCTTATGAAAGTCCTGTACAGTTTGATTGCGACAAAAGTATTTTTGAAAACAAAGTCATCATCGTGGTGGATGACGTATTAAATACAGGAAGGACCTTCTCTTATAGCCTGGCTCCTTTCCTTAGTATGCACGTGAAAAAGATACAAGTAGCAGTAGTGGTAGACCGTAATTACCGAAAATTCCCCATTTCGGCTGATTACATAGGCTACCAAATGTCGACTACCCTATCCGAGCATGTAGAGGTTGTTTTATCAGACAAATCTCGACTAGGCGTTTACCTCCGCTAAGCATTCCAGATTTCCCAAGCTTTATCAGCTTGTCCGTGAAGCATTTCTAGCCCTTCATAGATTCCTCCCACCCCTTGAGCAATCCCCTTCTCTAAAAAAGCAGTGCGTAAGGGATTGTAGACGATATCGTATAAATAATGTTGACGATTCAATAGGCAATAATCAATCGGAGGAAATGTGTCAATTTTAGGATACATTCCGAGGGGAGTCGAATTAACAATCAAACCTACCGCATTCATGGATGCAGCTAAATCTTCATAGGAAATCTGTCCTTCTTCGGGCGTTCTTGACACCTTCCATACCTCTAAACCTAAGTCTTCTAAAGCTGCAATGATAGCTTTCGCTGCTCCACCTTGCCCTAGAACAACGGCCTTTTTTAAATTAAAATGAGGAAAAGCATCCCAAGTTTCAATCGTTTGGCGAAAACCCCAATAGTCGGTATTATACCCTTGGGTCCTCCCATCAGGATAAATTTTAATGGTATTAACAGCTCCTATCTTAGCGGCGGCAGGATCAATTTCATCCAATAGAGGCATGATTTGCTGTTTATAAGGAATGGTTACATTCAAACCTTTCAATAGGGCTTTTTGCTCTGACTTTAAGGTCAAAAAATCTTCAATTTGTGGAATTTCGAATTGCTCATAATGATGCGTTTCAGACAAACCCATGGTTTTGAACTTCTCAGAAAAATACTTTTTAGAGAAAGAATGGCCTAATGGATAACCTAACAAACCATATAAATGAGAGATGGCCATGTTATTTAGCGGTGAATTTTTGTTTGATAATTCCAATGATGATGGGCAAAACAGAAACACCAACAATCCCTAAAACAACTTTTTCAAAGTTGGATTTCACCCATTCATTATCTCCTAGAAAGTAGCCCGCCAACGTAATGCTGGTCACCCAAAGACAAGCTCCCAAGAAGCCAAATAACAAATATACGGAATACGACATCCGCCCAGCACCAGCAACAAATGGGGCTACCGTACGTACAATAGGCACAAAACGGGCAATAATGACAGTTTTTACACCGTATTTTTCATAAAATTTCTCAGTTTCTTCGAAATGCGAACGTTTTAAAAACAAGATTTTATCCTTGGAACGCACATAGGCACTGAAATATTTACCCATAAAATAGTTCACTTGATCTCCACTTAAAGCAGCCAAGATTAACATAGGGATTACGATGGTAATGGACAATTGACCACTGGCGGCGGCTATTAAACCTACAGAAAACAAGAGGGAATCACCTGGCAACAAAGGAGTTACCACCAAGCCTGTTTCCATAAATACGATGGCAAATAATAAAGCATAAGTTAAAGACCCATGCGCGGCAATGAACTCCGTTAAAAAATGTAAGGGATCTTTTAGCAGATCTAAGGCTTGTTGTATCATGTTTGCTTCCATTAGATAACATAAAAAACCCCGAATATTCGGGGCTTAACTTATTTGGTTAAGAAATGATCAAAGGTATCACCTCGTAGGCCTAGTCGGATGGTTTCCAATGAAATCACTTCATTAGGAGCAATATTTCCTACGTTGACATTAGCCCCTACCAATTTCACAAACCATACTTGTTGTGATTTTTGAGGTGCTTCCCAAATGATACTTTCTTCTGGAATTTCGGTTAATATTTCTTCCACTAATCCTTGACGAACTTCTCCTGATGAACGGAATAGCCCCACATTACCTCCCTCTCTAGCTTCTCCAATCACTTTCCATGCACCAGCTTCTAACTCCATGCGCATTAATTTAATCCACTTATAGGGAGGAATAATTTTTGCTTCATCTTTAGATCCTACTTCAGAAAGTACGGTTACTTGCTGAGATAGTTGACGAATATATTCACATTTTACATCGGAATTCATCTCGACAGAGCCATCTGAAATCTCTGCATATTCCATGCCATATTGATCCAAGACACGACGGTACTCATCTACTTCACCACGGATATAAAAAGCTTCAAATAATGTTCCTCCAAAATATACAGGAATACCCGCTGACTTGTAAATAGCCAGTTTCTCCTTTAAATTATTGGTTACATAGGAAGTCGCCCATCCTAATTTCACTAAATCCGTATAACTTCCTGCTACCTCTATAAAATCTTCAACTTGACGTAGGCTAAGCCCTTTGTCCATGACCATGGTCAAGCCTTTTTGACGTGGCTTTTCAAATCTTTCTGGTATTTGGGATAAATTATAGTTCATATAGAAACAAGCAGAAGGTTATTTGTTGATTGTTTTTTTCTGCTATCCTACAAAAATAAGCATAACATCTGATTGAGCCAAACCTCCTATAATCCAATTCTCCTGAAAGCTCAAAAGAAGATATCCTTTTGTATATTTGCAAAAAAAATTCATGAAAAAGGCTATTTTACTTCTACTGTTTAGTTGCGTTTTTGTGTCCATGAGCCTAGCAGAGCCCCCAAGCGATGTTATTTTAGGAGATTGGATATCCCAACAAAAAGATGGAAAAATCACCGTTTACAAACAAGGTGACAAGTATTATGGAAAAATATCCTGGAGTAAAACACCTGGAAAAAAAGATGTGAAAAATCCTAACGAAGCCCTGAGAAGTCGAGATTTACTTGGAGCTGTCATATTAAAGGAATTCACTTTTACTGGTTCAGCTTGGGAAAAAGGAACCATTTATGACCCCCATTCAGGCAAGACTTACGACTGTATTTTAAAAGTAAAAGATAATAATAAGACACTCGATATTAGAGGATTTGTAGGAGTTACTATGTTCGGAAGAACCAGCACTTGGACACGTCCTCAGTAATATTGTACCACCGCCTACACACACATCAACATGAAAGCAAACGATAAAGCCATTGCATTTTTGTCTCAATACATTGGCAAGAGAATGGCCCATGAAAATCCCAATCCCATTACTCGGTATTTAGATGGTATTTTAAAATCCGTCTCTGCAGGTTCTATGACAGCGGAATTTGAAGTGAGGGAAGATCAGTGTAACCATGCAGGAGTATTACACGGAGGAGTGATATCCATGCTACTTGACGAAATGATGGGGACTACGCTCATCACTTGTGATATTGAGCATTTATATGTCACCATCAATTTAAGTATTGATTTTCTTTACGGTGCCAAAGCTGGAGAAAAAATCACCGTTGTTTCTGAAGTATTCCGAGTTGGGAAAAAAATTGCCAATGTTGAAGCAAAAATGTACAATGCGGAGGGCAAACTATTAGCCAAAGGCTCGAGTAACCTTGCCGCTACATCCATTCCATTTAAAATGTAATTAAGACAAAATTTGGTAGACCAAAAACGCGGACAAATAGGCTAAGGTAGTCATGTAACCAAATTGAATCAAAGGATATTTCCAGGATTTAGTCTCGCGATAGGTTGTCGCTAAGGTACTCATGCATTGCATAGCAAAGGCATAAAATATCAACAGAGAAAATCCTAAAGCTGCATCGTACATGGGTTTACCCGTGTCTGGGTTAATTTCTGCCCGCATGCGATTTTTGATGGTGGCGTTTTCATTGTCCACCTCGCCTCCAAGGCTGTAAATAGTCGACATCGTCCCAACAAATACCTCACGAGCAGCAAAAGAGGTAATTAATGCAATACCGATTTTCCAATCATATCCCAAAGGCTTGATAGCAGGTTCGATTAATTTACCAAAATGGCCAGCATATGAATTTTCTAATTTTTCAGAAGCAACCTTATTACTTAAATCTACACCCCTTAAACTCGGATTTTTCAAGCGAACTTGCTCCTCAATCTTAGCCATACTATCGCCCGGCCCATAGCTAGCAAAGACCCATAAAACAATGGAAATGGCCACAATGATTTTACCTGCTTCAAAAATAAAGGCCCGAACGGAATTGTAAATGGAGATGGCGACGTGTTTAAATCGAGGGCCCTTGTAAGTTGGCAATTCCATGATGAAATAGCTTCTTTCTTTAGCTCTCAATATTTTTTTCAATACCCAAGCTGACAACAAAGCCATGAAAAAGCCTAATAAGTATAATCCAAAAAGTGCTACCCCTTGTAAGTTAAATACCCCAAAAAGTGTATTTTTTTCAGGAACCACTAAGGCTATTAAAACCGTATAAATAGGTAAACGAGCGGAGCAGGACATTAAAGGTGTCACCAGAATCGTAATCAAGCGATCTTTCCTAGAACCAATGGACCGCGTACTCATGATGGCTGGTACCGCACAAGCAATTCCCGAAATTAAAGGAACCACTGATTTTCCATTTAATCCAAATCGACGCATCATTTTATCCATGATGAACATCACCCGCGACATGTACCCCGTTTCTTCCAACATGGAAATAAAGAAGAACAAAAAGGCAATTTGAGGCACAAATATCAATACCCCTCCGACACCTGCTATGAGTCCATCGGTCAACATCCCTGTCAAAGGAGAGTCAGGTAAAATGCCTTTTAACCAATCATTTAATTGAGCTACTCCCCCATCAATAAGATCCATGGGGTAGGTTGCCCAAGTAAATACGGCTTGGAACATGATGAATAAAATGGCTAAGAAAATCACATAGCCCCATATGGAGTGAATAAAAACTTTATCGAGTCGATCTGTCCAGGTTTTAACAGGCTCAGCATCCCACTGACGATTTAAATTGATCACACAACGTTCTACCACCTCTGAAATCTGCTCGTACCGCTTTACCGTTTCTGCCGATTTATATTTCTTCGACTCAAACTGATGTTTTTCCATCAAGTGATCGAAAGATTCACGCTGCTCTTGATTAAACATTTTCATACGATCATGTTCCATCAACCACAATAATGAACGATAGGGATCTGCTTCACCAAATTGCTTTTGCACATCTTCAATCAAGTCATCCGCAACGGGCAATGGTAAAGCGTCATTAGAAGCATAGCGATGTTTTAGGGTCTTAATCACCGCCAATTTCAATCCTCCTACCCCAATTCCTTTTTTGGCGTTGATTTCAGCAACCTCCACATTGAGCTCTCGCGCTAATTTCAAGGAATTAATTACAAAGCCTTGATTTTCAGCTATATCAATCATATTCAAGGCCAAAACCGTAGGAATACCTAAGTCTCTAACTTGAGAAAATAGTAATAAGTTACGCTTTAAATTGGATGCATCCGCCACCACAATCGCCATATCCGGATAATCCGCATGGTTGGGATTACCCAAAATATTTATGACTAACTCTTCGTCAATGGATTTGGGGTAAATACTATAAATGCCCGGTAAATCCAGAATTTCAATATTTCTACCTGGTTCTAATTCCCAAATACCTGTCAACTTATCCATGGTTACCCCTGGAAAATTTCCGGTTTTTTGGTTTAATCCCGTCAATGTATTGAACAAGGAGGATTTCCCAGCATTTGGATTACCAATAAGTGCTATTCTGGTTACGTTAGCCAATGTATAATTTATTTTCGTTTGATTTGAATGGTAGCCGCTTCCTCTCTTCGCATGGTTAAGGTATAACCAGAAACTTTCAAAGCGATCGGGTCGCCAAAAGGGGCATGATGCGTTAAAATCACTTCGGTACCGGGCAAACAGCCCATTTCTAAAAGCTTCAATGAGAGTAATTCATCCGTAAACCCTGTTATTTCACCATGTTCCCCTATCCGTAAATCCGCCAGTGTTAGCATATTCAATCCTCCATTCTTATTTAGAATAATTCAAAATTAGGCACAAATGTACTAAGTATTTCCGAGCTAAAAAATGATAATTCTTAGTTTTGAATAATTTGATTTTAAATCCCCAAAATACTCTTAGGAATATTCATCAAAGCCAACTTTCTGTCGTAAATTGCAGGTCCTTTACTAATTTGACAGTGATAATGCTTCAGGAGATCAAGGTTTTGTTTCAAAAAGAGTTACAACTAGAATGGCGTCAAAAATATGCCATTCATGGTTTGTTGCTTTACCTGGCTTCGACCATTTTTATCTGTTATTTATCCTTTAAAGCGAAACAAGAATCCATCAGTCCTATTACTTGGAATGCACTATTCTGGATTATTTTGCTCTTTATAGCCATCAATGCCATTGGTAAAAGCTTCACTCAAGAGTCATCTCAGCGGGGCATATTCTATTATACTTTAGTTAAGCCGGAGTCGGTCATTTATTCCAAAATCCTATATAACTCAGTCCTCATGATCGGTATTTCCTTAGCCGGAATTATCATGTATTCCTGGGTGATGGGAAACCCCGTAGGCAACATGTCGCTCTATGTCATTGCCCTGATTTTAGGATCCATTGGCTTTGCTTCGACCTTATCTTTAGTCGGTGGCATCGCAGCACAGGCAGAAAATACGTCCACTTTGATGGCTGTTTTAAGTTTCCCTATTATCATTCCTTTATTACTATTCTTATTAAAGCTTTCAAAAAGTGCTTTAGATGGTATATCCCTTTCCGAAAACTGGGATGAAATCGCTGTCCTAGCTTCACTTGACGTTATTGTGATTGTTTTATCTGGAATACTTTTCCCTTATATATGGAGACATTAAAAAAATATTATTGGAAATGGGCTGGTATGCTTTTGCTAGTATACACCATGTACATGGGATTTGAAGGACAGGTCCCGCGTCAAGCCATTTTGAATGAAACTGTACGCAATTTGTATTTCCACGTGACGATGTGGTTCAGCATGATTGCCCTATTGGGCGTTTCAGTTTATCATTCTATTCAGTACTTGCGTAAGTCTGATCCCTTGGATGATTTAAAGTCCAATGCCTATGTCGTTACAGGTCTGGTATTTGCTACTTTGGGCTTATTAACAGGGAGTATATGGGCTAAATTTACTTGGGGAGATTGGTGGACAAACGATCCTAAATTAAATTCTGTGGCCATCGGCATGCTCATATATTTGGCTTATGGCTTGGTACGTTCTTCTTTGCCGGATGAACAGCAAAAAGCCAGAATATCATCCGTTTATAATATTTTTGCGTTTATCATTTTCATGGTGCTTATCTGGATTTTACCCCGAATGACGGATTCATTGCATCCTGGTAATGGTGGAAATCCAGGTTTCAATTCCATGGATTTGGACAACCGTATGCGCATGGTATTTTATCCTGCCATTTTAGGTTGGATGGCCTTAGGTTTTTGGTATGCCCAATTACGCATTCGGATTAGAAAAATTGAAGTTTTATTAGAAGAAAAAGAACAAGCATGAAAACATATATCTTAACCTTATTGTTCAGTTTAACCAGCTTTTTAGGTTTAGCTCAAAGTGAAATCGAAATGGCGGACAAGTTCCGTGCTGATGGCAAAATCTATGTGGTGATAGCCGTGGTACTCGTTATTTTAATTGGACTATTCATTTATCTGATGAGTCTCGACAAAAAAGTTAGTGCCCTTGAAAAAGAAATAAAAAAATAAGTAGCATGAAAAAGACACATATCATTGGTCTGATTCTAATCGCTGTTGCCATTGGAATTATTTTAATCACCACAGGCGATGCCAGCACCTACGTAGGCTTTGATGAGGCAGAAAGCATTGCGCAAAAAGATCCGAATCAAAAAGTTCATGTGGTGGGGATATTGAAAAAAGATGCACAAGGTAAAATTGTAGGCATGCACTATGATCCTGCCGTAGATGCTAATCGCTTAGAATTCATTGTTCAAGATAGTTTAGGCCGGGAAAACCAAGTGATCTATCCAGCCCCTAAGCCGCAGGATTTTGAACGATCTGAGAAAATCGTGTTGGTGGGAAGTATGAAGTCCGACAAGATTTTCTATTGCGATAAAATTTTATTGAAATGTCCGTCCAAATATCAGGAAGGAAAAATTTCGGCTGACTCAACAGCCACTTATGAAGCAAAAAAACAATTATGATACACGAGACAATCGGATCAGTTGGTCACCTATTAGTCATCATATCCTTTGTAACTGCCCTATTGGCAACCTTTTCCTATTTCAAGGCCACACAAACGGCAGATGATTTAGCTGCCAAAGATTGGGTAAAATTAGCCAGAGCTATCTTCATCATTCACCTGATTGCGGTGATTGGTGTAGCATCTAGCTTATTTGTCATTATTTACAACCACTATTTCGAATACCACTACGCCTTCTCCCATTCGTCCAAAGCTTTACCGATGGCTTTCATGATTTCATGCTATTGGGAAGGACAGGAAGGTAGTTTCCTTTTGTGGATATTCTGGCAAGCCATTTTAGGTATCATTCTTATGGTCAAAAATCCGAAATGGGAAGCCCCAGTTATGACCGTTTTTGCCTTGGTTCAAACCTTTTTAACCTCTATGATTTTGGGAGTTATCCTTCCTTACATCGATTTAAAAATTGGTTCCTCTCCTTTCCTTTTATTACGAGAAGCCCAGCCAGATCTTCCTGTATGGAGTCTGCAACCTAATTTCATTCCCAAAGACGGTCGTGGCCTAAACCCGCTATTGCAGAATTATTGGATGGTCATTCACCCTCCTACCTTATTCTTGGGATTTGCCTTAACCCTAGTGCCTTTTGCTTATTTAATTGCGGGTCTATGGAAAAATAAATTAACCGAATGGATCAAACCCGCTTTGCCTTGGGCTCTTTTTGGCGCTGGAATTTTAGGTATCGGTATCATGATGGGTGCCTATTGGGCTTATGAAACATTGAACTTTGGTGGCTATTGGAACTGGGATCCAGTAGAAAATGCATCCTTCGTTCCTTGGTTAGTGCTCATCGGGGCTATCCACACCATGATTGCCTACAAACATTCAAGTGCCGCTTTAAAAACCTCCATCATCTTGGTGATATCCACCTTTATTTTGGTCTTGTATTCTACTTTCTTAAACCGCTCGGGTATCTTAGGAAATGCTTCTGTTCACTCTTTTACCGATTTAGGTTTATCAGGACAGTTGCTCATCTATATGTTGACTTTCTTATTTGTGGCTATCTTTTTTGCCGTAAAAAGATGGAAACAATTACCTGTGGATGAAAAAGAATTAGGCATTTACTCCCGTGAATTCTGGATCTTTATTGGGGCTTCCATTTTGGGATTATCAGCCTTCCAATTGATTTTCACTACGTCCATCCCCGTCTATAATAAAATAGCGGAGGCTTTCGGTATCGTATCCAACATTGCCTTGCCTGCCGACCAAGTAGAACACTACAGTAAAATTCAAATTTGGATCTTCTTAGCCATAGCGGCATTAAGCGCTGTTGGACAATATATTTGGTGGGGAAAATTAAAAGAATCCACTTCCTTTAAGCCTCTGACCAACTCAGCTTTGGTGGCAACATTATTGACTGTCCTGTTTGTCAATTTGGGTAAAGTCTATACCGTTTCTTACATCTTACTGCTATGGACCAGTTTATTCTCTGTCATTGCTAATTCCAATATCCTATTCTTCTTAATTCGTCAGCGATTTAATTTAGTAGGTGGAGCCATGGCACACGTAGGACTAGCGGTCATGCTCATAGGTATCTTGTTTTCTTCTGGGTATTCCAAAGTCGTTTCATTAAACCGCTCTGGTTTTGCTATTTCCAATAAAGTGGAGCAGTTTACCAAAGATGACAACAAAGAGAACAAAGAAAATCTTCCACTTTGGTTGGGCCAAGGGGCTCAAATGCAAGATTATTTGGTGACATACAAAGGCCGTATGATTGAGCTAAGAGGAAAACCCGGCTATTATCCAAGAAAAGATTTTGAAGTCATTGAGGGCGATTTCCATGCAGTAGCATTACGCAACGTGGAAAAAGACGGTCAGGTGCTTGCTAAAAAAGGAGATACCTTAACCGTAGAACCTGAGAATACTTACTATGAATTAGAATTTAAAAATGCTGAAGGGAAATCCGTTTCTTTGTATCCTCGCTGGCAGGTAAATCCAAAAATGGGGACGGCCATTTCGCCCGACGTGAAACATGCTTGGGGCCACGACATTTATACCTACGTTTCACTAGACCCACGTCTGGCAGCAGAAGCGGGAGAGGAAAAACAATGGAGCAAAACAGCAAATTCGACGGTGAGCATTGGTGATACTTTATTCCTGAATGATTTTGTGGCTGTTTTACAAGATGTCTCTCGAGTGAATTCAGTAGAAGATATGACCTTAGGGCCAAATGATGCCGCGGTAAAAGCGCAATTCCAGGTTCTAGGTAAAAACTTCCAGCAATTTTCGCTAGCCCCACTTTTCATCATCAAAGGAGGCATGGTTGCTATGCCAGCATTTGAAAGTGAAGAAACGGGTATCAAAATCAAATTCACGGCGATTAACCCCAAAACCCAACAGTTTAGTTTTGCGGTTAATACAACCCAACAAGATTTGATTATTATCAAAGCATTAGAAAAACCCTACATTAATTTGGTTTGGGTAGGTTCCATTTTGATATTTATGGGATTATTTGTGGCCATGTACCGTAGAATGCAACAACCCAAAGCTGCTTAATCACATGACAAGGAAAGAAATCATCATATTATCTGCTGGAATTGGATTTTTCATCATTTGGATCATTGATTTAAATGCCCCTACTCCTGTTGAAATTCAAGGAAATTTTTGGTTAGAGATTTACTTTCATTATGTTTGGCTTATGTTTGGTCTAGGTTCACTCCTATACTTTCAATATTCCAAGAACTTGCGCATCAAGGAAGAAGAAAAAAAAGCTGGAGAGCCCAAACAAGATATCCGTAGCCGAGCTATGAAAAGTAACAAGCGCAAAAACTAAGTTAAATGGACCCAGATCCCGGAATATATACCACTCAAGTAGCAGGAATCGTCATTTCTATGATATTCTCAGCCTTCTTTTCTGGGGTAGAAATGGCCTTCGTTTCCTGCAATAAATTGTATTTTGAGCTCAAAGCAAAACAAAATATCCTGGGTGCCAAAATCATTTCCAACTTTAACCAATCTCCTTCCCGATTCATAGGAACCATGCTGATAGGCAATACCTTGTCCTTAGTGGCCTACGGTATTTTCATGGAAGAATTTTTGCACCATCAAATTTTAATTTACATCCCCTTTCTCCACAATGAAATTCTGGCACGTTTATTAGCCTCCGTTGTAGCCACTATTTTGATTTTGATTACCTCTGAATTTACGCCCAAAAGTATTTTCTTAATTAACCCTGATGTCATTTTAGAATTCTTGTCCATCCTCATTTGGATTGTCTATGCGCTGATGTTTCCACTGGTTTGGGTGACAGTAGGTTTGTCTAAATGGTTCATTACCAAGGTACTCCGACTCAACTATTCGGAAGAAAAACCAGCTTTTGGTTTAACGGACCTCAATAACTATTTGCAAAATTTGAATCGGAAAGTATCCACCGAAGAAGAAACTGAAGTAGATACCAAAATCTTTCATAATGCCTTAGAATTCAAGCAAGTGAAAGTGCGTGACTGTATGATTCCTCGTACCGAAATCACCGCCATCGATTTGGAAGAAGGTATTGAAGGATTAAAAGAAGTATTTATAGAATCAGGGCACTCTAAAGTATTGGTCTATAAAGAAAGCTTAGAGGATGTTTTGGGTTATTGCCATTCATTAGCCCTATTCAAAAAACCCAAGGATATTCAATCCATCTTAACTAGCATTTTAATTGTTCCAGAGGCTATGCCAGCGAACGACTTGATGCTTAAATTTTCCAAAGACAGAAAATCGTTGGCTTTGGTGGTAGATGAATTTGGAAGTACTTCTGGCCTAGTCAGCATGGAAGATGTCATGGAAAAGATTTTTGGTGAAATCCAAGATGAATACGATGATTCCGAAGATTGGGTAGAAAAGAAATTGGATGAAAATTCTTATTTATTATCGGGTCGACATGAGATAGATTACCTAAATGAAAAATACGATTGGAATTTCCCTGATGGAGACTATGAAACACTAGGTGGAATGCTGATTAGCTTATATGAGGACATCCCTAAAGCCAATGAAATTATCACCTTAGCTCCTTTTCAATTTCAGATATTGACGTCTACGGATGCGAGAATTGATACCATCAAAATGACGATTGTTGGCAAAATTTCTCCCAAGGAAGAATCAAAAACCAAACACTAGTTTTCCAGAACCAGTTGAAGGGTTTGGCATTTCATGACAGTTTCTTGCCATTCTTTTTCTGGATCAGAGTCCTCCGTGATACCACATCCTGCAAAATAGGTTGCCCGACATTTTCCTTCGCTTTGGTCTACTTTTACGGTTCGTAAGTTGACAAATAAATGAATCTCTTCATCCAAATTGACAGGTCCTAAATAACCTGAATACAATTCCCGCGCATGTTTTTCTGCTTTGGCAATCCAGGCTATAGCCTCCTCCTTAGGTGTTCCGCAGACTGCAGAGGTAGGATGCAAAAGGGATAACAAAATACCCGGCAATTGGGAGAAATTCAAAGCCTTGGTATCCACCGTAAATTCAGTTTTTAAATGCAGCAGGTTACCTGCCAAAATCGTTTTTGGGCCAATCTCTTGGTATTCCCTTAATCGAATTTTCTTAAAGCATTCGATGATATATCGACAAACATAGGCTTGCTCTTCAATTTCTTTTTGAGACCAGCGTGCATTTTGTGGAGGGATGATTTCTCCCTGCGGGTCGATGGCAGATTGCGTTCCAGCCAAAGCTATGGTACGAAAAATCCCCTGAGCATTTTGCTCCACCAAAGTTTCTGGGGTAGCACATAACCAAGTACTTCCTAATTCTGGTATATACAAAGCGCAAACAAAGGCATTAGGATAGGCTTGGCATAATTGACCAAAAGCCTTTAGCGTAGAAAAATCTCCAGGAAATTCGACTTCATCGGTTCTAGAAAGTACTACTTTTTGAAAATGTCCCGATTGAATTTCATTAATTGATTCACTTACCCAATGGGTGAAATGCCGATGTTTCTGTTCATTTTCGTCGGCATTGTGCTTGGGTGTTAACATGGAGGCACCTACAACTTCTTCTTGAACTATGGACTCTTCCAATAATGTTTCAGCCTTTAAAAAATAAGGTAAACCCATGAAAGGAGCTACTAAAAATCCGGCTGGGAAAGTTTCTAAATCCAAAGAGCCTAGCTTCTCTCCACCACTAGAGTCTACCAAAAAATAGCGCTTATCGCTTTTGGGCAATCTCCACACGGCCATACCTCCACGCTTTTGCAACGTGTTTTGCCACAATTGTTCCCAATCGAGCAAGGAAGTCGTAGTTGATGAAAGCGTAGTGGGCATATTTGAATGTTGGAATATTAAAGTTAAAAAATTAAGATTAGTGTAAGCTGTTCTTCATTAAGATTTTTAATCATTTTTGATGTCAGTACTCCAACTAATTTCCATTCCATCTTTCTTTTACCTGTGATTCAAATGCTACAACTACATGCTTCAGTTTTACCCTCAAATCGAAGTCCAATGGATTTCCTTCCTCATCCAACTTCCCACGAATTCCTGAAATCAGGAGATTTGTTTCCTCCGTGAAATTGGCATTGAGCGTTTTCATGATTAACCTTAACTCTTCATTTCCCATCTTTCCATCAGCAGAAGCAGTAATTAGACAAGTCGGTTTTTCTGAAAAAACAGTGGTGGCGACACACCATTCTAATACATTTTTCAACACACTGGGAATACTAAAAATATATTCGGGACTACAAATCATAATTCCATCGGCCATCAAAATCCGATGACGAATTTCTATCACTGAAATGGGTGGATCCACTTGAGATTGCTCAGGATTAAAATGAGGTATTTGTGCTAATTGATCAAAGATTTCTACCTCAAAATCACTAGAAAACTTAGTCTCCATATATTGTAGTAATTTCAAATTAGAGGACTTGGAACTAGCACTCCCCACTATGGCAAAAATCTTTTTTTTCATATAACATTACGAATTAGGCTAGCAGTAACATTTGAAGGAATGAGAAAAAAATAGCTCTTGTTCATCATCAGACCAAGGCATCATGCAAAAGGGAATATGACCTCTTCTTCTTTTCTCCATCGAAAATATAGGTCGCCACCATTAATTCATCAATCCCCGTTTCTTCGATAAAATTTCCCAATTGCGTACGCAAGGTCTCAGGACTTCCATAAAAACTACAAGCCAGCATCTTATCTGCCATGGCTCTAATTTCAGGAATCTGGTAGGCTTCTGGCAATGGCCCTGGAGGCGCTAAGGGTACACGGCGGTTAGTAATGATACCCACAAACATGCGGATTAAACTACTGCGAAGGAAAGCAGCCTCCTCATCCGTGTCTGCTCCTACTACATTCACACAGGCCATCACATAAGGTTTATCTAATTGGGATGATGGGATAAAATGCTTGCGATAAATATCAATGGCTGACCGAAATTGAGCGGGAGCAAAATGGGCGGCAAAAGCATAAGGCAAGCCCATTTTAGCAGCCAAATAAGCGGAATCGGTACTAGATCCTAAAATCCAGATGGGCACATCAATACCTTCGGCTGGAAAGGCTCGTACTTGGGCCAAGCTATTTTCTTCACTGAAATACAATTGCAATTGCTCTACATCCTTGGGGAAATGGTAGGCGGTATCCATATTATCCCTCCTCAACACACGCGCGGTTTGTTGGTCCGTACCCGGAGCACGACCAAGTCCCAAATCTATCCGATTAGGGTACATGGATGCCAAGGTCCCAAACTGCTCGGCTATTACTAAAGGACTATGATTCGGCAACATGATACCGCCTGAACCTACTCGAATATGGGATGTTTTTCCTGCGACATGACCTATCAAAACGGAGGTGGCAGAACTGGCGATAAACTCCATGTTATGGTGTTCTGCCAACCAAATTCGTTGAAAACCCAAAGCCTCCGCATGCTGCGCTATTTCCACCGTTCTTTCAATGGCCGTAGCAGCTGTTCCTCCTTGTGGAATGGGGGCAAGTTCTAATACAGAAATGGGAATTACAGGCATTAATTTTCAATTATCTTCACATCAACTGGTAGATCCATAATTTTTTGAAAGTCTAAATAAATAGAGTCGTTTAACTTTTTATTTACATAAAAATCTTTTATCGAATTCTGTAATAATCCAATAACCGTATCTATTAATTCTTTTTTTGTAAATAATGCCCTAAAATCATCCTTCCTTTTAACTTCTTCTGTAAAATGTTTAGTAAGATTAAACATTATATCATCTATAACAGCTTTACCTTCAAAATTGTCTGGAGGAATTACTTCAAAACTTTCTATTTGATTAATTTCTTTTTCTCTGACATTTGCAAGTCGAGAAGTATATTCTAATCCAACCTCATTTTCTAAGTTTAAAATAATCCCTAAAGTATCAACTAATGAATGTGTATTATCAATTATATCATCAGAAATTAAAGCCAATAAATTTTCGGTAATTGTTTCAGAATTAATTGAAAATTTCAAAAGAGCATATACGTCTACAATTCGATTTGGAGTCAATGTAAGCCAATTTTGAGAGTCTGGATATCTCTCTATATATTGATTATGAGCTTCAAAAAATGTTTTATCCCAAGTTAAAAATATTGGTTGAGATGGATGAATTTCAACATCTTTATCTGCTAGAAACTTTAACATAATACTATCACATGTTTTTGCAAAATTTGTTTTATTCTTAAAGTATTTGATCATCACTTCCTCAAAAATATCACTCACCTCCTCAATATTATAATCTTTTACTAATTCTTGTTTCTTTATATTAATATTGGCCAAGCAATGGTGAATAATTGAATTAAATGAATCTTTAGTTAAGCTCTCTTTAAATCCAAATTTTTCTAAAAATTGAAGAAAGCTAATTTCTTCATCAACCAATTGAACACTTACTAAATAATTATAAAAGTTGTAAAATACGTTCCTTGAAGAACCTAAAGATGCAAAATTGGAAATATTGGTAAAAGGAATTAATCTAAAAGCATCTTTCACTTGATTCTGAATTTCCCAAATATATCTCTCTGAAATAAACAAACTCAATTTCTCCTTTATAGAGAACTCAATTAAATTTTTTACTGCTTTAAAATAAAAATTATTAAAGTCACAATTTGGCTTAAAAAAATAGCACAGCGCATATAAACCAACAGAAGTATCAATAAAAATCTTCTTTTTTTGACTCAAATAATTCTCTAATTGTTGATTATCAATTTTATCACTATAAATTATCGTAGCCGCTATTTTTTGAATAAACTTATTATTACTACAAAATTTCAATAATTCTAAAGATAAACATTTAGCAGTTTCTGTGTCTCTAACAAATTTGGCTTCTATGAATCTTATAAATGATTTAGAGATTAATGAAGTATGAAAATCTATTTCATTTGTTAATATTTCAGACAAATCACTAAAATTATCAACATATAACTGTTTCAATTGCTCAATGTATTCTTCCAAATATTCATTTTGACCAAATTTTTCAAGGATGAGATTTATCTGATTAATAAATATTTTTTTTTCATATTCAAACAATTGATTCTTTGCCTTTAAAGACTCTCTTTCATCTACTGTCAAGGAGTAATTATTATCCTCTTTATTTTTCACAATTTTCTTTTCAGTAGAAAATCGACTTAAAAGTTTATCGTAGAAAACTTCATTTTCTGAAACATTAAATTTCTCTTCACAACAACTTATAATTTCAGCTTTTGTGACAATCTCGTTCAAATAAAAATGTTGTAAAACAAATGAATCAATTATTTGAGTTTTAAATTCTGTTGGCTTACCGAATGAAAGTAAATCATAGAACAAATTATTATCGAATTTTGAATTGTTTATTTGAATTTTATCTAACCCGCTAAATTGAACTAATAGACTTTGAATTTGTGGATAATTATCTGATTCTTCAGCTAACCGATTCGCATCAATTATAGTCAAACTAATATTATATTTCTGTAATGCTATATGTTGAAATTCTCTGATTTTTTTGTTGGTCAATTTTTTTGAATAAAAAAACACCAAAATATCTTTATAGCCGTAATCCCTGCAATTAATTTGTGCTTTTTCCAAATCAGCAAAAAGCTTAGATTCAAAACTCTTTGATTCATTAACTGTAGAGGATTTTTGAGTAGTTAATTGATATTGTATTTGCTGTTCACCGAAATCAAACACTTTTAAATCTATTCCAATATCATCTTTACCATCTGTTATGACTATTTTTTCAAACCCATATTCGAATCGAAGATATGTTTTAACTATTTTGTCAAATTCTTTTTTTTCTAAACTTTCTAGTAAAAGAATTAATTGATTAGTTGCTGACATAGTTTAGTAATTAAATTGAAAATAAAAGATTAACATAACAAAAAAATAAAACCTTAAATATTAGAAAATTATTAGTCATTTAACTATTGATTTTAATCATAAAAGTGACTTTATCTTTTATGAAAATTTATAATTTCACTTGCTTGCTATAATACTGATCATCTACTTTTCCATCAAGGTCAAAATCCTCCACTCCCCAATACTCAATTTGATTTTTCTTGATTTTGAATTTAAACTTATAGGTGATCCGCTTGGGAATGGTATCTTGGATGATTAAGGTATCTTGAACAATTCTCCAGGTTCCAGCAGGGTCATAGGTCGTCTTTCCCTGGAGGTTTCGATGCAATGAATGGTATCGCCCATCCGCTGAATAGGTGGTTTGAATATTTTTAGCTTTCATTTTTGCCTCCCAATCCTTTCCATAGACCTCGATCTTTTGCGTACTATCTGAATTTTTATAGCTAGGCATGCTGATTCTCAAATGCGCTATTTCCCAAGTACCTACGATTGCTCGGTTAGCCTGTTGACTACAAGAAAACTGAAGTAGACTTATACAGAAAATTATTCCAAAATATAGGCCTGAGACTATTTTCATCCTGTATTGTTTAAACTATGCCGACAAAATCGCTACCGTCAGTCGACTCACGCAAATTAAGTCGCCCTGCTCATTGTGAATCTTGATATCATAGACATGCATGGTTCTACCAATCCGAATAGGGCTACAAGTCCCGATCACCCAACCTTCACGCACCGCTTTGAGGTGATTGGCATTAATTTCTACACCCACGGCTTTCATCGTAGCAGGATCTTTGGCCACTAACATGGTCGCGATACTTCCCATGGTCTCGGCTAAAACCACGGATGCGCCACCGTGCAATAGCCCAAAGGGTTGTTTGGTGCGATGATCTACTGGCATACGTGCTGTGAAATACTCTGGGTGAATCTCTAAAAATTCGATTCCCAGATGCTCGATCATATTGCCTGTACTAAAGCTGTTTAGTTGTTCTATCGTGATGGATGTATTAAACATATATTTCGTATTTTTGTGCCTAAAATTCGCAATAATTTACTAATTCCAACCTCAATTCGCCTTTTTTATGCACCCTATTAAAGACATTTACCTGATTCGCCACGGAGAAACTGATTATAACAGAATGGGGGTGGTGCAAGGAAGCGGCATAGATGCCCATTTGAATGAGTTGGGACGTCAACAGGCTCAGGCGTTTTTTGATCATTATGAAGATTTGTACCTTGATAAAATATATACTTCGGCATTGATCCGTACTCACCAGTCGGTGGATGGATTTATTAAAAAGGGAATTGCTTGGGAACAGCACCCGGGATTGAACGAAATCTCCTGGGGAAATAAGGAGGGGAAGTCGCCCAACACGGATGACGACCTTTACTATAAAAATTTAACCAGAACTTGGCGAGAAGGTAACATTGATGTACCTTCGGAAGAGGGTGAGAGCCCTGTGCAGGTTTTGGAAAGACAAAAGCCAGTGGTTGATTTAATCCTTTCACGTCCCCAAGAGCAGGCTATTTTAATTGCCATGCATGGTCGTGCTATGCGGGTTTTATTAACACATTTGTTTGAACAACCTCTACACAAAATGGATGATTTTGCCCACAGCAATCTCTGTTTATACCATTTACAATACTCTTACCCTGACCGTGTATTTAAACTGGTGAAAGGACCCTTGACCGAACACCTGAAGCACTTACCTGATTCCATGTAATTATGAAGAGACGGAAGCTTTATTGGGTTTTACAATTTTCAGGCTGGTTTGCCTGGACGCTCAATGAGGCTTTATTGTACACCATGCAATATGGTTGGAGGTGGGCATGGCTCTATGCATTTGTGGGAAATATTTCATTGGCCGTTTTATTGACGCACCAATACAAACAAATTACTCAAAAATACCAATGGCAAAATTATCCTCTTTTTAAATTATTGAGGACAAATCTTCAAGCCCTCTTGGTCATGGCTTCCATTTTGTTGGCTTTTAATTTACCCTTGGACTTCGCCTTACTGCAAGAAAATTATGAGGTAAAATTAAACACCTTCATCATCTTGCAATACCTGTTCAATTTCATGAAACCCTTGGCTATTTGGCAGTTGATTTTTTTCTTCTTTCAATATTCTCAGAGGAAATTGGAAATTGAAAGGCAAAACGATCAATTGGAGCGAACCATTCAGGAAACGGAAGGGAAGATTTTACGCGCTCAAATGAACCCCCACTTTGTGTTCAATGCCTTGAATAGTATTCGGGCATTAATTACCGAAGATCCGAGTAAAGCAAAAAAAGGGATTAATCAATTATCGAAATTGCTTCGGAGTTCTTTACTGACCGAAAGAAAAAAAACGATTCCACTGTCTGAGGAAATAGAAACCATTCTCGATTACTTATCCTTAGAAAAAATCCGTTACGAAGATCGTTTGTACTGGGAGGTTCAAATCCCGAAAGAACATCTAAAAGCAGAAGTACCTCCCATGATTTTGCAGACCTTGGTAGAAAATGCCATCAAACATGGAATCTCACATTCGGTCAAAGGGGGCACCATCCAAATTCAGGCACATAAGGTAGGGAATTTGTTGCATGCCTATGTCATTAACCCAGGTACCATTAAAACCAAAGAAAGTGAAACGGGAGTTGGTATGAAAAATTCCATAGCACGTTTGAAGATATTGTTTGGAGAGACCGCTCAACTAAGGCTTAAACCTTTCGACAAAAATCAAGTGATTGCCGAATTAATAATCCCTTATCTTGTGCCTTAATTCCTGTGTTTTTACAAAATAAACCCTATTATGAACGCTATTATTATCGACGATGAACGTTTAGCTAGAAACGAACTAAAACGATTATTAGAAAATTTTCCACATATCCAGGTCATTGGAGAAGCGGCAAATACCGATGAGGCTGGGGCCTTAATTGAAGAATTACACCCTGACGTAGTTTTCTTGGATATCCAAATGCCTGGCAAAACAGGTTTTGAGTGGCTAGAAGAATGGGATGGATATTTACCTGAAGTGATTTTCACCACGGCATTTGATGAATATGCCTTAAAGGCTTTTGAAGTCAATGCACTTGATTACGTATTAAAGCCCATTGAACTTTCGCGCTTAAGTGAAAGTATTCAGAAATTAGAAAAACAATTAGCCAATAAAACCAAATCTCATCCTGAACAAGTTTCTATTTCTCCCCAACATTATTTGAGTGCACAGGATCAAATATTTGTAAAAGATGGAGAAAAGTGCTGGTTTGTTCGCTTGGATAAAGTTCGTTTATGCGAATCCATGGGCAATTATGTGCGCTTATTTTTTGATGATCAAAAACCATTGGTATTGAAATCCTTAAATGCCTTGGAAGACCGCTTAGATCCTAAGGTTTTTTTCCGAGCAAATAGAAAACACATCATCAATCTCAATTTTATTGAAAAAATTGAGCCCTGGTTTTCTGGAGGTTTGCAAGTAACATTGCAAGGAAAAGGAGAGAAAATCGAGATTTCGAGAAGGCAATCTATTCGTTTCAAGGAATTACTCTCCCTCTAGTTTCTCTTCTTTTACGTTTTCTTCTTTCTTTTTTCGAGAAGGAACTTCTCCTAAAACATAACCATAAGCCTGTAAGGATGGCACATAGTCAAAGATCACTTTGACTATGGCTGTCAAAGGCAAAGCCAAGATCAAACCTGGAATTCCCCAGAGCATTTCCCCCAACAATAAGGCTAGCATAGCTACCATCGGATTAACACTTACTTTGGAACCGATCACTAATGGGGTTATAAAGTTAGCTTCAATAAACTGTACCGCCGCAACCCAAGCAATCACTGCAAAAGCGTGCGATGGGCTCAATACAATCAAACTCAAAACGATGGGACCACTAGCTCCCATCCAAATTCCGATATAAGGAATCAGCAATAATAAACCTGTGAGAATACCAAAAAAATAAGGATAGTCTACCCCAATCCACCAGAAACCTATGGTATTTAAAATGGAAACAATGAGCATCACCACCATTAAACCGACCAAATACCCTTGTACTACTTGACCTGTTTTACTCATGATCCCCTTCAAAACATGAGATTCTGTTTTAGGGAAAACCATTTCTAAAAATTGAGCAAAAAAGGTACGGTAATACAAGAAAAAGAAAACAAATATGGGAATCAGAATGATGGTGGTAATGGAATGTATAATGGTACCAAAGGTGGTAGTCAGAATAGCCCCAGAATTCTTCAAGAGGTTAATGGTCTGGTTACTAATTTCCACCATTTGTTTTTTCCTGGATATATTCAGATTTCTGGATAAAAAGCTCTGTAAACTAGAGATATACGATTCCGCTTTTTTGATAAAAATAGGCCAATCTGAAGCAAATTCAACCATTTGAACCGTCAAAATAGCCAATATTCCTGCTAATGCCGCAACAGTAATGATGAGGCAAATAGCAATGGAAACAGAACGAGGAAGCCCCTTGCGTTCTAACCAGGAGGCCAAAGGCAACAAAAGCATCGCTAATATTAAAGCCGCAGCTAAGAGGATCAATAAATCCTGCAAAAGGTATAATCCCAAAACCAATAAGGAAATGGAAATTAAAACAGAGGCTAAACGGACTATATAGGAAGATTCTTTCGCCATAAACCAAAGCTAATGATTAAATTTAGTCGAAAAAAATTAATAATTTGGTAATATAGCCCTCTCTATATTTGCAGCAAGTTTTAAGTTACTTCACTAATTTCATCTTATGAGCCAGGCAACAGCCAATTCGACAAAAATTCTTTTGGTAGATGATGATCCTGATATTTTAGAATTATTGGAATATAATTTAGCGAAAGAAGGATTTTTGTTAGCCAAAGCATCTGATGGGAAAGAAGCCATTGCGATTGCTCAGGACTTTAATCCACAATTAGTGATTTTGGATGTAATGATGCCAACCATGGATGGCATTGAGACGGCTCGTCGAATGAAATCCATGCCAGAATTAAAAGATGCCCTCATTTTATTTTTAACAGCCCGCGGAGAAGAATATACCGAAGTGGCGGCCTTTGATGCTGGAGCCCATGATTACATCATCAAACCCATTAAGCCAAGAGCTTTGGTGAGTAGAATCAAAGCTATGTTGAAGCGGGAAACCATAGAAGACAATCAAGATGTTATCGATATTGGTGGCTTACACATCAATCGTACGCAATATGCCGCTACATTTGATGGAAAGGCTTTGGTATTACCTAAGAAAGAATTTGAATTACTGTCTTTCTTAGCCAAAAACCCCAACAAAGTCTTTAACCGAGATGAGTTATTGGAGAAAGTATGGGGTTCTGATGTCTATGTGGTGGAAAGAACAATCGACGTACATATCCGTAAATTGAGGGAGAAAATTCCTGAATATTACATCAAAACATTAAAAGGTGTTGGTTATTTATTTTCGATTGAAAAGAATTAATTCTAGCACAATTCCATCATTTATAGGTAAATTGCGCCCTCAATGAGGGGTTCTAATATAATTCTAGCACTATTTTTTTTGATCCATTCCTTGGCGGCACAAAGCCCTAAGCGGGAATTGCGTGGAGTTTGGGTTGCTACTGTACAAAATATCGATTGGCCTTCAGCCAGAAATTACAATAGTATTAAACAAAGAGAGGAGTTTATTGACCTGATTGATTCACACCATCAAACAGGCATGAATGCCATTTTTGTACAGGTTCGCTGTGCCGCCGATGCGCTTTATGCCAAAAGTACAGAACCATGGTCTGCTTATCTATCAGGTTTTCAAGGCCAAGCACCTAGTCCATATTATGATCCCATGGAATTCATGATTGAACAAAGTCATGAACGAGGTATGGAATTCCATGCTTGGTTAAATTTGAATCGGGCAACCATGTCTTCTAAAACCATTTTAAGTTCGGATCATTTGGCTCGTCGCCATCCGGAATGGTTATTTTCCTACCATGGTCAATTGATCTTAAACTTTGGGATACCTCAAGTTCGCCATTATATAGCCGAATTGGTCAAAAATTTAGTCAAAAATTACGATGTTGATGGCATACATTTTGATGATTACTTTTATCCCTACCCTGTTAAAGGAGCTAGTATTCCTGATGAAAAAACCTACCAACAATATAAATTCCCAGAGGAAAGCTTGGCAGATTGGAGAAGAAGAAATGTCAATATGCTCATTCAGGAAATTGCCGAAACAGTGAAGTCGACCAAGCCTAAGGTAAAGTTTGGTATTAGTCCTTTTGGTATTTGGAGGCATCAGAGTATTGATCAAGAAGACGGATCTCCTACTCGCGCAGGTTTACAATCATACGATGATTTATTTGCCGATACAGAATTGTGGATTAGAAAAGGTTGGGTAGATTATTTGGCCCCACAATTATATTGGGGAACGACCCACAAGGTAGCACCTTATAAAGCCTTAGCCACTTGGTGGAACGATCATAGTTTTGATCGGCCAATTTATATCGGACATGCGGCTTACCATTTGAGTGATTTATGGGCGCCGAGTGAGTTGGCTAAACAATTGAGCATATCCCGAGGTTTACCTAAAGTTCAAGGAGCCATCTATTTCAGTTCCCGTCAGGTTAGTCAAAATACCAAAGGCTGGAGGGATAGTTTACGTACGAAGCACTTTGAGCATATTGCTTTGGTTCCACCAATGTTATGGTTAGATAGCATTGCCCCCACGGCACCCCACCAAGTGAGTTTAACAAAGCAAAAAGACCAGTGGATTTTACGTTGGAAAGAAGGGGAACCTAGTTTAGACAATGACCCTCCTCGCTATTACTTGGTTTATCGAATTCAAAAAGATGAAATTGAGCCTTTGGACAAAGCTGAAAACATGATTTATAAAGGTTCTGACAAACAAATAATAATTGATTCAAAATGGATCAAACCGGGTACAGGATTTGTTGTAACAGCTTTGGACCGATTACATAATGAATCTGTTCCGGGGACTATTCAATGGATAGTGCCCAATGTAGTAGAATAAATTGATGAATATGAAATTCTTGCATTTATCTGTTAAAGAAATTACGGAAGAAACAAATGATACCAAAACGATACATTTTTGGCATCCGATCCATGAGGCATTAAGCTATCATTCAGGACAGTTTTTAACGGTTATTCCTGAAATTGATGGAAAAAAAGTACGTCGTAGTTATTCTTTATCTTCCTCGCCCTTGATTGATCATTCTCCTGCGATTACGGTGAAGCGCATTGGGGGGGGAGCTGTTTCTAATTTTTTGTGTGATCAAATCAAGGTAGGAGATAGTTTAGAGGTGATAGAGCCCATGGGCAACTTTTACATAGAACCAGAGGCAAATGCTAGCAAAACTTATGTTTTCATGGGAGCAGGGTCGGGTATTACGCCTTTGATTTCCATGATTAAAACCATACTTAAAGGAGAGCCACAGTCGAAGGTGTATTTAATTTATGGTTCTAGACATGAAGATCAAATTATTTTCAAGAAAGTATTGGATGAATTGGAGCAGGCTTATTCAGGTAGATTTCATGTATTACATGTCATCAGCAAACCTGCGGCCAATTGGCCTGGGTTAAAAGGAAGGATCAATAAAGCTTCTACAGTATATTATTTGAAACAAGAATTTGGTTTAAATATCCCTTCTGCGCATTATTACCTATGTGGTCCTTCAGGCATGATGGATGAAATTCAGGAAGCTTTATGGATGTTTGATGTTCCAGTATTACATATTCACCGAGAATTATTTCATAGCAATCCACAGGCGGAAGATGTAACGGAAGATGATGGTAGTTTAAAAGAACAGGAAATCACCATTATTTACGAAGGTAAAGAACACCAAATCACGGTAAAACCCAATGAGACTATTTTAGAAGCTGCCTTATCTGCCGATGTGGATATGCCCTATTCTTGTCAGGCGGGTATGTGTACCGCTTGTATGGGCCTTTGCAAAAGTGGAAAAGTGATGATGGATGAGGAAGACGGATTGACCGACAATGAAATCAAAAAAGGATATGTGCTTACCTGCGTAGCACACCCTTTATCTAGCGGTGTCGTGATTGATTTAGATTAGTATATCAATTTCTTGATTCAATAAAAAAATCGTTTATTCGTTAACCTTGACAGCGTTTGAAACGCTGTCAAGGTTTAAAATTCGACTAAAAATCTCTTGGATCCCAAGCTACTCGGGTATTGTCGAAAAGTTGGCTCAACTGTTTCAAATCATCTGTTGAAATATGAAAGTCAAACACATCCATATTCTCTTGAATTCTAGCACGTTTGACAGATTTAGGAATGGTTATAGCACCTAACTCGATGTTCCACCGAACGAGTAATTGATACGTGCTTTTTCCATAATGAGTCGCTATTTCATTCAAAACCAAATCGTCTTTTTTCCAACCTCGAACTAAGGGAGCATAGCCTTCTACTTGAATATCATGTTCCTGATTAAATGCCAATTCCTCAGGCATAAAACAAAATGGACTTAATTCAAACTGATTAACGGCAGGACAAGTATTGGCATACAGAAATAATTCTTCTAGGTGTTTTTTGTAATAGTTTGATACGCCAATGGAACGACATAATTTCTGTTCATACAGCGATTCCAAGGCTTTCCAAGTTTCTTTCCTAGCTGTGTCTTTGGGCCAATGAATTAAATAAAGATCTAGATATTCTACACCCAAATCATTCAACGTTTTATCAAATGCGCGTAATGTAGAATCAAAACCCATGTCATCCATCCACACTTTACTGGTGACAAACAAATCCTTTCTGGTCACACCTGATGCTACTATTCCCTGTCCTACTTCCTGTTCATTGCCATAAATCGCTGCTGAGTCAATCAACCGAATACCTAAATCCAAGGCATCCAATACCGATTGTTTCACTTCGTTTTGTTGCTTGGGCGCATATAAACCTAGGCCTAATTGCGGCATTGAAATGCCATTGTTCAATGTTACAAAGGGTATGCTCATGATCGTATTTTCTTGGTAATCTTCTAGATTTTTCTTGCTTATCTCCTAGATTTGTCAACTTTTAAAAAGTTGACAAATCTGTTGACAAATCTAAAGAAAAAATCAAATCAACATATTATGCTATTTATCAAGCATTTGATTTCTTCTTATCAATAAACCTATTTTTTCATCTGCAAAAGCCAAATACCTTACGTATTTTTGTGAAAAATTAATCGCATGAGTAAAACAATCAGCATAGCTGCGCCTAAAAGAAATTTCCTTCCTTCTGATTTTCAACTGAGCACTTGGGAAAGTGTGTTACCTTTTTTTGAAAAACTAAGCTCCTTGAGCATTCAAAACCTGGCAGAATTACAACAATTTTGCATCAGTCGATCCGAATTAGAAAGTTATTTATCTGAAAACTTTGCCTGGCGATATATCAAAATGTCTTGCGACAATCAACATGAGGAACTTCAAAAAAGTTACCAACAGTTTGTGAATGACATTATGCCCAATGCATCTATTTACGAAGATGCTTGGAACAAAAAAGTCGTTGAGTCTGGCTATGCCGATCAATTACCGTCACATGGTTATGGTATCATGCTTCGTGGGATGAAAAAGGCGATTGAAATATTTCGCGAAGAAAATATTCCACTTTATACGGAGCTATCCAATTTATCCACCGAATATGGCGCATTAACTGGCGGATTGATGGTGGAAATAGATGGCCAAGAAAAAACGCTTCAGCAGGCCAATGCCTATTTGGAGTCAACCGAGCGAAATAAAAGACAAGAGGTTTATTTACTTGTAGCAAATAAACGATTGAGTATTAAGCAGGAATTAAATGAGCTTTTCAACAAATTAATTGAGAGAAGACATCAAGTGGCTCAAAACGCTGGATTTGATAATTTTAGAGATTATTCTTTCGCCAGCTTGGGCCGCTTTGACTATACCGCTGCCGATTGTTTTGAGTTTCATGAAGCCGTAGCTCAAACGGTAGTACCCATGGTCAACCAACAAGCTACCAAAAGAAAGGAGGTTCTTCAAGTAGATGCCTTAAAGCCTTGGGATAAAGCTGTGGACCCTTGGGGAAGAAAACCTTTGGTACCATTCAGTACTGCCGATGACTTATTAACAAAAACCATCCAAGTTTTTGATGAATTAGACCCATTCTTAGGTAATTGCCTGAAAGAAATGGTGAAGCTAAATCGCTTTGATTTGGATTCTCGAAAAGGTAAAAACCCTGGTGGATATAATTATCCTTTAGAAGAAAGTGGCTTCCCATTTATCTTCATGAATGCTGCGGGACAAGTTCGTGATATGGTTACCTTATTGCACGAAGGCGGGCATGCCGTACATTCCATTGTAACCAAAGATTTAGCTTTAAATGCTTTTAGAAATGTTCCTTCAGAAGTGGCCGAATTGGCCTCAATGAGCATGGAACTACTTACCATTGATCATTGGGATATTTATTTCCCAAATCCAGAAGAAGCTAAAAGAGCCAAAATTAAGCACCTAGAAGATATTTTAGAAACCCTACCTTGGGTAGCCACAATTGATGCTTTTCAACACTGGATTTATGAAAACCCAGCTCATAGTCAAGCTGAACGAGATGCAAAATGGTTAGAAATCATAGCACGTTTTTCCGATAATATCACTGATTGGTCGGATTTGCAGGAGGTTAAAACCAATATTTGGCAAAAGCAATTGCATTTATTTGAAGTACCATTTTACTACATTGAATATGCCATAGCTCAATTAGGCGCTTTAGCTGTTTGGAGAAATTATTGCCGCCAACCCAAACAAGCTTTAGAGCAATACTTACAAGCATTAGAGTTAGGTTATACCGAACCTATGAAAACGATTTATGCAGCCGCAGGTATTGAATTTAATTTTAGTAAAGCCTACATTGCTGAATTAATGAACTTTTTAGCTGAAAAAATTAAAAATTTAGAAGAAAGCTAAGCTGCATATTTAAAGAAATTTTTTTTGTACCAATTTTGGACTTATTTTTGCATTCGGATTTATTACACAACTATATGAAATTGAAAAGTTTATTGCCTGCCCTTCTTGTTGTAGCTCTAGCTAGCTCATGCGATTACCAAAAAAACAATCGAATTAAACAAAAAGATGTTCGTCAAGGCGATACTTATGTATACGGTGTTCATCCAGACAGTGCAGCAGCACAAACCAAGCAAACTTATACCGCAAAACCAGAATTGGAAGTTAAAGCCAACGAGCTTCGTGCTAAATTATACAGTGCAAAAAAATAGGAGAGTTTTACTCCCTGTTCTTCTTTATTTTGGCCTCCGCATTTCGGGGGCTTTTTTTATTTATCCATGAAATAATCCCGAATAAAATCTAGCTGGTAGATCAAGGCCGTATAGATCCCAGCCCACAAAAGGGCCGAGATGGCCATAAAAAACAAAATTCGGGGTAATGGCACTTTAAAAGATAAGGCCAGTAAACTTCCTCCAATGGGTGTTAAAAACAAGGGTGTGCAGGCTGCAATCCCTTTGATACCAAATTTTGTCCAAATCTTAACAGCTAATCGAGCACGTTTACTGAATACCAAGGGTTTTTGATTTCGCCATGTAGCAATATACTTGACCAACCATTGACCAAGGCTAATCATGAAACTGACTGTAATCATCATGCCTAACCAGGTGAAAAGTATTGTTTCCATCCAACTTAGACCCAAACTAAAACCCGTAATGGGCCCAGCTATGAACTTAATAGCAGTGGCGGCCATTACAGCCGAATAAAAAGACCAATCCATCATTAATTCATTTTATATTGACGCACACCTTTATCCAAAAACTCCACAAAATGATCAACATTGGCATCAAAAGCTACAGGAGTCACCATAGGCTCACCCTCTTTACGGGGATCCAATAGGACATAATGAGGCTGTGCATTGGAATTAAATCGACTAATTTGAAAATCTAAATTTTGGTCTCCCAGCGTTTTTTTCTCTTGTCCGTCTACTTTGGAAACATACCATTGATCAGATGGCAACTCCGTTTTATCATCGCAATACAAAGCTACAATCACGTATTCTTCTTGCAAGCGTTTTAAGACTTTGGGGTCAGACCAGACATATTCCTCCATTTTCCGACAGTTAACACATCCGTGACCTGTAAAATCAATGAACAAAGGTTTTCCTACTTGTACAGCATAAGCTTTAGCTTCTTGATAATCAAAAAAGCCTGTTAGTCCCAATGGCAACTCTAAAAAATCACCATATTTAACGACTCCTGTAGAACCGGGTTTAACCGTAACTTCTCCTGAATTTCCTTTAAAATCTTGACTACTCAATGGTGGTAACCAGCCCGACAAGCCTTTCAATGGTGCGCCAAACATGCCTGGAATCAAGTACACCACAAAGGCCAAGATAGCCGTAGCAAATAAGGTTCTCGGGATTGACAGTTTCCCACTAGGCCCATCATGTGGTAGAGAAATCTTACCAAATAAATACAAGGTCAAAGCACCAAAAATAGCAATCCAAATAGCTAAGAAAATCTCTCTATCTAATAAATGCCAGTGATACACCTGATCCGCTACACTTAAAAACTTAAAGGCTAAAGCTATTTCTAAGAAACCTAAAACCACCTTAACCTCATTCATCCAATTGCCCGACTTGGGTAATTTCTGCATGAATCCTGGGAAAATGGCAAATAAAGTAAAAGGGATAGCGAAGGCTAGAGAAAAGCCCAACATCCCAATAATAGGCTTCACAAAGGCCCCTTGTGACGCAGCAATCAAAATACTTCCTGCTAAAGGTCCTGTACATGAAAATGAAACTAAGACTAAAGTGAAGGCCATAAAAAACACGCCAATAATGCCGCCTTTATCCGACTTAGCATCCACAGAATTAACCATTCCAGATGGCAAAACGATTTCGAAAGCACCTAAAAAGGAGATTCCAAAAAAGATAAAAATACCAAAAAACAACAGGTTGGGGATCCAGTGGGTACTTAGGAAATTGGCAAAGCTAGCACCCGCAAAAAAGGCTAATAAAGTCCCAAAAAACACATAAATCAAAACGATGAAGGACCCATATAAAAAGGCTAAACCTTTACCTCCTTTCTGCTTGGTGAAAAAACTCACCGTCATGGGAATCAAGGGATAAACGCAGGGCGTTAATAAAGCCAAAAGACCTGCACCCATAGCAATCCAAAAAAATTGCCACAAGGATTCTGAAGGAGCAACAGGGCTTGCCGTGGCTTCAATACTTAGTTCAGGGTTTTTTTTTTTTGCTTCGTCTGTGATTACATCCGAGGCCGCGGCAGAACTTGCAATCACAAAGGGGCCTTTGACAGGCACACAAAGACCACTTTCATTGGAACATGCTTGAGAGTCATAAAGCCCTTCAATCTTCCAATTTTCAGCGGTTATTTTAATTTTTTGTCTAAACTCCCCCTTTTCAGTGAAATAGGTGTATGTTCCATTCCAAATCTCTTTGTCGAATTTGGAATGAGGATTAATCGCCTTTAAACCACCTAAAAGCTCAAATCCCACCGGATTTTTGATGGTCACTGTAGTAACAACTGGCCCTAAATCCTTATCAAAATCTGAAGAATACAAATACCACCCTTTTTCAATTTTTACTTGAAATACTATTTCAGCCTCTTGACCTACCGAGGGCTTAGCTGGTTCCAATGTCCAAGACCATTTAGCAGGCACCAACTTTTGTGCAAGCACCGGGCTAACCAAAAATAGAAACAAGCTTAAGATGAGTAATTTGTATTTCATGAGTTCAATATTTTCATAACCAAACGTTGTTTGGCATATAACTAGTTCGTGTGATTGAAATAATTTATAAAATTAAACAATTTAGTGGATATCTATGACAAATCTATTGAACTGAAAAGGCCGTCATTTGGTTTTTCTATTCGGATAAAAAAACGTAATTTTGTGCCCATTCTCACGTAAATACGAACAATATATTTCCATGGCTGCAAGCACATTCCCACAACAGCGCGATAACGAAATTTTTTCATTGATTAGTCAAGAAGCTCACCGTCAGGAATTCGGGATCGAGTTAATCGCATCTGAAAACTTCACGTCTCCTCAAGTAATGGAGGCTCAAGGTAGCGTTTTGACGAATAAATATGCGGAAGGACTTCCAGGGAAACGTTATTATGGTGGTTGTGAGGTAGTGGATGAAGTAGAAACTTTGGCCATTGAGCGTGCCAAAAAATTATTTGGAGCAGCTTGGGCTAACGTACAACCTCACTCGGGTGCACAAGCCAATGCAGCCGTATTTTTATCATTTCTAAACCCTGGCGACAAGATTTTAGGATTTGACTTATCTCATGGTGGTCACTTATCACATGGTTCTCCCGTTAACTTCTCTGGAAAGTACTTTCAGGCCTTTTTTTACGGAGTAGAAAAAGAAACTGGCTTAATTGATTGGGACAAAGTAGAAGCTACTGCTGCTAAAGAAAAGCCGAGATTAATCATTTGTGGTGCCTCAGCTTATTCTCGTGATTGGGATTACGTGCGCTTAAGAGCCATTGCTGACCAAGTTGGCGCCATTTTATTAGCTGATATTTCACATCCATCGGCTTTGATTGCCAAAGGTTTATTGAATAACCCGATGCAACATTGCCATATCGTTACTACTACCACCCACAAAACCTTGCGTGGACCACGTGGCGGTTTGATCATGATGGGAAATGATTTTGAAAACCCATTTGGTTTCAAAACTTTGAAAGGGGACCTTAAATCAATGTCGGCATGTTTAGACGGCGCTGTTTTCCCAGGAACTCAGGGTGGCCCATTGGAGCATGTTATTGCCGCTAAAGCCATTGCTTTTGGTGAAGCATTAACCCCTACTTTTGAGGCATATGCCAAGCAAGTGCAAAGCAATGCGCAAGCGATGGCTAAAGCCTTTTTAGCTAAAGGATATGATATTATTTCAGGTGGTACAGATAACCACTTGATGTTGATCGATTTACGTCCCAAAGGATTAACGGGTAAATTAGCCGAAAACACCTTGATCAAATCAGACATTACCATCAATAAAAATATGGTACCTTTTGATGACAAATCTCCATTTGTTACCTCGGGAATGCGTGTAGGTACAGCGGCCATGACAACGCGTGGTTTGAAAGAAACCGAAATGGAACAAATCGTAGATTTAGTAGATCGCGCTTTAATGAACCACGAAAATGAAGCCGTATTAGCTCAAGTGAAAACAGAAGTAAATCAGTGGATGAAGCAATTCCCACTTTATGTATAAAAAACAAACATGGCATTAGATCAGGATTGGGACGACGAGGACCAGGATGAAGATAAGGACGGCACTGAGATGTCGTTTATGGATCATTTAGAAGAATTAAGGTGGCATATCATTCGCTCCATAGCTTCTATTGTAATTTTCACTATCATGGCATGGATTTTCAGAAATGAGATCTTTGGTATCATCATCATGGGACCTACCAAAGTTGATTTCTATACCAATCAAGTACTTTGCCACCTAGCTGAATTAACAGGAATGACTAGCTTGTGCATGCAAGCCGCCGATTTCATTCTTCAAAGTAGGGAAGTGTCCGGACAGTTCATGATGGCATTGACTCAGTCGATCATCGTGGGTCTATTATTCGCTTTTCCTTACGCCTTTTATGAAATCTGGCGATTTATTCGTCCAGGTTTAAAAGAAAAAGAACAAAAAGCAGCCCGAGGAGCAGTATTCTGGGTATCCTTACTGTTTTTTATCGGGGTATCATTTGGCTATTTTGTCGTGGCACCCATGGCCATCAATTTCTTGGCGAATTTTAAATTAGACCCTAGCATCCAAAATCAATTTGATATTAACGATTACATCTCGTTATTGTCCATGTTGACCTTGGCTTGCGGCCTTACTTTCCAATTACCGATGATTGCTTTTGTGCTTTCTCAAGTAGGTATTTTAACACCTTCTTTCATGAGAGAATACAGAAAACATGCATTAGTCGTGATTTTGTTAGTTGCGGCTATCATCACCCCTTCCCCCGATGTGATTTCTCAATTACTAGTGGCCTTCCCTCTCTTTGGCCTCTATGAAATCAGTATCCTCGTTTCTGGAAGAGTATTGCGCAGAAAAATGAGAGAAGAAGCACTCGAATCGAATTCCTAATAGAATTCCTAATTAACAAACATGAATTACCTATCCGCGGAAAATATTTCTCGCAATTTGGGTGAAAGATGGGTCTTTAAAAACCTGTTCTTTGGCCTACAAAAAGGAGAGAAAGTATCCCTCATTGGAAAAAATGGTACGGGTAAAACGACCCTGATGGAAACCTTAATGGGTCTCCAAAGCCCTGATGAAGGTAAAGTAACCATACGCAAAGGCATACGCGTGGGTTACCTTCCTCAAAATCCCATTTTTCAGGAAAATGAAGAAGTTTTAAATTATCTTTTTTCCGACGATTTACCGAGTGCTCAGGCGATCAAAGCCTATGAAAAGGCTATGATTTCAGGTGATGCCATAGAACTTGAAGATTCTTTTGCGCTCATGGAAGCCCATAATGCCTGGGACTATGAGGCTAGAGCCAAACAAATCATAACTCGTCTTGGTATTCCCGACGGAGATCAAAAAGTAAACACGCTTTCTGGTGGGCAAAAAAAACGACTTTCTTTGGCCAAATTATTAATAGAAAGTCCAGATATCATGATTCTGGATGAGCCAACCAACCACCTGGATATAGAAACCATTGAATGGTTAGAAGGTATTCTTTCTGGACCCAATGTCACCGTCTTAGTGGTATCTCACGATCGATACTTCCTAGATAAAGTTTGCAATAAAATGCTAGAGCTAAGCAATGGCTCCATCTATACCTATGAAGGTAATTATGCCTATTTCCTTGAGAAAAAAGCAGAACGTGAAGCTTCAGAAGCAAGTACTATTTCCAAAGCCAAAAACTTGTACCGCAAGGAATTGGAATGGATGAGAAGACAACCCAAAGCTCGTGGCACTAAGGCTCAGTCGCGCATTGATGCTTTTGCTGAGACAGAAGAAGTGGCTCATCGCAAAACCGATGATAGCAAACTGGAATTAAATATTCAGATGTCGCGCTTGGGTAATAAAATCATTGAAATCAATCACCTGAAGAAAGCCTGGGGAGAGAAAAAGATTGTCAATGATTTTACCTATACCTTCAAGAAAAAAGATCGCATCGGTATCGTGGGGAAAAATGGTGCAGGTAAAACTACCTTCCTTCAACTATTAACGGGCTTAGAGCAACCTGATGCTGGTACAATTGATCCAGGTGAAACATTAGTAATTGGTTATTATACCCAAATACCATTTGAATTTAAGCCTGAACAGCGCGTTATTGATACCATTACCGAAATTGCCGAAGTGATTCCCTATGGAAAAAATGAGTCATTGACCCCTAGTCAGTTCTTAAGCAAGTTTTTGTTTCCAACTGCCCAGCAATATACCCCAGTAGAAAAACTATCGGGAGGTGAGAAAAAAAGGCTGCAATTGATGCAAGTATTAGTCAAGAATCCCAACTTCTTAATTCTAGATGAGCCTACCAATGATTTGGATTTAGATACCTTACAGTTATTAGAAGATTTCCTAAGTGAGTTCCAAGGTTGCTTATTATTGGTTTCTCACGACCGCTATTTCATGGATAATTTAGTCGATCAATTGATTTTAGTAGAGGGTGAAGGTGAGGTAAATTTCTTCAATGGTAATTATACAGACTATCGTATTGCCCTAGAAAATAAAGAAAAAGAACCTGCGGTAGAGAAAAAAAATCCTACTCCAGTAATCGAAAATAAACCTACTCCCAAAGGAGCAAAATTAAGTTTTAAAGAAGCGAAAGAATTGGAAGAACTAGAAAAGGACATGGCCGTGATGGAAGGTCAAAAAGAAGCGCTCATAGAACGACTTAGCAAAGGTTCCGATGATTTCCAAGACTTAACGGCTTGGGCAGCAGAAATTGAACGATTAAAAAACAGTTTGGAGGAAAAAGAATTGCGCTGGTTAGAGCTATCTGAGCGCGCTTAAATCATCACCTATGGACGAAGGACAAGTATCCAATGACCCTTTGCATGGCAAAACCTTAGCCTTCATCATGGAGCAATTGGTGGAACGTTATGGCTGGGAAGAACTAGCCAGAAGAATTCGCATTAACTGCTTTGCCATCAATCCAAGTATTAAATCTTCTTTAACTTTTTTGAGAAGAACTCCTTGGGCTCGACAAAAAGTAGAAAACCTGTACATTCGTACTAAATGGTAACAAATAACTACTACATGAAAACAAAAAAGGCTCCTTTCGGAGCCTTTTTTATGGAATATACTTTCCTAATTCTCAAAATAGATTTCCTTCAAACCATACAAAGGCTTATCCCCCGCATTCGGATTAGAAAAAACAAAATACAAGTTCTGAGTACCTGATACGTTAACTGGCATTTTAGCCTCTCCAGTCGTATTGATATCAATTGAGCCTAGAAGCGTACCACTTGGACTACCTGACCTCAATTCTAATTTACCTCCAGCTGTTTGCCCTGGCATCACAAAAGAAGATACTTGGATCGACTTAATTCCAGTCAAATCTATCATACCAAAATTGGCATAACCTTTATCAGCCGTAGCAACCAAAAGCTCTCCAATACCATCGATTTTATATTTCATGGTCTTTGAAGTCTGATCAGCAGTTGCTGCAGCCACTCGTGAATTACGTAATGTAATTACTTGCTGGCCAGTAGCCGAACCTACTTTAGAACCACCTTTGTCGGTATAGCTAGCCACAAATAAGAATGTACCTGGCTTCCCTCCATCATTGGTCACATATTCCCCTTTTAATGGTTTCGACGTTTTCTTGGTATCCGATAAACTTAGGATAAAACGAACCATTTCTTTGGCATCATCCGATTTGATTTGTGGGTGAGCAGCCATCACTTGTTCTCCCCAAACTCCACCACCACCAGAAATAACTTTCTTCGCTAACATATCTATATTAGCCGCAGTAGCGCGGTATTTCTTGCCCACTTCTGTATAAGATGGTCCAATGGATTTCTTTTCTACCGCATGGCAAGTTTTACAATCCGATAACTCTATTAAACGCTTTCCGTTAGAGAATGACGTATTACTTTGATGTCCTTGCTCAATTAAGGTCTTATCAAATCCTTGTAAGTAGTTGATATTCAACACAACATCTTCTTCCGCAATTTTCTTACTACTTAAAGTGCCATCTTCCTTATCTTCTACCTTCACTTGGTATTTCACCGCTTTGTCATTCCAATAGAACGATTTATTGCCTTCAATACTCACATCTACTTTTGGAATTTCATTTCCTACTTTGACAATGGTCTCGGCTGAACTAACATTACCTTTCGCATCTTTCACTTTCAAAACAGCTTTAAATACACCTGATTTGGTATAAGTGATACTTGGATTAGCCAATGTACTCGTTTGTCCATCACCAAATGACCAGGCATATTTAATAGCATCGCCATCATAATCTAAGGTGCCTGCTGAAGAGAATTTCACTTTTAAAGGAGATGCTCCAACTTTCTTATCTACCGCAATTTCCACCTTAGGAGGACGGTTCCCTCCATTGTATTCTATTTTATACAAGGTCGCCTCCTCGTTTTGTGCAAACCAGTTTGGACCATATTCTAAACCATAGAAAGTACCATCATTGGCAAATTGCATATCAATCGGATGAGAAAACTTCAGCGATGGCAAGAAACGCTCCATGGAATCGAAATCCCCATTTTGCTTCATTGAAACCGTGTAAATAATATCTCTAGCCCAATCGTAAGCAAACAATTTTCCATCATAATAAGCAGGAAATTTTGTTTTAGAATTGGCAGGAAAATCCTCAGAATAATAAACTGGGCCTGCCATGGCATTTCTAGAACCTTTTCCAATAACTGGGCCAAAATCTGGTGAATCTACATAAGGATAGAAAATAAAGGCTTTTTGGGGTTTAGGCAAATGAGAAAAACCCGTATTGTGAGGAGAATTATTGATTGGAGCCTCCACACTAAACTTAGCCCAAGTACTGTCTTTCACAAAATCTCGTTGATTGTAAGATTGATTATTCCCTACAAATAATGGCCATCCAAAATAACCTGCCTCACGAGCCTGATTCACTTCATCATATCCTCTTGAGCCATACTTAGGTGAATTTTCACCTGCATCTGGACCTACTTCTCCCCAATATAAAAAGCCTGTGCGCTGATCAACTGCTATACGGTAAGGATTACGATTACCCATCACATAAATCTCCGCTTTAGCATGAGGCGTCTTCTCTGGGAATAAATTACCCTTCGGAATGGTATAAGACCCATCTGCTGTAGGCTTAATACGCATAATCTTACCTCGTAAATCATTGGTATTCGAGCTAGTAGAGCGAGCATCCCAACCCGCTCTTCCTGGGCGATTATCGATTGGACCAAAACCATTCGATTCAAATGGGTTGGTATCATCTCCTGTGGACAAAAATAAGTTCCCTTCTTTATCCCAAGCGATAGAACCTCCTGTATGACAGCATCCTGTGCGCTTTACCGGAACACGTAATAATACCTTCTCTGTATTCATTAATAAGGTATCTTTCACATCATCGTAAGTAAAACGAGATAAATGCTGTGCTGTATCAGCCTGACCAGTTTGTGGGGAATAAAATAAATAAATCCATTTATTTTGATCGTAATTAGGGTCAATATTCATCCCCATTAAACCATATTCAAACTTATTAAATACATCCAAATTAGCTACAACCTTCGTTTTGCCTTTTTTCGGATCAAACATTTTCAATTTACCTTTACGCTCTGCATAAAAGATTTTTCCTTGATTCGTTACGGCCAATTCCGTTGGCTCGTCCAAATTACGATCTAACGTAATTTTAGTGAATCTATTTTCCTCTGGAAGTACTCCTGTACGCAACTTTTTATTATAGTTAATATCAGCACCTGAAGCCACCCATTGTAGGCCTCCCCATATATGCTTTAATACCAAATCCTCAGAAAAAGATTCATGGGTATGTCCCCAGTTGGTATAAAATGCCCGTCCACCATCAAATTCATGGTACCAAGCCATCGGGTGAAAATCACCCATTTTACCATCTTTATATGATTTCTCATCGACAGTCACCAGCACTTTAACGTCTTTGTTAAACTCTTTGATATCATAGAATTCATCCTTACGATTAAAACTAGCTGGCATGTGAGAAGTAGAAATATGACTTCCATCTACCACGTTCATCTTACCTTCTTGTACATTCGGGCGACCTGGATGTGAGGCAAAATAACCTCCCGATAATTTTCCATACCAAGGCCAATCATATTCCGTATCCGTGGCAGCATGGATACCAAGATAACCTCCTCCTGCTTGAATATAGCGCTCAAATGCATTTTGCTGAGGAGCAGTTAAGACATTTCCTGTGGTGTTTAAAAATACCACAACACGGTATTTCATCAAATTATTTTCAGTAAAAGCAGCAGCGTTCTCTGTCGTATCCACAGAAAAACCTTTTTCAGCAGCCATCTTCAAAAATGCAATTTTGCCAGGTTCAATAGAACTATGACGAAATCCTTTGGTTGATGAAAAAACCAAAACCTTTTTACCTTTGAGTACGTTTTTGTCTTGTGCAACAAGTGAGAACGAAAATAAACAGGCAAGACAGATGCTTGCAAAAATTCGGCCAGAGCCGAAGAAATTGTTTTTCATATGATGTTTCAGTCTTAAATAATTGGTAAAGTTAAATTAAAAGCTTCATTTTCGATTAAATTATTCAAAATTTTTATTCAAATAATACCATGAAAAAAATCGTCATTCTCCTCTCTCTAATTTTGGGTTTCCAAGAACTCGATGCCCAATCCTGCTGCTTTCTCAAAAAGGACGACATGCAATTAATGGCTTCTAATAAAGCCTTCCAACGCTCACATAAATTGCCTAAACCTTATGTACACATCTCAAAAGCTGGTGGTGAAATGATTGAATTCAGTACACCTGACGGCCAAAAAGCCAAGGCTTTTTACATCAAAGCAGCTAAACCTACTAAGACAACCTTATTCGTATTCCAAGAATGGTGGGGACTCAATGATCATATTAAAAGAGAAGCCGAACACTTCTATAGTACTTTAGGAAATGTTAATATCCTAGCTATTGACATGTATGACGGCAAGGTTGCCACTACGCGTGAAGATGCTGGAAAATACATGGGAGAAGCTAATCCAGCCCGACTAGAAGCCATCATCCGTGGTGCGATAAAACAGGTAGGGCCAGAAGCTAAAATTGCCACGGTAGGCTGGTGTTTTGGAGGTGGATTATCCTTAAAAGCGTCTATTTTGGCGGGAAAACAAGGTGTAGCTTGTGTGATGTACTATGGAATGCCTGTGAAAGATGTCACTGAATTAAAAGCCTTGAATACCGATGTATTGGGATTATTTGCAGGTAAAGAACAATGGATTTCCCCAAAAGTAGTCGCAGAATTTGAAGAAAACATGAAGTCCGCCGGCAAAAAACTACAAGTGAAAAGCTTTGACGCTGAGCATGCTTTCGCCAATCCTTCTAACCCGGCATTTGACAAAAAATCGACAGAAGAAGCTTGGAATATGGCCATTGCTTACTTCAAGGAAAGAATAAAATAAACACTTAGGGCGGCTTCTAGAGCGTTTCTTTCAACACTTCAGAGGCTGCCCGATAACCAGAAGAAATAGCCCCGTCCAAATAACCACACCATTTATCTGCAGTTTCAGTCCCTGCAAAATGTATGTGTTTAAATGGCGCTCTAATTTGATGTCCAAACTGAGTCAAGGTATTTGGCCCCATCAAACCTGTATAACATCCACGAGAATACACTTCCTCCGTCCAACATTTATCGATGTATTGCATCGGCATGGAAGCTTGATGACCAAAAATTTTCTCTACGCGTTCTAATATCATTTTTCTGCGAGTCCCTTCTTCCAAATCAATGAAATTTCTGGCATCGTTTCCTTCGACAAAGACCAATAATACGCCTAGTTCCGAATCAGTATGTCCCACATCAAAGGTCACTTTAAGTGGATATTCATCACTCACAATTTGCCCACTAAAACCCATTTCTCGCCAAAAAGGAGTCGGGTAAATTAAGTACACCTTCATGGCCGCGCCCATGGGCATTCGCTGGTATAATTGCGCTTTTTGTTGAGGTAAAGGTGGTTCAAATTCAATCGTACTTATTAATACAGGAGGAATTGTCAAAATACATTTCCTAGCATTTATTTTTAACATTTTTGTTTCCGCGATAATTCCATTTGCTTGTTGACTCAAGCGTAATAATGGTGACTCAAGATGAATTTTGTCCAAAAATGAGGCGGCTATTTTTTTAATTAATCCCTGAGTTCCTCCTTTCAATATGCTTTGCTGAGCCCCGTTTTTAATGGAAATGAGGGTATCCATATTGTCCCCCGATTTGAAATAAAACAAGGCAAATAGCAGCGAGATCTCTGAGGCTTCTGCGGCAAAAACCGTTTGTATGCCTATCTCAAATAAATGTTTTGCTTTGGCCGTCCAGATATGTTTTTCCATCCAAGTGGCCAAAGTCATCGCATCAAATTCCTTAGCTTTTGGGTGATTCCAAGGTTCGGTCAGCGAAATTTGCGCTGAAAGCTTATTCATTTTACTGATGGTAATTCCTAAATCAATCAATGAAATGGGGTCTATTTTAGGAATCGTACCCGTATAAGAAGTGATTTTATTTTTAAACTTCAATAGGTTCTTTCCTTGGTCATAGGTATCATAGGTTTCTGTATGGGTTTCCTTGATCCATTCCCAAACCAAATGCTGAGTCGGACCCACCCACTTAGCGCCCATATCAACCGTCACCCCCGATTCCAAATCCTCAGTCAAGGTTCTTCCTCCTATTCGATCTCGGGCTTCGATCACCATAAAATCTTGCTGAGCAGCATGTAATTTTTTAGCGGCTGCAATTCCTGCATATCCAGCTCCAACGATCAAAATGTCTGTATTAATTTCCTTCATGTTTCATTACCCTATTTTGCCATTTCCAATACAAGAAATATGCGAACGATCTTATGTTGAATTTACTATTCACTTTTTGTTGTTCCAATGCTTTCACCAACCACAAACATGCATCAACAGCATTCTGGCTGAGCTCTTCTTTCTTTTTCATGTCCATACTTAGGGACAATATTTGATCTTCTTCTAGCCAAGTATTCTCGTTTTCTTGTTGGAATAACTGAATTTTAGCATGCAGAGATCGATAATCGCTCAAAGCCTTCCTGTGAATTTTCTCCCATTGCCACCAATAGGAATGATCCATTCGCTTACTGGCCTGTGGAAACACATCGGCATTCAAGGTATTCGTTCCAAAGTAAAAAGGTTTAAAAACCGACAAACATGGTGCGGATGAGCCAGTCAACCAAACGCTTGATTGGGCATTTGCTCTCAACTCAGCCACCATACTACCTGTGGTTTGGGAAGGAGTCAATAGTCCTTGTGCATGCAAACAAATATTTCCCATATCTCCTTGGCATGGCTCAAAATTATCCTTGATTCGGTGGCTTCTCAAAATACCAAAAGCATCTTGAATGCTAAATTTTGGGCTATCTAAAGCAGAAGCTTGAAGCTCACATTGATGTTTACGAGATAGCCCCTTACCTAAAAATGTCATGATGGACTCTGAAAAGGCCCTTTGAAAATCGAAAGGAACACCTTCTTTCATCCAAGATTTTTGATAGGCAAAAGCTTGGGCATCAGGATGTATCTGATCAAAATCAGTACCAAGTGTCAACACATTAGAAATTGCATAAAAAGAATCAATGTGTTTATATGCCCAAAATGGTCCAGCCGTTTCCAATACGTAAGCTGAATGAGGGTCAGCAATCAAAAAACTATTGCTGTAAAACATTCCCTTATCTTGGTAGCCGCCACAAGCATCTTGCCCATATTTGCCCAAGAGTTCAAGGATAATTTCCAAAGCCAATTGAGCCGTTTTCGACTGTTCCAAGGCTAAGCGCAATAAGTCCATTCCAGTCAAACCTGTATTTTTTCGAGCCAAATGCATTTTGGTAAACACAGCTTCATTCCCAATAGCCACACCATGTTCATTGACACCCATTTCTGCACCCCACATTTGAAAAGGCTTGGAAAGAATAACCTCATGGACTTGTTCTGGACAATCCACAGCAATAAATGTCGCCTTTACTCGTTTCTGAGATCGCTGTTGTGCAGGAAATCGAACGATTTGTTGAGCTTCATTCGGCTCACGATCTGAATTTTTAGCTAAGATGGCATTCCCATGTAGGTTTCGATAAGAAGGGCTAAAAAAAGTATCGCACATGTTTGGAAGGTTTTTAAGCCAAGAATTATAATACAAGTATGGAATTAATTTCACGCATCTCAAAATAATTGTTGTTCCTATAAATCTCAAAAATGAGAAGCAGGAATATTCAATCAAAAATCTTAAGTTTGTACTCCATCAAAAGCGCTCAAAGCAATGAAATACCTCGTTCTATTTTGCTTGATTTCTTTCAGTATTCCGGCTCATAGCACGGTAGTAGATTCAAAAGTGGAGTTAAGCTATTCAAGCTCAACGAACAAGAAAGTGGCGAAATATCGTAAAAAGAAAGGTTTTCTTTGGGGTCTTTTCAAAAAGAAGAAAAAAGGCTGCGATTGTCCAAAATTGTAATTTATTTTTTCGTTAATGCCTAGGCTTAAACCAAGATAGGATTCAATGCAGAAGCAGCATCTTTTCCAGGAGCTAATCCTTGCAACCAACGCTGACGGTCTGCTTCTTGATTTTCATTTTGAGGTTCAATGATTTTGGCATCCGCATCCATATAAATGATGGTCATTACTTCCCGCATTTTATTTGAATGATTACCTGGTGCTGCATGCAAAGTCCAACCCTTATGAAAGGTCGCATCCCCCGCTTTCATCGTTTTTTGAGCTACAATCGGAAAATTCTTTTGCTTGACAAATTGACTGATCACCTGTTCCGACTCATCGGAAATATTCACCAAAGGTAAGTTGACATCCTGAGTACCTGAGGCAAAAGTAAGCATCCCCATTTCTTCGTCGATATCCACCAAAGGCATCCACATGGTCACGGTATTTTTGGTATTTAAAGGCCAATAATACTGATCTTGATGCCAAGGAGTTAGGCCTCCTCCTGGTTCTTTGAATAAAGCTTGATCATGGTACAGTCGAACCCGCTCAACTCCTAATAAATCAGCTGCTATTTGAGCAAATCGTTTGGCTAAGGTAAATTCTTTGATTTTAGTATCCTCTTCCCACAAATTCATCATTTGTAAAAAAGCTTTCCCATAGGTATCGCGTTCAGCTAAGGACTTTTGCTTAGCGCGAAAATCCTTAGCCCAGCGATTGATTGCTTCCCGATAAGGCTGCAAATCATCGGCACTCAACACGTCAGGTAAAAAGACGTGTCCATTCATATTAAAATAGGTTTTGTCTGTGTTCTTCAGTAAGTAAGCTTGATCAAGCATCTAGCTAATTTTTTGATCAAAGTTCTACAAAAAGAATCCGACTATCTACCGTGAAATTTGTAAAAATTAATGCAATTTTACCATATAACAATACATATATTGACTAATCTGATAATTTTCAAATAAGATGAAAGCAAGTTTGGAACATTTAGCCAAAGGAAGTGAAGCTTTTTCCTTTGAAATCAAGGAAGTTAAGCAAGCGCGTTTTGATGCTCCCTATCATTTTCACCCAGAATTGGAACTCACCTTAATTATTTCAGGGGAGGGCAAAAGATTTATTGGAAACCAAATAAGTGATTTTAGCCCAGGGGACTTAGTTCTTTTGGGGTCAAATTTGCCTCATTGTTGGCAAAATCACCGAAAAGATTGGCTAACTGAGGATTTGGAAGAAGACGCAGCCCAGGCTTTAGTGATTCATTTTTCTTCAGATTTCTTGGGAGAGGCATTTATGAATAGAAAAGAAAGTGCCGCTATTAAATCGATATTAGAAAGAGCCAAACTGGGATTCTCCATTCAAGGAAGTACACAGGATAAAATCGCTAGGGAAATGTTACTCTTAAAAGGCTTAGCCCCCTTCCCGCGTTTATTGAATTTTTTACAAATCTTACATACTCTAAGCACACAAGCAGCGGATCTTCAACCCATAGAGTCCAGTGAAAGTAGTTATACGCTATCTACGGTTGATTTGGAAAGAATCAATCGGGTATATGCTTATGTCATCGCTAATTATACACATGAAGTCCACTTGGATGAAGTAGCCCATTTAGCCAACATGACAGAAACTGCTTTTTGTCGCTATTTCAAAAAAGTAACCAATAAAACCTTTGTAGAGTTAGTCACAGAATTCAGGATAAAGCATGCCTGTCAATTACTTAGAAGCAGCTCCAAACCCATGATTGAGATTTGCTTTGAAAGCGGATTTGGGAATCTTTCTCATTTCAACAAGCAGTTCAAACAATGGATAAAAATGCCTCCCTTACAATATCGAAAATTGACTTTAGAGTGGCATCAGTAAAAAAACTTTAACGCTGTCAAGGTTTAAAACCTTGACAGCGTTGGGTAAATTTCACTAATTATCCCCAAATCTCCCTTCAATAAACTGATAAAAAACTGATTATTTCTTCTCAGGAAATAGCATGCTTAATACAATACTCACAGTCAAAATTCCAATTATGACTCCTAAAGAAACTAAGGTTCCAAAACCTATTTGCTCCAAATAATGATGCGCTAACATCTTGATACCAACAAAACTCAAAAGCACCCCTAATCCGATCGGTAAAAAACGGAATAGACCCATTAAGTTCGACAAGAAGAAAAATAAAGACCGCAATCCCATAACAGCAAAAACATTGGAAAAGAAAACAATGTATGGGTCTTTTGAGATGGAAAAAATGGCTGGAATAGAATCCACAGCAAATAAAATATCCGTAAATGCGATAACCACCACCACTACAAAAATGGGTGTAATGTATAATTTGCCCGTTTTCATTCGAACAAAAAAGCGACCAATCACATTTCTTTTGTAAACGTTAAAATACTTAGACAAAATCTTCACCACAGGATGATGTCCAGGTACCATTTCTTCCTCACCGTCTTTTTTGACGATAATACTTATACCCGTGTATACCAAAAACGCCCCGAACAAATAAATTATCCAGTCGAATTTTTGCAATAAGGCTGCTCCCAAAAATATGAAGATTAGTCGCAACACAATGGCCCCCAATACCCCCCAAACTAAAATCTTTTTGTAATAGCGCTTTTGAACCCCGAAAGAATTAAAAATCAAAATAAAGACAAAAACATTATCCGCCGACAAAGAGTATTCCACCAAATAACCTGTGATAAACTCCAAAGACATATTTTCCTGAAATACAGCTAGTTGGTCTAAATAGGTGCCCGAACCTAATTGAATCTGTTTGGCATATAATTCTTGAACAACTTGCAAACTTGGCACATCATGAATACCATGAACCATGCCTCCATTGAACCTCAAAAACAGATAAAACAATAGGGCCAAAACCACCCAAGCTCCACTCCAAAAACCTGCTTCTCGAAAAGTCACTTCCGACTGTGGTCCAGTCTTAAAAACACCTAAATCCACCAACATCACTGCCAAGACTCCCACTGAAAACAGAATAAAAAACAAAGTTTCGCTCATAAATATCTAATTTTACACCAAAGCCCAAAGTTCGTAAATCTTTGGCACACATTTTATGTACGAAGGGAAAAAGGTAATTGTTGTGATGCCTGCCTATAAAGCCGCACTCACACTCGAAAAAACGTATAAGGAAATTCCTCACGATTGGGTGGATGAAGTCATTCTTGTGGATGACCATAGTCCCGACAATACGGTTGAAGTCGCGAAGCAAATTGGCATTCAACATGTGATTCGCCACGACAAAAATAAGGGTTACGGAGGCAATCAAAAAACTTGTTATACCAAGGCCTTGGAATTACAGGGAGATATTGTCATTATGCTTCACCCGGATTATCAGTATACTCCCTTGCTCTTAAAAGCCATGATTAGTATTATTGGAAATGGTTTATATCCCGTGGTTTTTGCCTCCAGAATTCTAGGGAAAGGTGCTTTGAAAGGAGGAATGCCCATTTATAAATACATCGCCAATCGTATTTTAACCCTGTATCAAAATATTTTGATCGGTCAAAAATTATCCGAATACCATACGGGATACCGTGCTTTTTCAAGAGAAGCTTTAGAAGCTGTTTCTTTTCAAGATTGTGATGATGATTTTATCTTCGACAATCAAATGGTACTCCAATTATTTTGGAAAAACTTTGAAGTAGGTGAAGTAACCTGTCCCACCAAATATTTTGAAGAGGCATCTTCCATCAATTTCAAACGCAGCTCCATTTATGGATTTGGCGTCTTATGGTATTCCCTTCGTTATCGCTTAGCCAAGATGGGCTGGACTTGGGATTTAATGGGAAAGTAACATTCCCTAACTCCATAAAAAAATCCCCTGCCAGACCGACAGGGGATTTTTGTTTAATTAGCTTACAAGCGAATGGAAAGTCCAACCAAAAAGTTGAATCCTGCCTGAGGATATTGAAAATTCTCCGTAATTACTTTTTGTTCATATACATAACTGTACGTATATCCATTGGATGAATACAAGGTATTCGCCACATTATTTAACAATAAACTAGCTTGTAAACTTTTTGTCCAAGTCGCCTTTATCGGATAAGTCAAACGAATATCCTGAGTCCAATAAGCTTTCAATTTCCGATTTTCATCTGAAGTATTATCCAAATACTGCTGACCCACATATTTAGTTAACAAGCTCGTTTCCAAACCTTTCCAAGTATAAGTCAATTGACTTCCGGCGATGGTCGATGGAGAATAAGCGATATCCGTAGTTCCATGATTCACTATTTTAACGCCATAAGTATCATAATCTGAAATACTTTCTACAAAATTCAGGACCTTGTTCTGACTCAAAGTAAGATTAGCCAGCCAAGTAAAGTGATTGGACAATCGGTAGTTCAAACTAGCTTCTATTCCCATTCGATAACTATCAGACACATTCGTTCTAATGGCCTCACCCACACTATTGACAGCACCTGTCAAGACCAATTGATCACGATACTGCATTCGATACAAATTCAATTGAAATGAATAATTGGAAGCTGTTCTTTCAAAACCCAATTCATAATCCGTCAAAAACTCAGATCGTGGAGTCGTGCCGGGATTGTCGATAAAATCTTGTCGACTAGGCTCTTTACTACCTACTGCCAAAGAACCATACATTTTACTTGATTCACTTACTTGATGCGTCAAGCCAAATTTAGGATTAAAGAAATTATACGTCCAAATTTGACTTATATCCTGCATTTTATCGGCAGTTCCTTGCATGGAATAGCCCACAGTACGGTACTGCAAGTCCAGGTAACTTTGCCATTTAGTGGCCAAAGCATAATTCATTTTGACAAACATGTTCAAATCGGTTTTTTGCGATCTGCTCTGATACCAGCGATGACCCAAATAAGAATTTGGCAAATTGTCGCCTGAAATGACTTCTCCAAAATGCCGACCCACATAACGGCTCCATGCACCGCCAAAAGTAAATTTAAATCCTTGATTCGCATCGTAATTTAAGGCAAAAGTGCTTCCATAAAAGTCATTATCCAGCCATTTCCTTCTTACCAAATTGGTGGTCGTCAATTGGACCGATCCAAGATTGATGGGAGCTAAACCGTATTTCGATAAACTAGCGTCAGCTTTATACTCTTCGTAATAACCTCTTCCATAGGTATAATGCCCATTTAGGTCTAAATTCCAATGAGTCCCCAAGCTATGGTGCGTCAAGAATTGATAATGATCTTGAGCATAATTATCTGTTTGATTGGGATAGGTATAATAATTATAAGTCCTTCCGCTCTCCAATAAATTTTTGGCATCCGCTTCACTTAACCCATTTCGCACTATGTAAGCATTCATTCCTGTGATGTCATTATTCACCCTACTTTCAGGAGTTCCATACCAAGATTGAAACGTTTTTTCTTTTCCAATAAAATAATTCAATCGAAAAAAAGATTTCTTAGCAAAATAAGCGGTCGACAAATACAGCGATTGCAAATTAGAAGACGCTCGGTCTAGATAACCAGTAGAAACCACACGAGACAATCGACCATCGATGGTCCATTTCCCTCCCATTAAACCTGTTCCAAGTTTTAAGGTGGATTTTAATGTTCCAAATGAGCCTCCAGAAACATTTATTTCGGCATAAGGATCCTTTTCAAAACTAGTAGTTTGCATATTCACTGAACCTCCAAATGCTCCAGCTCCGTTGGTGGAGGTTCCTACCCCACGCTGAATTTGTACAGAGGCTACCGAACTAGCAAAATCTGGCATATTCACCCAATATGTCCCTTGTGATTCTGAATCATTCACCGGAATTCCATTGATGGTCACATTCACTCGAGTGGCATCAGAACCACGGATACGAATGCCCGTATATCCAACTCCAGCTCCTGCATCGGATGTTGTCACAATGGATGGTGTGAAATTGAGTAATACCGGCATATCCTGGCCTAAATTTGACTTAGATAATTCTTTAGCCCCCACATTCGTATAAGCCATCGCCGAGTTTTCATCTGCTCGAGTGGCCTTAACAAGCACTTCATCATTCAAAAATGACGATTTCTTCAGTTGTATATTCAGGGATCTCTCCGAGGAATTTAATACCCTAGTTTGGGTTTCAAATCCAATAAAATGAATCGAAATACTCACCGAAGATTGCGTGCTAGTTAATATAAAACGCCCCTTACTATCTGTAACGGTACCTCGCTGACTATCTTTTAGCTGAATATTAGCCCCCCAAAGTGCTTGGGAATTTTCTTGGTCTACGACCGTCCCTTCCCAACGGAAGGTTTTCTGCGCCCAAACTGGCACAGCCAACATAGCAATGACTACAATAAGAAAAATTTGTGTCGTTATCTTTTTCATTTTTGAAAAGTTTAACAACAGGTAAAGGAGTCAAATCCTGTCTGATTTAACATGCTAACCCTTACATCGATGATTTTTTTGAGTTTTCAGCGCTAAAAACTCGACAAAATCCCTTCGTCGGTACTAACCGAATCAGGTTCAATGGGTATAATCTCAGCCCAAATATTTGGGCACCCCTTTTTGTGGATGCACAAAGATACAAAAATTCCTACCTTTGCAAGCCCTAAGAAAAAATTGGCTGCCCTGATTCGGTAGATTATGATTGTAAAAGATTTTATTGCCCAATACCAACACGATGGAATTATTCAAACTCTTTCTTCGCAGATTCATCATGCCCAAAAAGGAAGCAAATTCCATGTAAAAGGCTTATCTGGTTCGTTAGACGCTATCCTGATGGCGGCCACCAAACAAGAAAAAAGACCTTATTTACTGATTTGCGAAGAAAAAGAAGAGGCCCATTACCTCCTCAATGACTTACAGTCTTTAGTAGGAGATGCGGAGGTTTTACTATTTCCGATGTCTCATAAAAAACCCTATGAATGGGAAGAAATCGATAATGCCAATGTATTGATGCGTGCCGAGGTGCTCAACGTACTCAGTAATTTATCATCCAAAGACACTTACATTGTCACCTACCCAGAAGCATTAAGTGAAAAAGTAATCAATCGAAAATCACTGGTTAAGAATACCCTTTCTATTCGGGTTGGTGATAAAATAGATCCCAATTTTGTAGCAGAAACGCTCAATGAATATGATTTTGAGCGAACCGATTTTGTCTATGAAGCAGGCCAATATTCCGTTCGTGGAGGGATATTAGATGTATTTTCATATGCGACAGAGTTTCCTTACCGACTAGATTTTTTCGGTAATGAAGTAGATAGCATTCGAACATTCCATCCAGAAACCCAACTTTCCATTCAGTCCGTTTCTGCCATGCACCTCATTCCAGATGTGCAAACCAAGCTCATTCAAGAAAGTAGAGAAAGCTTTTTGAGTTTCTTCCCAGAAAACAGCATCATTTGGATAAAAGACCAAGATATGCTCTTGGAAATTATTCAAAATTACTTCCAAAAAACACATGATGCTTTTGAAGAACTGAAAAGTCGAGGTGGTGACATTCAACTTATGTCTGATCCTTCCGAACGTTGGGAGAATAAAAAAGACTTTTTGAAATCACTCAACCAATTTACCCAAGTTGAATATGGGAAAAGGAATCACTTGAAAAATGCGGAATCCATTACGTATGCTTCTAAAAATCCTGGGGCATTTCATAAGGATTTCGAACGATTAGCGGGTGCTTTGCTCGATAACCAAACTCAAGGCTACCAAAATATCATTTGTTCCGAATCTTCTCGTCAACTGGAACGATTGGAAGTCATTTTCAACGAATTAAATACCTCGATTCAATTTAAAAACCTGCAAATTACGTTACGCGAAGGTTTCATTGATGAGCAAACAAAAATAGCTTTTTATCCTGACCACCAACTTTTTGACCGTTTTCATCGATTCAAAGAGAAAAACAAATTTTCTAAAAATAAAGCCCTGACCTTAAAAGAATTAAGGAGTTTACAGGTTGGGGACTTTGTTACGCACATTGATTATGGAATTGGTCGATTTGCTGGTTTAAACTTGATTGAAACATCCAATGGTGAACAAGAAGTCATTCGACTGATTTACAGAGATGATGATGTCCTTTCGGTATCCATTCATGCTTTACATAAAATTTCCAAATATTCGGGGAAAGAAGGTGCCCCTCCGAGTATGTCTAAATTAGGTTCTCCAGATTGGGACAACAAAAAATCGAGAGTCAAAAAACAGGTTAAAGACATTGCCAAAGAGTTAATTTCCTTATATGCCAAAAGGAAATCGGCCCCCGGTTTTTCCTTTTCTCCCGATACTTATTTGCAGGCCGAATTAGAATCTTCTTTTTTATATGAAGATACGCCCGACCAAGCGAAAGCGACACAAGATGTGAAAGCCGACATGGAAAAACCACACCCCATGGATCGATTGGTTTGTGGAGATGTAGGTTTTGGAAAGACCGAAATTGCTGTAAGAGCTGCCTTTAAAGCCGTAGCTGATTCCAAGCAAGTAGCTGTTTTGGTTCCTACGACGGTTTTGGCGATGCAACATTTTAGAACCTTTCATGATCGTTTGGCCGCGTTTCCTTGTAAGGTTGAATACATCAACCGATTTAAGTCGCCTAAACAAATCAAAGAAACACTAGATCGAGTAGCTAAAGGTGTGACCGACATTTTAATTGGAACCCACCGGTTGGTCAATAAAGATGTTGTTTTCAAAAATTTGGGCCTTATGATCATTGATGAGGAACAAAAATTTGGGGTGAAGGTCAAAGATCGCTTGAAAGAAATGCGCGTAGATGTGGATGTGTTGACTTTGACTGCCACACCTATTCCGCGAACCTTACACTTTTCGCTGATGGGAGCAAGGGATTTATCCATCATTGCCACACCTCCACCGAACCGCCAGCCAGTGGAAACCAAATTGGTCATATTAAATGATGAACTTCTACGAGATGGAATTAGAGAAGAATTATCCAGAAATGGACAGGTCTTTGTGGTCTACAATCGAATTGGAGAACTAGAAAGTATAGCCAATCGAATATTACGTTTGGTACCCGATGCCAAAATTGCGGTGGCTCACGGACAAATGGATGGTGATAAATTAGAAAAAATCATGCTGGGATTCATTGAAGGTCATTACGACGTGTTAGTGGCCACTAATATCATTGAATCTGGATTAGATATCCCGAATGCGAATACCATTTTTATCATCAATGCCAATAATTTTGGTTTATCTGATTTACATCAAATGCGGGGACGCGTCGGTCGATCCAATAAAAAAGCTTACTGCTATTTAGTAACTCCTTCCCTGGCGAATTTGACCAGTGATGCCCGTAAAAGATTAAGCGCACTGGAAGAATTTTCTGACTTAGGTGATGGGATCAAAGTAGCCATGCGCGATTTAGATATACGTGGGGCAGGGAACTTGTTAGGAGCTGAACAAAGCGGGTTCATCAATGATTTAGGCTATGATATGTACCACAAAATCCTAGATGAAGCCGTTCAAGAATTGAAAGAAAATGAATTTAAAGCCTTATTTGAGGCTGATTTACAGGAAGTTGCAGAGACATTAAAAGTAGATTGCCAAATTGAGACTGATATGCGGGTTTTAATTCCTGATACCTATGTTCAAAGTATTTCCGAACGATTAGCCTTATATACTCGATTGGATGAAATTGATCATGAAGAAGATCTAAACAAATTTATTCAAGAAGTAGAGGACCGTTTTGGCAAATTACCTCAAGAGGTCAGTGATATGACCGAATTAGTGAAATGTCGCTGGAAAGCTCAAGTTTTAGGAATTGAAAAAATACAGCTAAAAAACAATATCCTTAAACTTCATTTCGTTTCATCTGAGACACATCAAAAACATGCTAGTTCCATTGTTTTGAAGGTCATCAATTTTGTAAATGCTCGAAAAGGACAGTGTCAATTGAGAGAAAAAGCAAACAAATTGATTCTTCAAGTAGACCGAATCAGTAGTATTGACGAATTAAATACTATTTTAGTGGATATTTTAGGCTAGTTTTGAGCTTATTAATTGAATTTTATACCTTTGCTTTTCAAATTCTTACGATAAAAGATATCAATGATTGCTAAATTGAAAATTGTAATGGGGATTTGTGCTAGTGTATTTCTCTTGACATCATGTCCAAGTGGAATCAAATCTGGCGTAAAACCTAGCAGTGTAAATATCGGTTCAAAATCCTCTGCCACAGGCATTTCCTACAACCAAAAGGGTGGATTTCAAGTAGACAAAAAATTCAGTGGTCAATTAACAGGCCCTAATTTGGTGTTTATTGAAGGTGGCCGTTTCACGATGGGTTCTTTAGAAGAGGACGTATTGGGGATGCATGACAACGTAGAAAGAACGGTATCTGTACAGTCTTTTTACATGGATGAAACAGAAATCGCCAACGTTCATTATTTAGAATATTTATATTCGGTTCAAAAAGACTCCACACAAGATTTTTACGAATCTGCTTTACCCGATACGACTGTTTGGAAAAACGATTTAGCATTTAATGATCCTTACGTGGAGCAATATTTGCGTTTTCCGGGCTTCCGTATGTATCCAGTAGTGGGTATTTCTTGGAAACAAGTTAATGATTACTGTGTATGGAGAACAGCCGCTGTCAATCAGCAATTGGCAGGTTCAGATAAAGTCAAAGAAAAGAAACCTAAAAAAGGAGCTGCTACTGCTGGTACTGCTGCTACAGCAGCCACGACAAGAACTAATACAACGGCTCGTTTAACCATTGAATCAGGTCGAGTTCTGCCTTCTTACCGCCTACCAACTGAAGCGGAATGGGAATATGCAGCTAAAGCCATGATTGGAACGCAGCAAGAAGATGAGAACCAAATCAACCAACGTATTTATCCTTGGGATGGACCATCGTTACGCCAGTCACAAGGAAAAGCAAGAGGAACCATGTTGGCTAACTTCAAACGTGGACGTGGTGACTATGCTGGTATCGCTGGTAAATCCAATGACGGAGCTATTATCACAACTGAGGTATATAAATACCCTCCAAATGATTTTGGTTTATATCAAATGGCAGGTAACGTTAATGAGTGGGTGCAAGATTTATATCGTCCCCTTTCATTTCAAGACTTCAATGATTTAAACCCAATACGTAGAAACGAAAAATTAGATAAAGCGAGTCGCTATGACAGCAAAAATAATAATTCACTGATAGACAACAAGGTTCGCGTTTATAAAGGAGGATCATGGTCAGATGTAGCTTATTGGTTAGCACCAGGTACTCGTCGTTATTTGGATGAAGATTCTGCTACGGCTACCATTGGATTCCGTTGCGCTATGATTTCCGCGGGAACGAACAAATAATTTCTCTTTTACTGTAAAGCCGCCAGAGCTAAAAAAGACACTTGTCTAGCTCCAGCGGCTTTTATTTTTTGTCCAAATGCTAGCATCGTGGCTCCTGTGGTTAGGGTATCATCGACAATTAACACATGCTTCCCTTGAAAAAGTGATGGATCCGATACTTGAAATACGTCTTCCAATCCACTAAAACGCTCTTGTCGATTTTGATGAATCAAAGTTTGACTATTCTTGATTCTTTCTACCCCAGTCATTAAGATAGGAATGTGCGTACTTAAGGATATTCCTTCAGCGATGCAAAGCGCTTGATTGTAACCTCGTTGATGAGTTCTTTGTTGATGCATGGGAATTGGAAGGATAAGCTCGTAGGCTGAAGGCCAATTGTACTTATTTAATTCCGAGCCACACCAAATCCCTAGAAATTGACCTAAATCTTGGGCTCCTTTGTATTTAATTTGATGCATGAGGTGCTGAACACGCCCACCTTCAGAAAATAAAAAGAAACAATGTACATCCTGATAATCCATCCATCCGTCAAATTTCAGACGAAGCCAATTCGGCTTTGAAAGGAATAAACCTGGCCTTGGAAGCTCTAATCGACACTGAGTACAGAGTAATTTTTCTGATTCCAATAGGGTCTTGGAACACGCAAAACAAACTTCCGGATAAAGCAATTGTAAAATGCGCTTAAACATTTGAAAAAAGTTTTGTATTTAATTAAGATTCAGTAATTTTGCACCCCTAAATAAGAACCTAAAGTTTACATCCTAAAACCATGTTGCTCAAGTTCTTGATAATCTTAGAGAAGAGTAAAAACACTTATATCATAATTAACCTTTAAAAATGGCACGCGATTTAAAATTCACTAGAAACATCGGTATTGCTGCGCACATTGACGCTGGTAAAACCACCACGACGGAACGTATCCTGTATTACGCAGGTGTGAGTCACAAAATTGGTGAGGTTCACGATGGTGCGGCAACCATGGACTGGATGGAGCAAGAGCAGGAGCGTGGAATCACGATTACTTCTGCTGCAACGACTGTAAGCTGGAAATACCGTAACGAAGATTACCATGTTAACATCATTGATACACCAGGTCACGTTGACTTTACTGTTGAGGTAAACCGTTCCCTACGTGTGTTAGATGGTCTAGTTTTCTTATTTTCAGCGGTGGATGGTGTTGAGCCACAATCAGAAACTAACTGGCGTTTAGCTGATAATTATAACGTGGCTCGTATTGGTTTCGTTAACAAAATGGATCGTTCTGGTGCAGATTTCTTAAACGTGTGTAAGCAAGTGAAAGAAATGTTAGGTAGCTACGCAGTACCATTGCAATTGCCAATCGGTGCTGAAGAGCATTTTGAAGGAGTAGTTGACTTGGTTAACTTCCGTGGTATCAAGTGGAACGAAGCTGATAAAGGAATGACATTCACTGAGGTGCCTATCCCAGATGATATGTTAGAAGAAGCGACAGAATACCGTGAGAAATTATTAGAAGCAGTGGCTGAGTTTGATGAGACTTTGATGGAGAAATACTTCGAAGATCCTAACTCCATCACGGAAGATGAAATTTTAGCTGCCTTACGTGCTGCTACCATTTCTATGAAAATAGTTCCCATGCTTTGTGGTTCTTCTTTCAAAAACAAAGGAGTTCAAACCATGTTAGATTACGTGATGGCTATTTTGCCTTCACCAATGGATAAAGAAGGTGTAAAAGGAACTGATCCAAATACAGGTTTAGAGATCCTAAGAAAACCATCTGAATCAGAGCCATTTGCTGCTTTAGCATTTAAAATTGCTACGGATCCTTACGTGGGTCGTTTATGCTTTATCCGTGCTTATTCAGGTGGATTGGATTCAGGTTCTTATGTTTTGAACAACCGTTCAGGAAATAAAGAGCGTATCTCTCGTATCTTCCAAATGCACGCTAACAAGCAAAACTCCATTGAGCGTTTAGGAGCTGGAGATATTGGTGCGGTAGTTGGATTTAAAGACATCAAAACTGGTGATACATTATCTGACGAAAAACACCCAATCGTTTTAGAAGCAATGGATTTCCCTGAGCCAGTAATTGGTTACGCTATTGAGCCTAAGAAAACAGCTGATGCTGATAACTTCTCAAAAGCCATCACTAAATTGATTGAAGAAGATCCAACCTTACAAGTAGAATCAAACGAAGAGACGGGTCAAACCATCATCAAAGGAATGGGTGAGCTTCACTTAGAGATCATCATTGACCGTATGCGTCGTGAGTTCAAAGTAGAAGTAAACCAAGGTGCACCTCAAGTTGCTTACAAAGAGTCTTTAACTAAGACAACTGAGCACCGTGAGGTTTACAAAAAACAATCAGGTGGTCGTGGTAAATTTGCAGATATCGTATTTGAAATCGGACCAAGAGAAGATGACAAACCAGGTTTAGAATTTGTGAACAATATCGTAGGTGGTGTAATTCCTCGTGAATTTATCCCTGCAGTTCAAAAAGGTTTCGATGAGGCTATGAAAACAGGCGCTTTAGCGGGTTATCCAATGGATTCCATGAGAGTACGTTTGTTCCACGGTTCTTACCATGATGTCGATTCAGATTCATTATCATTTGAATTAGCCGCTCGTATGGGTTATAAAGAAGCCGCAAAAAGTGCAGGTGCTAAATTAATGGAACCTATCATGGCTGTTGACGTAGTTACTCCAGATGAGTATACTGGACCTATCACAGGTGACTTAAACCGTCGTCGTGGTATCATGAAAGGCATGGATTCTCGTCAAGGTGCTGTTATCTTAAAAGCTGATGTGCCTTTATCTGAATTATTCGGATATGTAACGGATTTACGTACGATGTCTTCTGGACGTGCTACTGCATCATTAACTTTCTCTCACTATGAATTTGTTCCGCAAAACATTGCAGACGAAGTCGTTAAGAAAGCGAAGGGATTGTAATATCCAAGCAATATAATAATAGAAAGCCCTCGATTTTCGAGGGCTTTTTTATGGACTAAACTTAAACTAAACTGCCTCAAATAGGTATATTTAGGTTAAAAAATTTCTAATGACAACGAGTAAAGCTGAAATAGTAGCTTTCCATTCCACACAAGAATGGCGAGAGTGGCTTGAAAAAAACCATTTGCATACCCCAGGCATTTGTCTTCAAATCTCCAAATTAAAAGCTCCAGAGCTAACCATTTCTTATAAGGAAGCATTAGATGAAGCCCTCTGTTTTGGTTGGATAGACAGCCAAAAATTTCCCTTAAATGAGCATTATTGGTTACAAAAATTTAGTCCTAGAAAGCCCAAAAGTATCTGGTCCAAAATCAATATTCAACACATCGAGCGATTGACCCAAGCTGGAAAAATGATGCCTGCCGGCTTAAAAACTGTACAAGCAGCCAAAGACGATGGGAGATGGGATCAGGCTTATGCTGCTCAAAGCGACATGGTGATTCCCGAAGATTTCCTTCATGAATTAAAAAAGAACAAACTTGCTGAACTCTTTTTCCAATCCCTTAACCGTTCAAATTTATTTGCCATCTATTTCAGACTTCAATCGGCAAAAAAACCAGAAACTAGAAAAAAACGAATGGAGCAAATCCTTGAAAAACTTTCTCGTGGCGAAAAATTTCACTAAATCATCCAACGCTGTCAAGGTTTTAAACCTTGACAGCGTTAGTCAAAACTAACGCAATTTCCCCTATTCCCCCTGAAAAAAACTGATAATTCATCAAGCTTTAAACAAAATATCGTTTAAGCGATTGAATGGGTTTCTCAAACACGTGATACGAGATAAAGCTGAATGTAAACAAAACTACTATACCGTATATATGGAATGGATCATGAATCGAAATATGAAGTCGATTCATCAGTTGATAAAATAAATCAGGGATCAGCATATGGTATAAATACAAGCCATAACTAACCTTTCCTATTTCTCTCAAGAGTCGTGTGGATAATACCTGAGCCAAGAATCCCGATTTCAATGCGGCTAAAATTAATCCAGCTGAAAGTATGGATGTAAAAGTTCTAAAAAACAACTGCTTTCCAAGATTCATGTCGGACATCAACAACGTAGTAATTAAAAATCCGAGCATAGCTAAGGGAATAAGCCATTTGGTGAATGTCCTTACTTGTTCTTCTCTCCCCTCTCGAATATAATAGGCTAATAAGCCCCCCCAAGCAAATGTATCTACACAAGTAATCATATAGACTCCAATGCCTGCATATTGATGAATCAAAACAAACCTAGCAACTAATCCCAATAAAGTAGTAGCCCATAAAAGTGACAAAAGGCTCTTCTTTGTACTTATTCCCAAAATGAGAATAGGCCAAATGATGTAAAATTGCTCTTCGACAGAAAGTGACCAATAGGGGGAAAGCATGTCGGACCAATTTTGACTTTGTTCTAACCAATGATTATACAAATAAGACCAATAATAGCCTGGGTGACCATAAAAGTCGCTGACAATTTGGATGCCGAATGATTTTAAAACGAGCAAGGATGTCAATACGGCATAATATATAGGAAATATGCGTAAAGCTCTTCGAGCCACAAAATTACCAAATGACTTAGCGAATGACTGGCTGTCTCTTTGGCCCAACAAAATCGAAGTAATTAAATATCCACTTAATACAAAAAATAAGGTAACGCCCACTGGACCATTGGGAATAGTATTTATCCAATGATTCGTGGGAAACCAATGAAAAATCAATACTAATAATATAGCTATGGCTCGAATGCCATCCAATGCAGGTATGTATTTCATCACGTAAATCTACAGCTAACAAAGCTAAAACATATTAATCAATAAACCTCTTATCCTTCATAGAGCTACTTTATCCATGATGCGTATCTTTTGTAGAAAAGTGAAACTTCTTTCAGGTATTGGATGTATTTTTAAGATATTTTATTCCTGAGATTATGACCAAAATTATTGAAACAAGAAATATTTCCAAACGTTATGTGATGGGAGAAGAGGTAATTGATGCCTTAAAAAACATTAGTATTTCAGTGGATAAAGGTGAATATGTAGCATTTATGGGCCCTTCGGGTTCTGGTAAGTCTACCTTAATGAACATTGTTGGTTGCTTGGATACCCCAAGTACGGGCAAATACATCTTGAATGGTCACGACGTCAGCGAAATGTCAGAGAATGAATTAGCTGCTGTTCGTAATAAAGAAATCGGATTCGTATTTCAAACGTTCAACTTATTACCCCGACAGTCTGCTTTAGATAACGTGGCACTTCCTTTGATATATGCAGGCTATTCCAAAAATGAAAGAAACGAAATTGCCATGGAAACCCTTAGAGGAGTAGGGCTTGACAATCGGGCTAGCCATAAACCTAATGAGTTATCTGGAGGACAAAGACAACGTGTAGCCATAGCCAGAGCCTTGGTCAATGATCCCTCTATTTTGCTTGCTGATGAGCCTACAGGAAATTTAGATACCAAAACTTCCTATGAAATTATGGATCTTTTTGATCAACTGCACAAAAAGGGAAACACCATTGTGATGGTAACCCACGAGGATGACATTGCTCAATATGCCCACCGAATTATCCGTTTAAGAGATGGACTTATCGAGTCTGATACCATCAATCAAAACGTAAGAAAAGTAATCAAGTAATTTATTCACGATAAACACTAAGCCCTAAAATTAGAATGATCTCTAATTTTAGGGCCTTTTTTTGATCTATATCAAGTATTTTTCTTGAGAAAGCGCAAGAAATTAAATTCCAGAACAGCTTTATATCCTACATAATTGGCTATCCACCAATGGATTTATATCTTTGGAACGTTCTAAATGTATACACCCCTTGAAGATTTCAAATTCTTCATTTCTGAATCTCATTTTAATTTGTTGCAAATCTAACCAGATTTCCAAAGTAAAAGAGTATGTCCGCATTTATATCACTCTAATCATCTTATACTATACCCTTTTTATATGACCACTTTAGCTAGCTTAGAAGCTTACCTTAAAACCTTTAATTTAATGAGCCCTTCAGAGACGAAGCAACTTGCGGGATATTTTAAACCCGCCGTCTTTCAAAAGAATCAAATCATCATTGCTGAAGGAGAAATCAATAGCAAATTTTATTTTTTAGCCTCGGGACTTTTGAGAGAATACTCGTGGGTTGACCAATTAGATATGCCCGAACCCATTTCCAGATGGTTCACCTTGCCTGGTAAATTTGGCATCTCAGCTGAAAGTTTCTTCCATGAAAGGCCAAGTGAAATCACCCTTGACGCACTTAAAAAATCCGAGGTATTCTACATGGAAAAAGAGGATTTAGAAAGGGCATATATTGAGATTCCCCATTCAAATACAATTTGTAGAATCATATTACAAGAAACACTCGTTCAACACGAACGTATTACCTCCTTCCTACATATCAGAAATACCCAAATAAGGTATGAAGCATTTCGCAAATCATTCAAGGATATGGATGAGCAAGTTCCTGATAAATATAAAGCCTCTTTCCTTAATATGAGCCCTTCAGAACTAAGCCGAGTGAGGCGAAAAATCATGGAAAATGGGTCACTAATCGATTAATCTTGCGTTTTCTCAACTTTATTTATTGATTTTTCGCAAGAATATTTCATGCAATATTTCTCAACTTTGTAATGTGATAATCGAGAAGAATCTTCCACCATTTCTGGAAGATTTGATCATTATCGGTTAAAAAGAGAAAAATATTACAATCTGTGTTCTAAATCTAAACGTTAAAATATGGAAGTCCAATCGACCACATTTTTAACCATTTTCGAATCTAATATGTATTTATATGTTTCGAAAATAATTTGTTACTTAATCTCTCTTATTAACCACCTAATCACTAATAATTTATAAAACAAAAGAGGAGCCTAAAAACTCCTCTCTTGTGAAATTCGCTGCAATAATCTACTTCTCTTTCAAATTCACATCTAACCACTAGTACCCTAAAACAAAAGAGCTGCCCTTTCGAGCAGCTCTTTCTATTTCAAAGAAATCAAACCTCTTATTTTTTCTTCTCTTTAACACGAGCAGCTTTACCTTGCTTTCCTCTCATGTAATATAAACGAGCTCTACGTACTTTACCACGACGTAATACTTCAATTTTGTCAATGTTTGGAGACAAGATTGGGAATATACGCTCAACACCAATTCCATTAGAAATCTTACGAACCGTGAATGACTCACCAGCACCCGAATTCTTACGCTGAATTACCAATCCTTGAAAAACCTGGATACGCTCCTTATTACCCTCACGAATCTTCACGTGAACATTAATGGTATCTCCTGCTGCAAATTCAGGATGATCTGCTCTACGAGCTGCATTTTCTGCTTCAACTAATTTAATTAAATCACTCATCTTAATTTATTTGTTCAAACTTTGGTGATTATCAGTGCTTAGCGGTCCAATCGTACTTAAGCCTCACTGATTTGGGTTGCAAAGATAGAAAAAATATTTTTTCTAAAAAACTGTTAGTCAAAAAATTGTGAATTATTTAAGGCCTTTAATCCCTCGAACAAAAGCAACAATATCCTCCTGTAAATGACTTGAATGGGCCAACAACTTCACAAAGGCACTTCCAATAATTGCCCCTGATGCTGAAGCCGAAGCTTTCAAAAAGCTTTCACGATCTGATATTCCAAAGCCAATCAATCTTGGATTTTTCAAGTTCATTTCATTGATTCTTTCAAAATAAACCTCTTGTTCTGAACTAATCCCTGTTTTAGCACCAGTGGTACTGGCCGAAGAAACCATATAAATAAAGCCTTGACTCACCGAATCAATTCGACGAATGCGCTCATCGGTGGTTTGAGGTGTAATCAAAAAAATGTTAAATAAACCATATCGCTCAAAAATCGCTTGATATTCCGATTCATATTCTGCCATGGGCAAATCCGGCAAAATCAAGCCATCAATACCTACTTCTTGGCATTTTTGACAAAATTTTTCCACCCCAAACTGTAAAACAGGGTTGATATATCCCATCAACAATACGGGAACCTGAACTTTGGATCTCAAATCTTTCAATTGCTCAAACAACAAAGCCACGGTCATTCCTTGATCTAAGGATACTTGGTTCGACTGCTGAATGGTTTCACCGTCTGCCACAGGATCAGAATAAGGCATTCCAATCTCTATAATATCGACGCCTCCTTCTTGAAGTGCCTCCAATACCGTCATCGTATCACCCAATTGGGGATAACCTGCCGTAGCATACACATTTAATATAGGGCCTTTCGCCGATTCAAAAACTGCTGAAATTCGATTCATCTAAACTAAATTTAATCTTTGTTGGTAAGTAGCCAAATCCTTATCCCCTCTTCCTGACAAATTAATAACCACTATTTCAGTAGGTTTGGCCTGTAATTTAGGTAATACCGCTAAGGCATGGGCTGACTCTAAAGCGGGAATAATTCCTTCTAATTGACTTAACTCCAAAGCCGACACCAAAGCTTCCTCATCTGTAATATCGTAAAAATGAGCGCGCCCTGTCTTAAATAGATGAGCGTGCATTGGGCCAATTCCCGGGTAATCCAATCCTGCTGAAATAGAATACGGTTCTATCACTTGCCCATCTTCTGTTTGCATTAATAAACTCTTACTACCATGCAATACACCCGACTTACCTAAGAATGTCGTAGCTGCAGAATGTCCCGTATTTATCCCCTGTCCTGCTGCCTCCGCCGCCACCAATTGGGTCCTTGCTTCATCTAAATAATGATAAAAAGCTCCCGCTGCATTTGATCCTCCTCCAACACAAGCCAAGACATAGTCGGGATAATTTCTCCCTACTTTTTCCAACAATTGAGCCTTTATTTCCTCCGATATCACGGATTGAAATCTGGCTACCATATCTGGATAAGGATGAGGCCCCACCACTGAACCAATGATGTAATGCGTATCAACTGGATGATTAATCCAATGGCGCATAGCCTCATTAGTGGCATCTTTCAAGGTCTTAGACCCTGACTCTGCCGCGACAACCTGCGCACCTAACATCCTCATTCTCGCCACATTAGGAGCCTGTCGCTCTATGTCGATAGCCCCCATATAAACAATACACTCTAAGCCCATCAAGGCACAAACCGTGGCAGTAGCTACACCATGCTGACCCGCACCCGTTTCTGCTACAATCTTATTTTTACCTAATTTCTTAGCTACTAAAATCTGCCCAATGGTATTGTTGACCTTATGAGCGCCAGTATGACAAAGATCTTCCCGTTTTAAATATATCTGAGTTTGGTATTTCTCTGATAATCTTTTTGCCTCAAACAAGGGTGTAGGTCTTCCTACAAAATCCTTCAATAAAGCATGAAATTCTTGTTGAAAAGTCGGATCATGTATAATTTCAAGGTAATGTGTTCTAAGCTCTTCCACATTAGGATAAAGCATCTCGGGAATAAAGGCCCCGCCAAATTCTCCATAATAACCTTTGTCGTCTACTTGGTAAGTAAGTGCCATAACGCTAATTTTCTGCTAATATTTCCGAAATTTCCTGTACTTCTCGTACATCTTTCAACCCTGCTTTGATCTCCACTTTGCTGTTAAAATCAAGCGCATGAATTGGATATTTTTTACTTAATTCCATTGCTTCCTTTACATTCTCCTTACTTAAACCGCCTGCTAAAAGAAAAGGTTTTCCAGCTGCATATGCGGCTAATATATCCCAATCAAATCGCTGCCCTGTTCCACCTGTTTGCTTTCCTTGTTTGGTATCAAATAAATAGAAATCAGGCGCTTCACTCAAGCCTACCACATCCTGTTTATCTGCCACCGATATGGCTTTTATCACAGTTAAACCTGCATTTTTTAATGCCAAAATCTCATCTTCTTTTTCCTCGCCATGTAGCTGAACCCAAGTAAAACCTGCCCTTTGAGATAATTCAATAATACCAGCAACCTCACGATTAACAAATACCCCAACTGGAATGGTTTTACCTAAAACTTCCTTGGGAATCACAAAATCTTCTCCTACGTATCGAGGTGAAGCTTCTGCCCAAATAAATCCCATATAATCTGGATTCGCTTTGGCCACTTCTTGGATATTATCCATGTCTCGCATGCCACAAACCTTCCATTTCATCTTATCCTTGATTTAAAAAATCCAATAAGGCCTTTCCGGGAGCATCTGTTTTCATAAAACTTTCTCCAATCAAAAAGCCTTTATAGCCATATCCTCTTAATTCTTGAATGATGCTAGGCCCCGAAATACAACTTTCAGACACCTTTATACAAGTAGCTGGAATTTTTTCTGCCAAACGCATGGACGCCTCGACATTCTGCTCCGCGAAATTTTTCAAATTACGGTTATTCACTCCTACCACAGAAATATAATCCCCCAAACTTCGATTTAACTCTTCCTCATCATGTACCTCTAACAAAGTTTCCATGCCTAAGGATCGAGCCAATGTTCCTAATTGCTTAATTTCCTGAGGACTCAATGCTGCGGCTATCAACAAAATCACATCCGCTCCCATCGCCTTTGCCTCCACAATTTGGTATTCATCTACCATAAAATCTTTGCGCAGCATGGGCGTATGGGGATTAGCCCGACGAGCCTCATCAAAATCTTGGTCCGTTCCTCCAAAAAATGGGGTATCGGTTAATACAGACAAACATGCAGCACCAGCAGCAGCATAGGCTTGGGTCACTTCTTCTACAGTTAAACGATTATTGATCACTCCTTTTGAAGGCGATTTTCGCTTAAATTCAGCAATAATTCCCGTTGACGCAGGCTGCGTTAAAGACATCGATAAGGAATGGCAATTCCGCGCAAAAAATCCCGTTTTCTCCAATGCATTCATGGAAATGTGTGATTTCCTTTCCGCAACTTCCTTCCTTTTGGAATCTAAAATTGTAGCTAAAATACTCATCTTAATCCATGATAAATTTCTTGAAAACTTGAAATGCTCTACCGCTTTCCAAAGATTCCTTGGCCATCAAATAAGCATCCGACATATTATTTACCTTTTCCGCTACGAGTAATGCCGCTCCCGCATTGGCCAAGACGACTTGGGTTTGAGCAGGCGTCCCTTGTCTTTGTAAAATCTTATATAACATATCTGCCGACTGCTCTACATTAATGCCTCCACTTAAATCCTCAGATTGAACCGTTTCACATCCAAAATCACTTGGTAAATATCGTTTTTCTCCTTCCTTCGTCGTCAATAAAAATGAACTCGTTAATGAAATTTCATCATATCCATCTTCACCAAAAACGATTCCAAATTTCTTACTTCCAGATGTATAAAATTGCACAAACAAGTCATAAACGTCTTTGGCATAAACCCCAGTTAATTGCTTAGTAACTAAAGCCGGGTTCATCAAAGGCCCCAACAAGTTGAAAAAAGTTTTCATTCCCAATTCCTTACGAATAGGTCCAACATGGCGCATCGCAGGATGAAACAATGGCGCATGTAAAAAACAAATGCCTGACGAATCCATTTTACGCTTTAAATAGCTGGGGTCATTACTGAACTTCACACCCAAAAATTCCAATACAGTAGAAGAACCAACAGCTGATGAAACTCCGTGATTTCCATGCTTGGCAATCTTTTGTCCTGCGCCCACCACAACAAAAGAGGAGGTGGTACTTACATTAAAGGTATCTTTCCCGTCGCCACCCGTACCACAGACATCCATGGCATCAAATTCAGTTAAGTCAATGGTCACCGCCAATTCCATCATGGCAGAGACAAAGCCCTTTAATTCTTGAACTTGAATGGGTGTATACCAATAACTCGCTAAAAATGCAGCAATTTGACTCGGATTAATTCCTCCTTGACCTACGCGCAACAATACGTCTTTAGCCTCTATCTCGGTTAAGGAATACCCTTGAACTCGTTTACTTAATATATTTTTCATGTTTTATTGAATCCAATTTTTAATCATTTGCAAGCCATGTTGCGTTAAATAAGCCTCTGGATGAAATTGTACGCCACGTACATCATATTTCTGATGAGCCTCTGCCATCACATATCCTTGATCATCCACTGCCGTAATTTTTAATTCAGAAGGCATGGTTTCAGGAATAACCGTCCATGAATGGTAGCGGCAAACTTCGAATCGAGCTGGAATTCCTTGAAATAATCTTTCTTTAGGATCCGTCACGACACACTCGGTAGTAACTCCGTGCAAAACCTCTCCCATATTTTGCAATTTCGAACCAAAAGATTCCGCTATGGCTTGATGTCCTAAACAAACACCTAAAATACGTTTTGTGGATGCATATTCCTTCAATAAATCTAGCATAATCCCTGCTTCTGAAGGAATCCCAGGACCTGGTGATAATAAGATATGGTCATATGCCTTCACTTCTTCTAAGGCTATTTTATCATTTCTAAATACATCCACCTCAGCTCCAATCTCTTTCAATAGGTATACCAAATTGTATACAAATGAATCATAATTATCTATTACTAATACTTTCATGGCTTCTTATGCTAAATTTTCAGCTACATCCAAGGCCTTTTTCAGCGCAGCTAATTTGTTATGTATCTCTTGCATTTCACTGGCTACTATGGACTTAGCCACGACACCCATCCCTGCTTGATAAAATAAGGTATTCCCTTTACTCAAAAAGGTACGAATAGCGATGGCATGATTAAAATTGCCTTCAAAATCCATAAAACCGATGGCTCCTCCGTAAATATGGCGGTTCGTCGGTTCCAAACGATTGATAATCGTCATGGCATTGTGCTTAGGAGCCCCACTTAAAGTCCCTGCTGGAAACGTATCTGCTACCATTTGCAAAGGATTAACTCCTTTTTGTAAGGTACCTGTCACCTTTGACACTAAATGTATCACATGAGAAAAGAACTGCACTTCTTTAAAGGTCTCTACCTTCACATTATCAGCACTCCTACTTAAATCATTTCTTGCCAAATCCACCAACATCACATGTTCGGCTGATTCTTTAGGGTCAGCAATCAATGCTTGAGCTAATTCTGCGTCTCGTGCATCATCTCCCGTCCGACGAAATGTTCCAGCAATTGGGTGAATTTCTGCCAAATCATGATCTATTTTGATTTGTTTTTCTGGCGAAGCGCCAAAAATGCGGTATTGTTCGTAATCAAAAAAGAATAAATAGGGAGATGGGTTAACTGAGCGTAAGGCTCGATAAACCTGAAAATCATCCCCTGAAAAATTTTGACTAAACCTTCTGGAAGGCACAATTTGAAATACATCCCCACGCAAGCAATGCTTAATGCAAGTCTTTACAATCTCTTCCGTTTGAGCTTCAGTAAGATTACTTTGTTCATCACCTACTCGCTTAAATGCCTCCAAGGTATAATGCGGCATGTCTAAATGATAGGCCACCGCCTCTAAATTGGGGGTTTCTCCTTCTAAATAACTGTGGGCATACCAAGTCATCTGGTTATTGAAATGATTCAATGCTACCACATACCGATACACATTATATCGAATGGAAGGTATGGCTGTCTCTGGGTTTTTATCTTGTATTTGAATATCTTCAAAATACGTGACGGCATCATAACTGATGTGACCAAAAAGGCCATTGGCCATGGGAGAATCACCTACTTCCTTTTGATACGCAAAACGTGAAGAAAAATCTTGTAATACCTTCACGGCATCTTTGGTATTTTCCAATTGGAAAGTTTCTATTGTTCCATCGGGAAAAGTCTGAGTGACAAGCTGCTGATCCAAAACAAAGCTAGCTACGGGATCAAAAGCGATATGAGAAAAACCATGTTCACGACCGTGGTAATCAGCACTTTCTAAAATAACAGAATTTTTATAATGTTTTCTGATTTTCAAGAAAATACCTATAGGCGTTAACGTATCTGCTAACAAGGTCTTCCTAGTGGTATGAATGGTAAATTTATTTGAACTGGACATGAGGCTATCGGCAAAATTAAAATAAAAAGGCTTACTGGGAACAGCAAGCCTTGAGTAAAACATATCATGTACACACAGCAAAACTGTTCAAAGGAATTTTAGCCTTGCCACCAGTTTTTGTTGTATGTCGTTTTAGTCATTTCTATAATAATTTGATGCAAATGTAATCTGAAATATGGTAAATCAAAATTTCAAGATAAAAAAACTAGGCTTTCCTTTCTACTAAATCCCACAAATTGCCGTATAAATCGGTAAATACCGCCACTTTTCCATATTCCTCAATACTCGCCTCTCGAATTATCTGAACTTCTTTTTGTAATAAATTATGGTAATCTCGATCAAAATCATCCGTGTGTAAAAACAAGAAAACTCGTCCGCCGGTTTGATTCCCAATACGGGTTTTTTGTTCTTCATTAGCTGCTTTAGCTAATAACAATTGACAGGAACCCTCTCCCACAGGTTTTACTATCACCCAGCGTTTCGAAGGACTCATGATGGTGTCCTCCACTAAATCAAAACCGAGCTTTTGCGTATAAAAAGCAATGGCTTCATCATAATCATCTACTACCAACGAAATTTGTGCAATCCTTTGATTCATTAGCTTAGTTTTCGTCTCTTCCAACGAAATTAAATGGAGATATTAATAACAATTCAGCTTTAATAGCATCTGAAACGGCTAATCCATGAATAAACTGTTGGAATACTGCTTGATCTATCTTACCATGATGACGAGTAAGCTCTTTTAGAGCTTCATAAGGTTTTGGATAAGATTCCCGGCGTAAAACTGTTTGTATGGCTTCCGCAATCACCACCCAATTTTCCTCTAAATCTTGATGTATTTTAGCTTCATTCAGCTCCAATTTTCCTAGCCCCCTTTGTAGCGAAGTTAAGGAAATAAGGATATGAGCTAATGGAGTTCCTACATTTCTTAGAACGGTAGAATCGGTCAAATCTCTTTGCAAGCGTGAAATAGGCAATTTAGCTGATAAAAATTCCAATAAAGCATTGGCAATAGCAAGGTTACCTTCCGCATTTTCAAAGTCAATGGGATTCACCTTGTGAGGCATGGCAGAAGAACCAATTTCACCAGCTTTGATCTTTTGCTTGAAATAGCCCATGGAAACATAGGACCAAACATCACGAGCCAAATCCACCAAGATGGTATTTAGGCGCTTTAATCCATCAAAATAAGCCGCTAAATTATCGTAATGTTCAATTTGAGTGGTGTATTTACTACGTTGTATTCCAAATTTATTTTCCAATAAATTAGCCCCGAAAGCTGGCCAATGAATCTTAGGAAATGCTACATGATGCGCATTAAAATTACCTGTTGCACCACCAAATTTCCCTGTAAAAGGCACTTGAGTTAAAAGATCCAATTGCCTTTCTAGGCGTTCAACAAATACTTGGATTTCTTTCCCCAAACGCGTTGGAGAAGCCGGCTGCCCATGGGTATGTGCCAACATAGGAATGTCCTTCCAATCGCTTGCTACTTGAGCCAATTGCTCTTTAACTCGTAAATAAGCAGGTAAAATAACGGCCCGATGGGCTTCCAAAATGGAAACAGGAATCGCGGTATTATTAATATCTTGAGAAGTTAAACCAAAGTGAATAAACTCCAAGTATTCGGTTAAGTCGCCAAATTGAGTAAAACTAGCAATCTGGTCTTTAATAAAGTATTCAACCGCCTTCACATCGTGATTGGTTTCTTTTTCTTTTTCTTTAATCCAAAGTGCGTCATGCTCTGAAAAATTTTGGTATAGAGCACGTAATGCAGGGATGGCTGCCGCAGGAAAACTTAGTAGTGGAGCCAAAGGAATTTCGCATAAAGCAATGAAATATTCGATTTCAACTCGAACACGGTATTGAATTAATCCAAATTCAGAAAAATAAGGAGATAAGACTTCCGTTTGTTTTCGGTAACGACCATCTACAGGAGAGATAGCACTTAAGCGATTTAATTCCATGGGATTTTTTGTAAAGCGTAAAGGTACAAAAATGTGCGTAAAACCTGATTATCCTAAAACAATTGGGCGCATGATTCCCCAAAAGAAATATAAATTGTAACTTGAAAACAAAAAACAGCATGTTAAGCCCTAGATACCTTTCCTTATTATTGGCCTTTGTGATTGCTGGGGTTTGTACCTCCTTCCTTTCTTTTTTACCCAACACAGACTTTACCATACTTTTTATTAGTTTCATTAGCTCCTTTATCTTTGGAAGTGCCGTCATTTATTTTGCCTTAGACAATCTAGTCTTTAAAGAAGTCAATAAATTATACGACCGTATCAAACAAATTAAAAAGAAGAATTTTTCTGTCATTCCGCGCAAACTATTAATAGAAAAAGAAAACCCCATCGAGTTGTTAAAGGAAGAGTTGAACTCCTATGTGACTACTAAAGAAGATGAAGTTAAGGAACTAAAGAAGGCTGCTAAATACCGACAGGAATTCTTAGCTGATGTTTCACACGAATTAAAAACACCCATTTTTGCAGCACAAGGATTTGTTCATACTTTATTGGACAATCCAGATGAAGAACCAGAAATTAGAAAACGATTTTTAGAAAAGGCCGCTAAAAGCTTGGATGGACTGGATATCCTAGTAAAAGATTTATTAACCGTATCTCAAATTGAAACAGGGGCCATCAAAATTGATAAAAGAGCCCTTGATTTAAAGCCTTTGGTCATAGAGATCTTTGAACAATTAGAAGCCAAAGCCAAATCAAAAAACGTCGAATTAAAGCTAATTGGTCACAATGGCCCCGTACTTGTAAAAGCTGACTATCAACGAATTAGTCAAGTATTGGTTAATTTAATTGATAATGGAATTAAATATGGCCACCAAGATGGTAAGGTAAGCGTCCATTTGGAAGAGAAGAAAAAAGCATTTTTAATTATGGTGAAGGATAATGGGCCAGGCATACCGGCAGAACACCTTCCTCGTTTATTTGAAAGATTTTATCGGGTAGATAAAAGTCGGGCAAAAATGAGCGGGGGATCTGGCTTAGGTTTATCGATTGTGAAACACATCATCCAAGCTCATAACAGTAAGATCGCCGTTTTCTCCAAAATAGATAAAGGAACGTCTTTTCAGTTCAAATTAGAAAAGGCCTAAAAATCTTAACGCTGTCAAGGTTTAGAACCTTGACAGCGTTGGCGGTTTAACAATTTTTTAGGCAATTTGGTTTCTCTTTTTTAACCAGTTACTTGATAATAAAAACAGCCCTAGGTTTTCACCTAAGGCCGCTTTAAATGGATATCATTTACTGCTTTTACATCGAACCTTCTTTCAATCGTTCCGCATTTTCAGCAATTCGTAATTGCTCAATAAATTCAGCTATTTCACCATCCATCACCACGGGTAAATTATACACCGTTAAACCGATACGGTGATCCGTTACACGACCCTGAGGATAATTATAGGTTCTGATTTTATCTGATCGATCACCTGAACCTACCATTGATTTTCTATTTCCAGCAATCTCGGCATTTCTTTTATCTAACTCAATCTCATATAACCTAGAACGTAACACCGTCATGGCCTTATCGAAGTTTTTAATTTGAGATCTTTCATCTTGGCATTGCACCACCAAACCTGAAGGTATGTGCGTTACACGTACGGCTGAATAGGTCGTATTTACCGACTGGCCACCTGCACCAGAAGAACAGAATGTGTCTTTACGAATATCATTCATATTAATCTGAACATCCACTTCATCAGCTTCTGGCATCACCGCTACTGTGGCAGCTGAAGTGTGAATTCTTCCTGCAGATTCCGTAGCAGGAACCCGCTGAACGCGATGAACTCCTGATTCAAACTTTAATTTGGCATAGACATCCTCTCCTTGAACGGAAACAATAATCTCTTTAAACCCTCCTGCTGTACCTTCCGTAAAATCCATAATTTGAAAAGCCCAACCCATCTTCTCCGCATACCGCTGATACATGCGGAACAAATCCCCTGCAAAAATTGACGCCTCATCCCCACCAGTTCCACCACGTATTTCCAGAATACAGTCTTTAGAATCATTCGGGTCTTTAGGAATTAACATTTCCTTCAACTCCTCTTGCTTTTCCTTTTCTTGTGGAACTAAAGTCTCCAATTCCGCTTTAGCCATATCTCTAAAATCCTCATCCTTTTCCGTAGCTATAACGTCTTTTGCTTCTTCAATGGATTTTAATAAATTTTGATAGGCCATATATTGATCTACAATCTTCTGTAAATCCTTGTATTCTTTACTTAAAGTTTTGAATTTCTTTAAATCAGAAACGATTTCAGGCATGGCAATTTGTTGCTCTACCTCTAAAAATCTTTCCCTAATAGCCTCCAGCTGCTCCAACATACTCGTATAATATTTTTAAAATTCCCCGCAAAGATAACAATTAAATTCATTGCCCTTTCTGCTTGGATGGAATACCTTTGTACATCAAATCAATCTCATGAAAAAATCGCTCTTTTTATCTTGCTTAGTTTCTATCATACTTTTGTTTCAATCATGTGATTTCTCCAAACGCATTGATACGACAGCAGCGGTCAAGGAAATGAAAAGCCGACAAGTGAAACGGATTCTTCCGCAGGACATTACCAATAAAGCTGATACCTGGGGGCAAGAAATCCAAGCCGTGATAGATAACCCATCGAATACATTGAGTTTGGATAGTATTTCTAAACAATTTCAGATTCGGATTCAATCAGGAAAGGCCTTATCTCTAAAACAACAAAATAAGGATAAGAAGATTCAAGAGGTCTTGGATGCCTTGGATTATAGCTTATCCTTAAAACAAGAAATCCCTCCGAGTATCCAGAAAAACACGACTGGGGATAGCTTATTCTATATATTTATCAATAAAAAACAAGAAGTGATTCTATTGGGATTTAGTAAATCTCAAATTGTCATGAACATTGATAAACCTTTAATTAAGTAGTCTTTACAATTTGTTGGACCATATTTCGATAAACTTCTTGCAGCTCCACAGTCGACAAAAAACCTTGTTGTTCAAACATCAAACGCCCATCTTGTAAAGCATTGGCTTCAATTTGATTGGATACTGGTAAATTCTTGAAATACGACTGTACATAGTTTTGAATCAAACCCTGGAGCAGGGATGTATCTAGTTCAATAGAGTGTAACAAACGACTCGCTTCTGCCCAAAGCTGTTGTGTAAATATACCTGCCAAAAGCATGGATAGGTAAATTTTTTTACGCTCTTCCCCATTCACCAAATACATGGCATCTGTAATATCACGAGCCAGCTGAACCAATACCTGTTCGGTTTCTTCCACCATCACTTCTAGGCAAATGGGCATGTGACCCAAATTGATTTTTCTTCCACTTTGCAAATGTTGTACCGGAAAAAAAATGGCAATTTGATTCGTACTTTCTCTGGCTGGATCATACCAAATAGAGGCTTCAGCCAGTAAGACTGTTCCTGATACCAATAATAAGGTGGCGTATTTAGGAAGTATTAATTCCTTCAAAACAGTCGAATAAGCATTATCTGGGACACAGAAAAAGAAGACAGTGGATTTAGATTCGGAGAAATCTAAATGCTCCTGCACTTTGGCATTGTATAAATAACTGACTAAATCTTTGGCTTTAGCTGGGTCTCGACTAAAAACTTCTTGAACACTATGTCCCGCATTTTCCAGTGCCTGCGTCAAATGCCAGGCCACATGACCAGAACCAATAAAAGAAATATTCATGTTTAAACGATTTGCTCCATTTTAGATCCGACAAATGGAATCCATTGTTGATCCAAAATTCCAGAAAAATTACGCAAAAACATAACAAAGGATGGTTTAAATGGTCGCCTCCTCAATGTCATCCCTGCCTCTTCTGGCGTATGATCTCCTTTTTTTGAATTACAATATTTGCAAGCTGTTGTTAAATTATCCCACGAAGTCCTCCCTTGCCGGGATTTAGGCATCACATGGTCAAGAGTTAAATGATCTTTTGAACCACAATATTGACACATATTGTCGTCCCGTTTAAAAATATTTTGCCTACTTAACATCACTCCCTTGTAAGGAAAATAAACATAACGATTCAAGCGAATCACTGAGGGAAAAGGGAAGGTTTGTGAAATAGAATGAAGTTTTTCGGTAGTCGATTCGGCCACCAATTCCGCCTTATTGAGGTAGACCAAGAGAAAGGCCTTGGGCATGGAACAAATGGTTAATGCACTATAATCTTGGTTTAAAACTAAAACTTTCCGACTCATAGGACAAAAGATTAAAGGTGAATAAGCTCCTACACATCCCTTGTCTTTAAAGTTAAGAAAAAAACTCTTTGAAGCAATATTTTGTAGATTTGTAAAAAATTAAATCTTATTATGTCGAGCCTTCTTAAAAAGATACAGGAACTAGCTGAGCAACAGGCTCATGCGAATATCGCCGCACGCCGTCATTTGCATTCCCACCCCGAACTCTCCTTTCACGAATTCGAGACTCAGGTGTATGTGGAAAAACAATTGCATGAACTAGGAATTCCGACACAGCGTGTAGCCAATACTGGAGTAATCGCCATGATTGAAGGGAAAAACCCTCATAAAAAAGTGGTTGCTTTACGGGCCGACATGGATGCATTGCCCATCCAAGAAACCAATGATGTTCCGTATAAATCTCAGAACCCAGGTGTGATGCATGCTTGTGGACATGACGTGCATACTTCTTCTTTACTTGGAACGGCTCGCATCCTGCAATCTGTCAAAGAGGAGTTTGAAGGAACCATTAAATTACTCTTCCAACCTGCCGAAGAAAAAGCGCCTGGTGGAGCCAGCATCATGATTCAAGAAGGTGCTTTACAAAATCCGAGTCCGACAGGTATTTTGGGTCAACACGTAGCCACCAATATCCCAGTTGGAAAAGTTGGATTTAGAGAAGGTATGTACATGGCTAGTGCGGATGAATTGTATTTAACCGTAAAAGGTAAAGGAGGACATGGTGCTATGCCAGATCAATGCATTGACCCTATTTTGATCGCTTCTCATATCATCATTGCGATGCAACAAATCATCTCAAGAAATAAAAATCCAAGATTACCTTCCGTACTGAGCTTTGGGAAGTTCATTGCTGAAGGAGCAACCAATGTCATTCCCAATGAAGTGAAAATTGAAGGAACTTTCCGAGCAATGGATGAAGAATGGAGGGCGGATGGTCTGGCAAAAATGAAAAAGCTTGCGGAAGGAATCGCCGAATCCATGGGTGGTTCCTGTGATTTTTTTGTTCTAAAAGGCTATCCATTTCTAAAAAACAACCCCGAATTAACTCTTCGCATGAAAGAAGCCGCCATTGTCTATATGGGAGAAGATAACGTAATTGACTTAGATATTTGGATGGCGGCAGAAGATTTCGCCTTTTACACCCATCACGTAGATGCTTGCTTTTATCGATTAGGAACAAGAAACGATGACAAAGGAATAGTCAATGGTGTTCATACGCCCAATTTCAATATTGACGAAAAGGCACTTCATGTAGGGCCTGGTTTAATGGCTTGGTTGGCCATTCAGGAGTTAAGCTTAGCTTAATTTTCAATAGGAAATGATAAAGGATCTGGGTATTGAAACGAATAATTCAATGCCTGAATTAGTTTATCCGAGCTGACCACTTTAATTGCGTCTTTATCATTGAGGTATTCCAAAGGTAGGGCCAATCCTCGTCGATCGCATTCTGATTTGACTACATCAGATTTGATGGGATGCTGAGGAGCTACTACATTATAAATGCCTTTGAGTTGACTTTTTATGCTTTGGCTGATAATTTCAAGCACGTCCGTTCGATGTACATAATTTACTGGATGGTTGGCTGCAGGAACATGCTTACCTGCATAATATTTGGCCACATAACGTTCCCCTCCCATTAATCCACCCAACCTTAGCATGAGTAATGGACTTTGAATCCTATGTAAGATTTCCTCCGTCTGTGTCACTAAATTATATTCCAATACAGATTCTTCCGTTACCAGATTATTTTCTGCTTGATATACCGAAGTAGAAGAAAGGAAAATTACTTGTTGATAGCTTTTTTGATTCAACAAACAAACAAAATCCCTTAACACATCTAGGTAAAAATGATCTCCATTTACTTTTCGACGAGGGGGAATGGTCCAGATAATTGTCTTTGCATTCAAGATTGATTCCCAGGCTTCATGGGCTAAATTCACTTCTGCCCGCCATTGAATTAATTTAATGTGGGGATTTTGAATTTTTCCAGTTTGAGAAGACTGGCTTATTTGTACGGAATAACCCTGTTTAGCTAGTTTTTCTGCCAAAGGGATACCAACCCAACCACCTCCAAGAATAGAAATATCAAACATATACGTTTATGTGGGAACAAAATCCACTTGTTAGCCGTTAATTCAGCAAATTAACGAGGATTATCATGGGATAAACACCGCTTATCCAAATTATTTTTGATTTTCTCAAGCTTTGATTGTATTTGCCACTCTAAATTAAGCCATGAATAAATTAGTATTTATCCCCATCATGAGTTTGGTCATACTTGTCATTGATTATTATGTATGGCAGGCGTTCAAAACGGGCTTTCAACAACAGAATCAATCTACTCAGCAAATCATTCGATGGGTGTATTGGAGTATTTCTGCAAGCATCATTTTAGGAATCATCGGATATAATTTTCTTCCATTGGAATATTGGAACAAAACGATTCGTACTTTCTTTATGGCGAGCGTGATGATTACAATTGTTTCCAAACTATTTGTCGTTATATTTTTGTTCATTGAAGACATTACTCGCATCATTCGTTGGGCTTTTGCCAACAAAAATCTGGATATCATTCCGGGTGAACCTGCACCTGGCCAGATTAGTCGAAGTGAGTTTTTATCCAAAACAGCTTTGGTGGTAGGCGCTGTACCCGCGGCTACTTTTACGTTTGGAATACTTTCAGGAGCACATGATTACCGTGTGGAAAAGATTAGCTTAAAAATACCCAACTTACCTAAGGCATTTGATGGTCTACGGATTGCACAGCTTTCTGACATCCATTCGGGTAGTTTTTACAATAAAAGAGCAGTGCAAGGTGGAGTGGATATGGTAATGAAAGAAAAGGCCGACTTACTCTTTTTTACGGGAGATTTGGTGAACAATGAGGCTACCGAAGTGGAAGATTATTTCCAAATGTTTTCCAAATTACATGCTCCTATGGGAGTTTACAGCACGTTAGGAAACCATGATTATGGAGATTATGTCAAGTGGAAGACGCCACAGGCGAAGAAACAAAACCTTCAAGATTTGATGAAAGCACATGAATTAATGGGCTGGAATTTGATGATGGATGAAAATAAAATCATCGAAGAGTCAGGTGAGAAATTGGCTTTGATTGGGGTTCAGAACATCGGCGTGGGTCGTTTCCCTTGGTATGGAAATTTGGCTAAAGCACATCAAGGTACAGAGGAGGCAAGCACCAAACTATTACTTTCTCACGACCCCACACATTGGAATGCCGAGGTTACAACAAAATACCCTGATATAGATGTGGCATTTGCTGGACACACCCATGGTACGCAGTTTGGTGTCAAAGTAGGTAATTTCAAATGGTCTCCTGCTCAATATGTGTATAAGCAATGGGCAGGTTTGTACCAAGAAGGAAAACAACAATTATATGTTAACCGGGGCTTTGGGTATATAGGTTATCCGGGGCGCGTGGGGATGCCACCTGAGATTTCGGTGTTTACTTTAACAAGAGGGTAATCGACTAATTCATCCCAACAAAGGGAGGAATCTATGTAAGATAAATGCTTGGCGAGATAGGCGTTCATTACCTTAAAACCTAAGGTTAAAGGACTGGTTTTGGCTTAAAAACAATTTTTTATCCGATTCTATACCCTTAACAAATAAAAAACACTTGGCATTTTAACAAAAATGACCTAATTTTGTGTCCCCAAAACGATGGTTTCGTGGCCGAGTGGCTAGGCAGAGGTCTGCAAAACCTTCTACAGCGGTTCGAATCCGCTCGAAACCTCCAAAAACCTCCCAGATTGGGAGGTTTTTTTATGCAAAATCGATTATATACAATTTATTATCAAAATATTTAAATTTCAAGATTGGCTTATTTTGAAAAATTCTAAATAGAAGGGTAAAGCTTAAAAATTCCTGAAATTGAATGGCAAATAAATTGTTTCCTAAAAATTCGAATTGTAGTTTTGCGGACTGAATAAATAGGAGATTTTCAAACATGAATCGCAAAAATTTTACGCTCGTTAAGTTCCTTTTCTCTTTTCTGTTTTTGTTTGCATCAGCATATGCGACTTTAGCGCAAGACGCTGCAGAGGGGGAAACATTGTTTAAAAACAACTGTGCTGCTTGCCATAGTAGCTCGGATGAAGTACTTGTAGGACCAGGTTTAAAAGGTATTGGAGAACGCAGACCGATCGAATGGATCGTGAAATGGGTTCATAACCCACAGGCAGTTATTGCTTCTGGAGACAAATATGCCAATGAATTGTACAACAAGTTCAATAAGGTGGCTATGACACCATATCCTAACATCTCTGAAAGTCAAATCAAGAGCATTGTCGCTTATATAGATGCGTCTAACGCCGCTCCAGCCGCTCCGGCCGCTGGTGCTGCTCCAGCAGGTGCTGCTGCGCCAGCTGCTGCTAGTTCAGGCGGAATGATGGAAGTATTATTGGTTGGATTATTGGTAATCATGGTTTTTGTATTGATTGCTTTACTGTCTATAGTTAGCACTTTAAGCAAATTAAGCGGTGGAGAGGTTGATTCAGAAGCTCCTTTGATGAAAAGAATTGCTGAAAACGCGAAGAAATTAGCGGCTAATTCAGCTGTTAAAACAGGTATCATCATTTTCGCTTTATTATTAGGTGGTAAAGCAACCATTGATGCGGCCTACGGTGTAGGTATCCATCAAGGATATGCTCCAGAGCAACCAATTAAATTCTCTCACAAATTACACGCAGGTCAGTATCAAATCAATTGTAATTACTGCCATACAGGTGTTTATGAAGGCAAAGGTGCTAACGTCCCTTCCGCCAACATTTGTATGAATTGCCACAATACCATCAAAAGAGAATCACCAGAAATTCAAAAAATTTATCAAGCACTTGAAAATGACGAGCCAATTCAGTGGGTTCGTGTACATAACCTTCCTGACTTAGCTTATTTCAATCACTCACAACATACCAATGTGGGTAATTTGGAGTGTAAGAACTGCCATGGAGATATTGAAAAAATGGAAGTAGTAGAGCAACGTTCTACATTAACCATGGGATGGTGTATTGATTGCCACCGAAATACGGACGTTAATGCTAAAGGAAATGCCTATTACGATAAGTTGGTTGAAGTTCACAACAAGGACAGCAAAACACCCCTTAAAGTACAAAACATTGGCGGTTTAGAATGTTCTAAGTGCCACTATTAATAGTATACGCGTCATAAAAGATTCAATTTTAGTCTGAATAAGAAAGATTATATGGAAAATTCGAACAAGAGGTATTGGAAAGGGATTGAGGAGTTAACCAATGAACCATCGTTTGTAAAAAATATCCACAACGAATTTGGCAATATGCCATCGGAGAACGATTCTAAAGGGGAAGCCCTCGTGGATGGTTCGGGAACACATCGTCGTGATTTTCTCAAAATGTTGGGATTCGGTGTTGCAGCCGTTTCATTAGCTGCATGCGAGGCTCCAGTAAAGAAAACCATTCCTTACTTGAACAAACCAGTTGATGTAGAACCTACCATTGCGAACTGGTATGCTTCAACGTATACAGATGGTGGTGAATACGCTTCTATCTTAGTTAAAACAAGAGAAGGTCGTCCAATCAAAATTGAAGGAAATAAACTTTCTGCTGTTTCTAAAGGAGTTCTTTCTGGTAGAGCACATGCTTCCGTATTAAGTCTTTATGACAACGAGAAATTAAAAGGTCCACAAATTGGTGCAAAAGCTGCTGATTGGGCTCAATTAGATAAAGAATTCACAGCTAAATTAGCGTCAGTAGCAGCTAAAGGAGGACAAATCAGAATTGTATCCAATACGATTCTTTCTCCAAGCACGAAAAAAGTAATTACTGAATTCACAGCAAAATACCCAACTACACAACATGTCGTGTACGATGCAAACCCCGCTTATGGTTTAACACAAGCACACGGTGGCATCTTACCTAGTATCGATTTCAGCAAAGCAAAAACCATTGTTTCTGTTGGTGCTGATTTCTTAGGTACATGGGTGGCTCCTACCGAGTTTGCGGCACAATGGGCTGAAACTCGACGTGTAGGTTCTGCAAAAGATGGTAAAAAAGAAATGTCTCGCCATTATCAGTTTGAGACGATCTTATCCAATACAGGTGCAAATGCCGACTACCGTGCTGCTTACAAGCCTTCACAAGAAGGTTTAGTGGTTATTAGTTTATACAACGCAGTAGCAAAATTAACTGGCGCAGCTGCCTTAGCAGGAGCATCCGTTAAATTAGATCACTTAGATAAAGCTGCTAAAGATTTAGTAGCTTCCAAAGGAGCATCTATTGTAGTAGCGGGTTCTAATGACCCAGAAGTACAAAAAGTAGTGGTTGCCATCAATGCCTTAGTTGGCGCTTATGGTTCAACCATCAACACAGGAATAGCTGTTCATTACCGCCAAGGTAATGATATGGCGATGGCTAATTTCATTAAAGAAGCTGGTGCAGGAAAAATTGCAGCTGTTATTTTCTATAATGCCAATCCAGTATATAATCACCCAATGGGTGCAGCTTTAGCAGCTGCTTTACCTAAGGTTGAAGTGAGTTTAGCGACCAACGATCGTGCCGATGAAACAGCTTCCTTGTGCCAGTTCATTGCTCCTGATTCTCATTATTTAGAATCATGGAATGACGCAGAGCCTAAAACAGGATTCTACTCATTAACTCAACCAACCATCTCAACTATATTCAAAACGCGTCAAGCACAATCAAGTTTATTAACTTGGGCTGGTTTGAACGGGGATTATGCTGCCTATTTAGAGCGTAATTGGGAATCCAATATCTTGAAATCAGGTGCTGTACAATGGAAAAACGCCTTACACGATGGCGTATTTCAACCGAATGCAGTAACTGTATCTACTGCTGTACCTACCGTAGATGCTAATGCAGCAGCAGCGGCTATATCAAAAGCTTATTCAGCTAATTCAACTGGATTAGAAATTTCAGTATATGAAAAAGTAGGTTTAGGTACAGGTTCACAAGCAAACAACCCTTGGTTACAAGAATTCCCTGAACCAATATCTAAAGCATGCTGGGATAATTATGCATCCATTTCACAGCCAACGGCAACTAAATTAAACTTGAAACAAGGTGATGTAGTTAAAGTAGCAGGAAAAGGTTATGAAGTAACATTACCTGTATTAGTTCAACCAGGTCAGGCTCAAGATACAGTAGCTATTGCGATTGGATATGGTAGAACAAAAGCTGGAAAATCAGCAGATGGAGTAGGTGTTAATGCCTATCCATTTATATCAGAAATCAATGGTGCTTGCGTAGGTACTTGTACTACAGGAGTTACGATCAGCACAACAGGAGAAAGTAAAGACATTGCTCAAACGCAAACTCACCACACGGTGATGGCGCGTCAGGCAGTTGTTCAAGAAACAGTTTTAGGAGAATTTGTTAAGAATCCTCAATCGGGACGTTTCAACCCAACTGTTGCCACATCAGAAGGCAAGAAAAATGCCACAGATTTAACACTTTGGAATGGTCACCAATACAACAACCACGCATGGGGTATGGTGATTGACTTAAATACATGTACGGGTTGTTCAGCTTGCGTAATTTCATGTTCGGCTGAGAACAACGTGCCGGTAGTGGGTCGCCAAGAGGTTATTAACCGACGTGAAATGCACTGGATGCGTATTGACCGGTATTATTCATCTGATGCTGAGGTAGAAGATTTGAAAGGATTAGAAGTTGCTTCAGATAATCCTGAGGTGGTATTCCAACCAATGCTTTGCCAGCACTGTAACAATGCTCCATGTGAGACTGTTTGTCCGGTATTAGCTACGACCCACTCAACAGAGGGTTTAAATCAAATGACTTATAACCGTTGTATTGGTACTCGTTACTGTGCTAACAACTGTCCTTATAAAGTTCGTCGTTTCAACTGGTTCCGTTACTACCAAACAGATGAATATGATTTCCACTTCAATAATGACTTAGGTCGTATGGTGATCAACCCAGACGTAACGGTTCGTTCACGTGGGGTAATGGAAAAATGTTCGATGTGCGTTCAACGTATCCAAGAAGGTAAGTTGACTGCGAAGAAAGAAAAGAGAAGACCAGTCGATGGAGAGATCCAGGTTGCTTGTGCTCAATCTTGTCCTACCAATGCGATTACCTTTGGTGACATGAACGATCCTGCTTCTGAAATTTCTAAATTATTAGCTGTTGAGAAAGAAGGAAGAGCTTACGGAGTAATCGAAGAGATTAACGTAAAGCCAAACATATCTTACTTAATGAAGGTTCGTAACAAGGACGTTAAAAAAGAAGCATAATTTTTCAATCGTATTAAAAAGTAAATAAAAATATGTCGCACGTTGTATCACCCATAAGAGAGAAACTAGTTACTGGTGGCAAATCTTATTCCGATGTTACCCACGATATTTGCAAGCAGGTAGAAGGGGAACCCACCAAAGAATGGAAATGGGCCTTCGGTATATCTTCTATTGTATTTATCTATGGAGCTTACTGTCTATTCTATACCTGGTGGCAAGGTATTGGTGTTTGGGGTTTAAATAAAACAGTAGGTTGGGCATGGGATATTACCAACTTCGTATGGTGGGTTGGTATTGGTCACGCCGGTACATTGATTTCCGCCGTATTATTATTATTCCGTCAAAAATGGAGAACATCCATTAACCGTTCAGCGGAAGCAATGACTATTTTTGCCGTACTTTGTGCTGCATCTTTCATCTTGGCTCACATGGGTCGCCCTTGGTTAGCTCATTGGGCTTTACCACTTCCAAATGCATTCGGTTCTCTTTGGGTTAATTTTAACTCACCGTTGGTTTGGGACGTATTTGCTATCTCGACGTATTTATCTGTTTCTTTATTATTCTGGTACATGGGTTTAGTACCTGATTTGGCTTCTATCCGTGACCGTGCTACCACTAAAGGACGCAAATTTTGGTATGGTTTGTTCAGCTTAGGTTGGACTGGATCTTCGAAGACTTGGGCTCGTTATGAATACATGTCTTTGATTTTGGCAGGTATCTCTACCCCCTTAGTACTTTCTGTACACACCATTGTATCCATGGACTTTGCTACTTCCGTAATTCCAGGATGGCACACGACAATCTTCCCTCCATATTTCGTGGCAGGTGCGATTTTCTCAGGATTTGCCATGGTTCAAACACTCTTGTTAATTACACGTGTGGTATTCAAATTAGAAGATTATATTACGATTGAACATATCGAAATGATGAACATTGTTATCACGGTAACAGGTTCTGTCGTAGGTATTGCTTATTTAACTGAATTCTTCATTGCGTGGTACTCTGGAGTAGAATATGAAAGCTACGCCTTCATTAACCGCGCTACTGGTCCATATTGGTGGGCCTATTGGATGATGATGACATGTAATGTAATCTCTCCACAATTATTCTGGTCAAAAGCAATCCGTACCAATTTAATGGTGAGTTTCATCTTATCAATCGTAGTAAACGTAGGTATGTGGTTTGAGCGTTTTGTGATTATCGTAACATCTTTACATAGAGATTACTTGCCATCTTCTTGGGCCATGTTCTCTCCAACCATGTATGATATTGGTGATTACATTTTCTCTTTTGGTTTATTCTTTACACTATTCTTCTTGTTCGCTAAATATTTACCTGTCGTTAATATGGCTGAGGTAAAAGCGGTCATGAAAGGTGTATCAAGTAATTTCCCTGAAAAGAAAAAAGCAACGAAAAAAACCGAAGAATAATTTATTAGCAATTCGAAATTAAAACAATATGAGTTCGACAACTAACTACATTTTAGGTGTATACGATGATGAGGATGAGGTGTTACACGCAGTTAGCGAGGTAAAATCGAGAGGCATCAAAATTGAAGACGTATTCACTCCTTTTCCGATTCACGGATTGGATCGTGCTGTAGGGCATGAGCGTACACGCTTACCTATTGCAGCCTTCATGTTTGGTGTATTAGGATTAACCTGTACTTTAGCATTAATAAGCTACACTATGGTTTTTGATTGGCCTATGATCATTGGAGGTAAGGACTTCTTTGCGTTACCGAACTGGATTCCTGTCTCTTTTGAAGGAACCGTATTGTTTACCGCATTTGGATTGGTTACTACTTTTTGTATTTCCAATAACCTATATCCAGGTAACCAACCGGATTTATTAGATCTTAGAATCACGGACGACAAATTTGTTATGGCAATCAATGTTGACAAAAACAAAAAAGTAAGTGCCGATGATATCAAGAAAGCCTTGAAAGATTCAGGTGCGATTGAAGTAAATGTTAAATAATTAACCAAGAACAATTGTTCACGAAGAAGCATAACAAAATGTTGAATCCAAGATACCAATTCGTTTTATTTGCTGGTTTAGCCCTAGGCTTATTGTCCTCTTGTAGTGACGACCACAATGATACAGGAACAGAATTTGCTCCAAACATGTACCATTCCGTTGCTTATGAGCCAATGACTCAAACTGATGGCGATACCAATACCATCAATCCTCATGGCATGAACATGCGTCAACCAGTAGCAGGTACGGTAGCAAGAAGCAAATACACAGGAAGCGATTCCTTACAAAAAGAATTCTTACATCAAGATTTGATTTCAAGAACTATTCCAAACGATAGCATTACCTATTCAGCTGCAGCTTTGAAAAATCCATTAGCTGCTACTCCTGAAAATATCGAAGCAGGAAAATTACAATATGAAAGATATTGCCAGCACTGTCACGGTGAAACAGGTAAAGGAGATGGTTTGGTAGCTAAAATGTACAAAGGGGTTCCCGTATATTCTAGTGACGCACTAAAAACCTTGAACGATGGCCATATCTACCACGTGATTACACATGGTAAAGGAAGAATGTGGCCTCATGGCTCACAAATCACTTCAGCCAATCGTTGGAAAATTGTACTTTATGTACATGAATTGCAAAAACAATAGTTCAATTATTAAAAATTAAAATACCAGATAAAATGGCGGGACACTCACATTTTTCCCCAGCAAACGTTGAAGAGCATTTTGAATTCACTTCTGAAGGCAAAAAAAGAGTTATTTATGCTTTCATTGCCGGAGTAGTAGCTTTAGTGCTTGGAATATATCTTTTATCCAAAGGTGAGGCTGGTGGCCACGAAGTTGCCAATGCAGGACATGAAGCTGTAAAAGCAGGTCACGAAGCTGCCTCAGAACATCTTTCAGGCGGAGCGGTATCCCATCAACCTGCTACAGAAGAACATTATGATTGGACAAATCGTATTTGGGCTAACGTATGGTTAAATGCTGTTTTCTTTACTGGTATTGCCATCATTGGTATGTTCTTTGTTTCATTACAATACTTAACTAAGTCTGGTTGGTCATCCGTAATGAAGCGTGTACCTGAAGCATTCCCTAAGTTTTTATACATCACGCTCCCTATTCTATTATTAGTATTCTTCTTCAAAGGAGATACTATTTTCCATTGGATGCACCATGGAGTTACTGAAGTAGGCAGTGAAAACTACGACAAAATCATTGCTGGTAAATCAGGCTATTTGAACAAAACATTTTTCTTGGTTCGTTTAGTTGGATTCTTTGCCCTATGGATAGGTCTATGGATCGTTCTTCGCAAGAAATCACTAGAGGAGGATTTAATTGGAGGTACTGATTTATTTACTCAAATGGTACGTATATCTACTGCTTTTATTGTTGTATTCGGAGCTTCTAGTTCTATGTTTGCTTGGGATTGGGTTATGTCAATAGATACCCACTGGTTTTCAACTATGTTTGGATGGTACATGTTCTCTTCTTGGCATGTTACAGGTCTAGCTGTAATTACTTTAACGATCTTATTATTAAAAGACAAAGGATATATGGCCTATGTAAATGAAAACCATTTACACGATTTAGGTAAGTTGATGTTCGCTTTCTCGATCTTCTGGACTTACGTTTGGTTTGAGCAATTCTTGTTGATCTATTATGCCAATATGCCTGAAGAAATCATCTATTTCTTAGAGCGTTGGGAAGGTCACAACAAAATTTATAAAACTTCAGAAATTTTGATGGTTTTCTTAAACTTCTTCTTCCCTTTCCTAGTTCTTATGACACGTGATGCTAAAAGAACTCGCATTTTCTTGAAAATCGCTGCATTCTTAATCATCGTTGGACATTACATAGATTTTTACCAAATGATTATGCCAGGCGTTTTAGGAGGTCATGCAGGTTACGGTTTAGTTGAGTTTGGAATGGTTACTATTTTTGCTTCTGCGTTTATTTACATCGTTAGTGATGAGTTAACAAAGGCTTCACTGATAGCAAAAAACCACCCATTCTTACCAGAAGCAGTTCACCACGATATTTAATATTTAAAAGCAAGATTCTAACAAATAAAACATATGAATTACCTAGTTGGTCTTTTATCCGTTGTATTCTTCATCTTAGCGATTACAGTAATCAGCAAGAGTTTGAAGCTTAACAAAAACCTGAGTGGTGAAAATGAGTCAGATTCTGCTCTTGATTCACATAATAATACCAATGCCGTTGGATTCTTACTCTTCTGGCTTTTTGGAACAATTGCTGGTGTTTGGTCATTCTTACATTCACAACCTGATTTCCTTCCAGAAGCAGCTTCCGCTCATGGAGTAAAAACAGATTCCATGTTCTGGATTTCGATGGCAGTTGTAACATTTGCCTTTTTTATAACCAACTCTTTGTTGTTCTTTTTTGCATTTCAATATCGCAACGATAAAAATAGAAAAGCAACGTTTTACCCAGTAAACCATAAGCTTGAAATTATCTGGACAATTATCCCAGCTATTGTCATGGCTATCTTGGTATTCACAGGATGGAGAACTTGGAGAGATATTACCTCTCAAGCACCCAGTAATGCCGTAGTGATTGAATTAACAGGTCACCAATTTGGTTGGTATGTACGTTATGCGGGCAATGATGATAGCCAATTGGGGAACATCAACTATAAATTAATTGACGAAACCAATAGCTTGGGTTTAGATTTTACCGATAAAAACACATTTGACGATTTTACTGCTAGTGAATTACACCTTCCAAAAGGTGTACCTGTCTTGTTGAAAATCAGAGCTCAAGATGTATTGCACTCGGTATATTTACCTTTCCAACGTGTTAAAATGGATGCTGTACCAGGTATGCCAACCAAATTCTGGTTCACTCCCACTATATCTACTGACGAAATGCGTGTCAAGTTAGGTAAGAAAGATTTCAATTTTAAATTAAACTGTACGGAAATTTGCGGACGTGGTCACTTCGGTATGGCCATCACCGTTTTTGTGGATGAGCCTGCAGATTACAAAAAATGGGTATCGGAACAAAAACCATTCTTAACCATGAATCCGGCGTACTTATCAAAAGTACCTGAGAATTTAAAAGCGAAAGCAAGTAAATATATTCCAGCTGAGCCAATCGAAACAGATAGCACTGCTGTCGAAGCTGTTAGTGTCAAATAATTAGAAAGAATTTAGCAAAAATAATACCTATGTCAACAGCCGTATCAACTACTGAAGAAGTACACGCTCATGGACACGATCATGGTCATGATCACGAGCATGAACATCATGAACTTGGTTTTATCCGTAAGTACATCTTTTCAGAAGATCATAAGACGATTGCAAAACAATATTTAATTTCAGGTATCCTATGGGCATTCATTGGAGGATCATTATCGATCATCTTCCGTTTGCAATTAGGTTTCCCAGATATGAGCTTAGAATGGTTAAGACCTATTTTAGGTGAGTGGATTGATGAGTCAGGAAAATTAGATAAAGAATTCTATTTAGCCTTAGTAACCATGCACGGAACGATCATGGTGTTCTTTGTATTGACAGCAGGTCTATCGGGTACTTTCTCTAACTTTTTGATTCCATTGCAAATTGGTGCACGTGACATGGCTTCTGGCTTTATCAATATGTTATCCTATTGGTTCTTTGCCTTGTCGTCTGTAATCATGTTCTCCTCATTATTCATTGAAACTGGTCCAGCTTCTGGAGGTTGGGTGATTTATCCTCCATTAAGCGCATTACCACAAGCTATGCCGGGTTCTGGATTAGGTATGACTTTATGGCTAACCAGTATGGCCTTATTTATTGTGTCACAATTAATGGGTGGTATCAACTACATTTGTACCATCATTAACTTGAGAACACGTGGTATGACATTCACCAAAATGCCATTAACCATCTGGTCATTCTTCTTTACAGCAGTACTAGGATTACTATCATTCCCTGTATTATTATCTGCAGCTTTATTATTGATTTTTGACCGTAGCTTCGGTACGTCTTTCTATTTATCAGAAATATATATCCAAGGTCAAGCGCTTCCTAACATGGGAGGTAGTCCAATCTTATACCAACACTTATTCTGGTTCCTAGGTCACCCAGAGGTATATATCGTATTATTACCTGCCCTAGGTATGACTTCAGAGGTGATTGCAACCAACGCACGTAAACCAATTTTCGGTTACCGTGCCATGATTGGTTCCATGATGGGTATTACGGTGTTGGCCTTTATCGTATGGGCCCACCATATGTTCGTAACAGGTATGAATCCATTCCTTGGTTCCGTATTTATGTTCTTAACCTTGATCATTGCTGTTCCTTCAGCAGTTAAAGGATTTAACTACATCACAACACTTTGGAAAGGAAATATCGTATTTACTCCGGCCATGTTATTCTCCATTGGTCTTGTATCACTATTTATTTCAGGTGGTGTGACAGGTATCATTTTAGGTAACTCGGCTTTGGACATCAACTTACATGATACCTATTTCGTGGTAGCTCACTTCCACTTAGTAATGGGTGCGGCCTCTTTCTTTGGTTTAATGGCTGGTGTTTACCACTGGTTCCCTAAGATGTTTGGTCGTATGATGAATAAGTCGGCTGGTTACATTCACTTCTGGTTTACATTTGTAGGTGTATATTTAGTATTCTTCCCCATGCACTACACAGGTATTGCAGGATTCCCAAGACGTTACTATTCATTTACCGCAATTGGAAATGATGGAGAAGCTGCATTCGCCGATTTAAATGCTTTCATCTCGATTGCTGCGATTATTACTTTCACAGCTCAAGCCATTTTCTTTGTTAACTTCTTCTATTCCATTTTCAAAGGAAAGCGTGCTACACAAAACCCTTGGAAATCAAATACATTAGAGTGGACAACACCGATTGTACCTGGACATGGTAACTGGGAAGGAGAAATTCCTGCCGTGTATCGTTGGCCATATGATTATAGCAAACCTGGCTCTGAGGCAGATTTTATCCCTCAAAATATCCCTCACTCTGCAACTCCTGAATCCAATCTTCCTGAAGAGAATGATGAGATTGCAAAAGAGAAGGAAATTGAAAGTTTATTAGCGGCTCAGAACGAGAGTTACAACCGATAAAAACCAATAACTTAAAAGATGCATCGAAATGATTCTCATTTGGATGCATCTTTTTTTTTCACCCCACAAACATGACATTCCAAAAATTTGGCTTTGTTACTTTACTTTGTATCTACCTCTTAATTTTAGCTGGAGGAATCGTTCGAAGTACGGGATCAGGAATGGGTTGCCCAGATTGGCCAAAATGTTTTGGGAGATTCATCCCTCCAACGAAAGAATCCGAGTTACCTCTCCATTATGAAATAACCTATAAGGAAAAATTACATGGTGAAGTATTATTTAACCCAACCAAAACTTGGATTGAATACATCAACCGTCTCATAGGAGCATTAACGGGTCTCTTCGTTTTAATAACCACCATATTAGCATTCAAATCAGGGAAGAAAGAATTTATACTTTCATTTCTAGCCCTATTGCTTGTTTTAGGCAATGCCGTATTGGGTAAATATGTAGTAGATTCATTCCTATTGCCTGGCGTAGTCACCTTGCATATGCTATTGAGTATTGGCGTATTATTTCTGCTATTTAAGGCCTTACACGTCAAACAAAGCTCCATCCAAATTCCTACTTCGGTTCGAACCATGATATTGATTAATTTAGTGATCATTCTTGTGCAAATTATTTTAGGCACCCAAGTAAGAGAAGAAATGGATCATGTGATTGTTCAATACGGAGAAAATGCCAAATCAGAATGGATCGGTCATCTAGGTAATATCTACATTATTCACCGAACTTTTTCTTGGATAGTACTCATTAGCCATTTGATCCTTTGGAATAAAATAAATAAATCAAAAATCAGCTCGTTAAAAAACTATAGTACCTACTTGTTAGTTTTTCTAAGTATATCCTTAATTACTGGAATATTAATGGCTTATGTCAACTTACCTTTAGGCAGCCAAGCCATCCATTTAACCATTTCACTAGTGATTCTTGGATTACACATGAACACGTGGATTAAAACAAGCACTCACGCATAAGATGTCAATAATTAAACCATATATAGCCCTGCTAAAATCCAGACTATCCATCACGGTAGCATTCTCTGGTACATTTGGCTATTTATTGGCTCCTATTGAACATACGACCTTTCATATTATTTTAATATCCTTAGCTGGCTTTCTTCTCACGGGAGCGGCCAACATCGTCAATCAATTAAAAGAAATTGATTACGATAAGTTGATGAAAAGAACGGCAAAAAGACCATTGCCCACAGCAGTCTTGCAACCTCAGCAAGCCAAAATTTATGGAATTATCCTTTTATTTATTTCATTAGGTTTACTTAGCTATTTATCATGGAAAGCCGCTATTATTGGGTTCATTTCCTATATTTTGTATGGCTTTGTATATACCCCATTAAAGCGAGTAGGGCCTATTTCCGTATTTGCAGGAGCTATACCTGGAGCCTTCCCTCCTATGATTGGCTGGCTAGCTGCTACACATGAATTTGGATGGGAACCAGGTATTTTATTTGCCATTCAGTTCTTTTGGCAATTCCCTCACTTTTGGGCAATAGCTTGGGTTGCCGATTCTGATTACAAAAAAGCAGGATTTAAAATGCTCCCCAATGATGGAAAAAAAGACATGAAAACGGCTTTCACCATCATGATTTACACCATATTTTTAGTACCATTAGGACTCGTTCCTTATTTACTGCATATGACAGGAATACAGTCGGCTATCATAGCCGTCATAGCCGGTAGTTTATTCCTCTGCCAAACTTTCTACTTGATGATGCGCCCAACAGATAAAGCAGCTCGTTGGATGATGTTTGGATCATTTTTCTATTTACTCGTAGTGCAAATTGCCTTTTTATTTGATAAAATTTAATAACATGAACGCAGAAACCAATTCCATAGAAGCCAAAGCGACCCGCTCTGTGAATCCCAAAATATTCACGATGTGGTTGTTCATCGTATCGATTATTATGTTATTTGCTGCTTTTACCAGTGCCTATCTTGTACGGAAAGCAGAAGGAAACTGGGTAGAGTTTCAATTGCCTAATTTATTTTGGATTAGTAGTGTTGTCTTACTACTTAGCAGTGCATCCATGCATTTTGCATTATTAGCCGCAAAAAAAGACCAATTTAATGCGTTAAGAATAAGTATTTCTATTACTTTTGTGCTCGGATTATTGTTTTTAATTTTACAATATTTCGGATGGGTACAATTAGTCGAAATGAACGTTTATTTCGTCGGGAATCCATCAGGGTCATTTGTCTACGTTTTATCTGGTCTTCACGGTCTACATTTAATCTCCGGATTGATTGTACTAATTGTAGCACTAGTTGCTGCATTCCGTATGAAAATCAATGCCAAAGCCCTTACTCAAATTAAAATTTGTTCCACTTACTGGCATTTTTTAGATGCATTGTGGATTTATTTATTTTTATTTTTAGTGTTTAACAATTAAGCTATTACCTCATGTCAGTTGCACACGCTGCCCCTACTGTTCCTGAAAATTTAACTTGGACAGGTGGTTCTGAACCTCTTAAAGCTAGTTATGGAAAACTCATGATGTGGTTTTTCCTACTTTCTGACACCTTTACATTCTCGGCACTCTTGGTGACTTATGGAATGATTCGTTTCAGTCAACCCGCTTGGAAAGGAAGTCCAAGTGATTTCTATTTTTCAACACAACACTGGCCAATCCCAGAAAAAGTGTTTGAAGCAGTTCCATTTTTACACGGCATATCATTACCCTTGGTATTCGTAGGTATTATGACCTTCATTTTGATTGCATCTTCCGTAACCATGGTATTAGCTGTTGAAGCTGGTCACCGCGGTGATCGCAAAGATGTAGAAAAATGGATGTTATGGACTATCGTAGGTGGTTTTACTTTCTTAGGCTCACAAGCTTGGGAGTGGGGTCACTTCATCCACGGACCAGAAGATTTGTCTTTAGCAGCTAAACAATTGGTAGATGGTGTCATGACCCCTATCGAAGGAGCCAATTTAGTGCGTAATCCTTATGGACCTCCAGCTTTTGCGGATTTGTTCTTTTTCATTACGGGTTTCCACGGGACACACGTATTTTCAGGAGTTATCCTAAACATTTTGATTTTCTTCAATGCTGCAACTGGTGTTTATGAGCGTAGAGGTCATTATGAAATGGTTGAAAAAGTAGGTTTATACTGGCACTTTGTAGACCTTGTTTGGGTATTCGTATTTACCTTCTTTTATCTTGTTTAATATTTAATTCCCTAACATATGGCTTCGCACGTTACTGCACACGAAACCTCAGAAAAAGAAATTCCAGCTCCTCAAACTGGCGCTATTTGGAAAACTTTTTGGATTCTTTTAATTCTTACAGCAATTGAATTCGTTATTGCTTTTACATTGCCAGCTAACACTTTACGTGTAGCTATCTTTTCCGGTATGACAATCGTTAAAGCTTTTTATATCGTAGGTGAGTTCATGCACTTAAGACATGAAGTGAAAACGCTTATCTGGGCAGTTTTAATCCCTACTGTATTCGTTGTTTGGTTACTTGTAGCCTTGATCTACGAAGGTGGTCATTTGTATTAGTAGACCCTAAACTCTTATTGGCGCATGACTAAAAAGACAGGCATTTTATTAACCATTTTAATAGTGCCTGTCTTATTTTATATAGGCTTGCACGAATTTGGCAATAATCATTTTCAATTACCTCGATACATTCCAGAAATAGATTCCACTACAGGTGAAGTCAAAATGGAAAAACGTATGAATCCACGTTGGAATGAATCCGACATGGATACCGTATTCTTCCGAATACCCTCTTTTCAGCTTACCGATCAAAAAGGCGCTCCTTTTTCTTCTAAAGTTCTAGATAATCAGATTTATGTGGCGAGCTTTTTCTTTACTCGCTGTACCACAATTTGTCCTAAAATCACGACTCAAATAAGTAGATTACAAGATACTTTTAGCCAAGACAAAGACATCAAGCTAGTATCCATTTCAGTAGACCCCCATTTTGATACACCTGAAAAGTTAGCAGAATATGCGAATCGATTTGAAGCCAAACCCGATAAATGGTATTTTTTAACGGGCGACAAAAAAACAATTTATCCCTTAGCGTTAAAAGGGTTTCATGTTCCATTGGCAGATGCTTCTGAATATGATCAAGCTATTAAAAATCCAGATGAAACATTTATCCACTCTGAGAGGTTAATACTGATAGATAAAGAGAAGCATATTCGAGGTTTCTACGATGGGACAGATAAAAAGGAGGTAGACCGCCTTATGATGGAAATCAAAGTTTTAAAACAGATTTATGCGAGTGAAAAATAATATGACAGCTTATAAAATTGAAAACACACCTAGAAATAATCAGATAGTTAATATTTTGTCCTTGGTAATTCCCATTGCTGTTGCGATGTTAAATGCCATTCAAACGAAGCTAGCCTTAGGCACATGGACAAAAATACTTCCCCACGTGAATGGTGTATTAAATGCCACTTGTTCGATCATATTGATTTTGGGTTTTATCGCCATCAAAAACAAAAACATCGAAATGCATCGCAAATTAATGGGGGTAGCTTTTGTATTAGGTAGTCTTTTTTTAGTATCCTATGTAAGCTATCATATTTCCAATGAGCCAACCAAGTTTGGGGGTACGGGCTGGTTAAGACCAACTTATTACATATTACTTTTTTCTCACATTTTACTTTCCATTGGCGTTGTTCGCTTAGTGTTAAAGGCCATTTTCTATGCCATTACAGATCAAATTGATTCTCATAAAAAATTAGTCAAATGGGCTTTCCCTATTTGGTTATATGTTAGTGTTACAGGTGTATTGGTGTATTTGTTAATTGCTCCGTATTATGTATAAAAAATTCATTCCCCTGCTTTTAATTTTGTTGTTAGTACTTGTGCAATTTGATAGTGTTGCTCAATGCGCCATGTGCCGCACTACCGTAGAAAGTACCATTTCCAATGGCCGATCCAACATAGCAACTGGCTTAAATACCGGAATTTTATATTTATTAAGTGCCCCATATTTGTTGGTGGGTGCTATCGCCTTTTTATGGTTCCGTCAAAGCAAAAAAGAACAACAAGAACGCATAGCTAGATTTAAGATCCGACAAAAGGTAAGTCAGATACTTGGACAATAATTAATCCCAAATAGGATATTGAGTCAATTTAATAGCCTCTCCAAAAAATAGTTGAGTGGACTTTTCAAAGGAGTCTGTGTAGTCTGAAACGAAAAACTGTCGAGAACCTATTTCTCCAGTTTGTATCGACAAATCATGTTTCTCCAAAATATGTTTAATTTCTTGTGCCACAATTTGAGAAGTATCAATGACAGGAATTTGGCCATGATAAAATTGATCTATCTGCGCTTTGATCAGCGGATAATGCGTGCAAGCTAAAATTAAACCTTCGATATTCTTGAGCACATCTTGTTCCAAATATTCTCGAATGATCTGTTCTGAAATGGTATTATTAAAGAAACCTTCTTCAATCATGGGAGCCAATAAAGGTGTCGCTAAGGATTGAATATGGATATCTTTACCCAAAGCTTCTGCCTTCCGAGCATAAATTCCTGAATTCACTGTTTGCTTAGTACCAATCAAACCCAAGGTTTTGCCTGCCCACTGTTGATCCAAATATTGAATGACAGGATCTATCACATTGACCACAACAGCTTTTGTCCCTACATAGGTTTTCACCAAATCATAAGCCGCTGCCGAGGCTGAATTACAAGCAATCAATATTAACTTACAATTTTTCTCTAAAAGTAAATTACAAATCTTAACCGAATACGCTTGAATGGCCGTAGCGGATTTGTCCCCATAAGGTAAGTGAGCTGTATCACCAAAATAAATGATGGGTTCTTGTGGAATCAATTCTGTAATGGCATGAGCTAGGGTAAGGCCCCCAATTCCACTATCAAAAATCCCAATGGGTGCAGAGTTTGGCATATGTATTAAATCTGCGTAAAGAAAGGAATTTTGAAAATCTTTTCAAACCCGTGCAACCATTTATGTTTAATGCACATCTTTACATTCAAATAAGTTCTATAATCATTGAGTAAAACTTTACTACCCTTCAAGAGCGAACAAGAGTTAATTCAGGCTTGCCAAAAACAAGACCGAAGAGCTCAACAAATTATCTACCAGGTAAACGCTGGAAAGATGATGGCAGTGTGTAAGCGCTATTTAGGTGTAGGTCCAGATGCGGAAGATGCATTAATGGAAGGTTTCATGAAGGTCTTTAGTAAAATAGACAACTTCCAAGGCCAAGGGAGTTTTGAGGGGTGGATTCGAAAAATCATGGTAAATGAATCACTTATGAAAATTCGAAAAACAGCCAATCGCTATGATCAAGACATTAATGAAACATATGATATTGCCCATCCCGAAGATGCTTTAATGCATTTGGGAGTAGAGGAAATTCAAAATTTAATTTTGGAATTACCTCCAGGTTACCGGACGATATTTAATTTATATGCCATAGAAGGCTATTCTCATGTTGAAATTAGCGATATGTTACAAATATCAGAAGGTACATCAAAGTCACAGCTTTCAAGAGCTAGACAAATATTACAGAGTAAATTAAAGGAATTACAAGCATGAAAAAATCATCGGTTGACAACTGGGATTCCCTTGAAAAAAAATGGCAGGAAAAACTAGACTCTCACGAAGAGGAAGTTCCAGCCGCTATTTGGAATCAAATTGAAAAAAAGCTTGACGAGAAAAAAGGAAGGGCAGTCCCTTTCATCATTCATCGCCGACAATGGTCGTGGGCTGCTGTTTTATTCATATCCTTTGGAATAGGCTGGTGGCAATTATCCAATCCAGATGCTTTAGTGGATGAATCTAAAATAGCCAACCACATACAAACTGAAATCCATGCGCCAGTCCAACATTTACCAAATTCGAATACGCCAGAAATAGTTGAAAGTAATAAGTCGACTAATCCAATTACCGTAAATCATGTAGAACCCATAGTAAGCCATCGTTCACATACTTCTTCCATTCAAGAGACAAGAAGTACAGTAGCATCGAGTTCTGAAATAGAAGAAAGTAATCCCAATACCAATCCTATTATTCTAGCTGATAATAGGGCATTTGAAAAAGAAAAACCTGCTTCATTGGCAAAGGAAGAAAGTGTCGAAATGTTAATTGACATTCAACCAAGCCAAGCGAACAATCAAGAGAAAGAAAATAGCTATGTTCCGGAGCCTAGCAAAAAAAGAAATTCCTTGTTTGCTCGTGTAGTGAAACAATTAAGACAGGCCATCGATGGTGAACCTGTAGATTGGCAAACTTTAAAGCAGGGAGACCCCAAACTAGAAAACAGTATTCATCAGGTGGTGAATACCTATATCAAAACCGAACAAGTAGTACAAAGAACATTTCAATTTTAAGTTTATGAAAAAATTATTCATCTTAGGATTCATCCTACTTAGCACAGGTCTATTTGCTAGACCAAATCAAGATTCCTTATTATTAAAAATTGATAAGCGTAATCAGGAAATTATTGGCAAACCCAATAATTCAAAAAAATCGTTGAAAGAAGAATTGCAAGCCATTTTTTCAAAAAATGGATTAGTCCTGGAGGATAGTTTGTGGCAAAGTATCCGCAAGGCCGTTCAAGCTGATAATGAGAAAGATACTTCCATTGTTGTTAGCATAGGAGGGAAAAATGTAAATATCAAATTACATCAAGCTGGATTTAATGGCACTAAAAGCGTATCGGTAGCCAAGGCAAACTCAGCAGGCTCCCCCGGCTCTAACAACAAACAAGTGGAAGTTGGACTCAAGGGCATTCATGTCAAGGAAGGTAATGAAGAAGTTCATGTAGGTTGGAATGGCGTGCAGGTAAAAGAAGGGGATGAAGTCACACGGGTAATCTGGGGCAAAGACTCTACTAAAATACAGGCCAAAGATCGAAATTTCTACCAACGAAAAGGCTTAAATCTATATTTGGGCTTAAATGGAACCAGTGGTAATTTGCCTGCTATGAGTATTGCCCAGTTTCCTGCTCCCTTGTTGTCTACCGACTTTGGATTAAAACCAATGGGCTCAAGATATGTAGGTTTAGAAATTTCTAGATCGATCCGATTGGCTTCAAATGCAAAATCTAGGTTTAATTTAGGATATGGTTTACAATTTGATTGGTATAATTTCATGTTCGATCATAATCGAATCATTCAAAAAGGGACTGATGCAGTTATTTTTCAACCGATTATTGATGGCAATGGAGGGGAAACGGTGTTATCAAAAAACAAAATGACTGTTAGCTATTTAACCATACCGATTATGCCACATTGGACATATTCTAAAGAATCCGCTGTACAAATGATTGGTTTAGGTGGCTATGTCTCCTATCGATTAGACAGTTATACGAAAGCAATTGAAGATAAAACAGATAATTTACACAAGACCACATCCAATTTATTTGTCAATCAAATACGCTATGGTGTTCGAGCGGAGTTTGCACTGAAACATTTCCCTGATTTATTTTTCTCATATGATTTAAGTCCCTTATTTGAGAAAGGAAAAGGACCCGATGTACAGGCATTTAGCTTTGGTTTCCGATTATTGTAAAATTAATTTAGAAATATTTCACCAAGGTGTTTGTGGATACCAAAATTTGAGCTACTTTTGCGAACTATTTCAGTAAAACGTTTGACTGAAATAAGAAAGAGGGGGATATACCAGAGCGGCCAAATGGGGCAGACTGTAAATCTGCTGGCGAATGCCTACGGTGGTTCGAATCCATCTGTCCCCACCATTCGCACACAGGAAAGTACCATGTTTTTGTGTTGTTAAGTACCAGCGGGAGTAGCTCATTTGGTAGAGCGATAGCCTTCCAAGCTATAGGTGGCGGGTTCGAGCCCCGTCTCCCGCTCAATAAATGTCGTTCTATGAGGAAGCTCATAGACGATTTTTATATTGGTAGGGCCCAGAATACCTACTATTGGCCCTAGGGTAAAGGCCTTTGTAGCTCAGTGGTAGAGCACTTCCTTGGTAAGGAAGAGGTCGGCAGTTCAATCCTGCTCAAAGGCTCTAAAATACCAAAATACTCGCAAGAGTAGCTTCAATTAGCACATTTTGAAACTTTTTATAACTAAATTAAGAACTAAATAATCATGGCAAAAGAGAATTTTGACCGAAGTAAACCCCACGTAAACATTGGTACTATTGGCCACGTTGACCACGGTAAAACTACCTTGACTGCTGCTATCACAAAAGTTCTTTCTGAAAAAGGTCTAGCTGAGAAGAAAGATTTCTCTTCCATTGACTCTGCTCCAGAAGAGAAAGAGCGTGGTATCACAATCAACACTGCTCACGTTGAGTATTCAACAGTTAACCGTCACTATGCTCACGTTGACTGTCCAGGTCACGCTGACTACGTGAAAAACATGGTTACAGGTGCAGCCCAAATGGACGGCGCTATTCTAGTAGTTGCGGCTACAGACGGTCCAATGCCACAAACTCGTGAGCACATCCTTTTGGCACGCCAAGTTGGTGTACCTCAATTGGTTGTTTTCATGAACAAAGTGGACATGGTGGATGATCCTGAATTATTAGAATTAGTAGAAATGGAGATTCGCGAGCTTCTTTCATTCTACGAATTTGATGGTGATAACATTCCAGTAATCCAAGGTTCTGCTTTGGGTGGTTTGAATGGAGATCCTAAGTGGGTAGCTACAATCGATGCTTTGATGGATGCCGTTGATAGCTGGATTCCACTTCCTAAGCGTGACGTAGATAAGCCATTCTTGATGCCAGTTGAAGACGTATTCTCGATCACAGGTCGTGGTACAGTGGCAACAGGTCGTATCGAGACAGGTATTATTAACTCAGGTGAGACAGTAGATATCTTAGGTATGGGAGCTGAAAACTTGAAATCAGTAGTAACTGGTGTTGAGATGTTCCGTAAGATTTTGGATCGTGGTGAAGCTGGAGATAACGTAGGTTTATTGTTACGTGGTATTGAGAAAACTGATATCCGTCGTGGTATGGTTATCTGTAAGCCAGGTTCTGTTAAGCCGCACACTAAATTCAAAGCTGAGGTTTATATCTTGTCTAAAGAGGAAGGTGGTCGTCACACTCCATTCTTTAACAAATACCGTCCGCAGTTCTATTTCCGTACAACAGACGTAACAGGAGAAATCATGTTGCCAGCTGGTGTGGAGATGTGTATGCCAGGTGATAACTTGACAATTGAAGTTACATTATTGAATCCTGTAGCTATGGATAAAGGTCTTCGTTTCGCGATTCGTGAAGGAGGTCGTACTGTAGGTGCTGGTCAGGTAACTGAAATCTTAGACTAATTAATTAGTTGATATCAAAAAAGAGCGGTTTATCCCGCTCTTTTTTTTTGCCTAATATTTTTAGATTTTAGATTTTTAGATTTGACAACTTTTAAAAATCTGTAGTCAAACCTAAATACTAACGAATGACACATGAAATAAATTATGCTATGAAAAAAATCCTTGCGTTATTATCACTTATCTTATTAAGTCATTTGGCCATGAGCCAAGAATACTATGAAGTAAGAACATACCAAATGAAGTTTAGAGGGAATTTGGGAGTGGTTGAAAAATATATTTCCACTGCACTCATTCCTGCATTAAACAAGTATGGCGTATCTAAAGTGGGTGTTTTCAAAGATTTAGGGAAACCCGAACCAGCTATTTTAGTTGTCACAATCCCTTTTTCTTCCCTAGAATCATATGCTGGATATAAAGCTGCCTTAGAAAAAGATGAAGCATATCAACAAGCAAGTAAAGCATACTTTGATATGGTAGGCTTGGATAAACCATTATTTGAAAAAATATCCACTTATTTTGCCAAAGGTTTTAAAGGTCATCCCTCTCTAACGTTGCCAACAAAAAATGAAGGTCGGATTTATGAATGGAGAACCTACGAATCATATAATGAAGATGCTTTACGTAGAAAAATTGCGATGTTTGACGATGCAGAACTTCAAGTTTTTGAAAACGTAGGATTACATCGGGTTTTCTTTGGAGAAGTTTTGGCTGGAGAGAATACACCCTGCTTAACCTACATGATCAGCTTTGAAAATATGGCTGAACGCGATAAAAATTGGGCAAAGTTTTCTGCCGATCCAGAATGGAAACGTATTTCGAATGATCCCAAATATGCCAATAGTCACTCCAGAACAGTTCGACGATTCTTGGAACCAACGGCATATTCTCAGTGGTAATTGCTTTTAATTAATCAGGGGTTTGCGAATTAGGAAAATTTGCCTAATTTTGCAGTCCTCCTACGGGCATAGTATAATGGTAGTATGCAGGTCTCCAAAACCTTTGGTCAGGGTTCGAATCCTTGTGCCCGTGCCATGTAATAATTTTTAAAGCCGAATAATCGGTGAAAATATGAGCAACTTTACATCATTAATTAAGGAATCTTGGGTAGAAGTAACTGAAAACGTTACTTGGCCTAAATTTTCCGAACTTCAAGCAAGTTCTATATTGGTTTTAGTGGCCTCTCTAATTTTTGCCATCTTGGTAGGATTAGTTGATTTGGCATTCAAATCTGGATTGGATTTATTTTATAGTTCATTTTAACAGGGCTTAACCCGATCCTTAACACGAAAATAGCCATGGCAGAGACTAAATGGTATGTTTTGAGAGCAATTTCAGGACAAGAGAAAAAAGTGAAAACGTATATGGAGAACGAAATCGCACGTCAAGGCGTAGCGGATGCTGTTCCTCAAATATTGATTCCTACCGAAAAGATTTATGAAATCAGAAAAGGGAAAAAGGTGATTCGCGAGAAAAATCTATTCCCTGGATACATCATGATTGAGGCGGATTTGGCAGGTGAGGTGAGTCACATTTTAACTTCTACACCGGGTGTCATTGGTTTTCTTCAAACGATGAATGAGGAAATTGAAGAAACTAAAATTGAAGGTGGAAAGACGAAAAAAGTGAAAGTCGTGGTAAAAAAGCCCATGCCATTGAGTCAATCTGAAGTGAATCGTATTTTAGGTAAGGTAGATGAGTCGGCCGCTGTAGAAGACTTTGCTTCGGTATCCTTCATCAAAGGCGAAACGGTGCGAGTTATTGACGGGCCATTTGCGACTTTTGAAGGAACAGTGGAAGAGATTCACGAGAACAGTAAGAAATTATCCGTGATGGTGAAAATCTTTGGAAGAAATACTCCTTTGGAATTAAATTATTCTCAAGTAGAGAAATAAAGTAAAATTATGTTGGATTGAGAAACCCTAACCTTTTGGTTGGGGTTTTTTATTTTATTTCACTTTGCTATACTTGTGCGAAAAATCAGATGAAATCATCTACTAACCACTATACATATGCCAGAAATCACGATTACCAAGCTAGGTTCAATACTGCGCGCTCAAGGTATTTCAATCAAAAATGCTCGAACCCAAGAATTTCTAAGTAGAAACCAAGAGAAACAAGATACTTTTCATTTACCTCCAGGAAACCATGTTTTAAAAATAGGCTTTCGCTTCAATCCATTCCAATATCCCTCCTCCCGATTTTCCATCAATGTACCTGAGGGCAAACATGTATATTTTGATCTTAAAGAAAAAGTAATTGCCCATTACCTTATTGCACTATTATCGATCTTCACCATACTTGTAATTGGGGCCATAATAGAGTTTGCATTGAAAAGAAACAGCATATTCATGGGAAATCTAGTCGTCTCCATACCCTTATTATGCTACGACCAAATCAAGATTTTAACTTGCTTGCCTCAATTCAAACTTTTAGGCAATGGATATCTAGAATTATACCATGGCTGGGAATATTAATTTGAATTAATATCAATTCGCTTTGGTATATCAAATAAATCTCCTAATTTTGCAGTCCGTTTAAAAAGCGGCATTCTATTCGATTGATTATCAAACGGATGAATGGATTGGAAGGTTTGTTACGCTGGAAGATCAAAACGAGGTACATCAGATAAGGAAGCTTCCACCCTTATTGGCAGATAAACCTCAATAATTCACTTAAAAACGATGTTTTAATATGGCAAAAGAAATAGCTGGTTACGTTAAGCTTCAATGCAAAGGTGGCCAAGCCAATCCTTCACCGCCCATCGGTCCTGCATTAGGTTCGAAAGGATTAAATATCATGGAGTTCTGTAAGCAGTTCAATGCTAGAACTCAAGATAAAAACGGCGTAGTATTGCCGGTCCTAATTACTTATTACGCAGATAAATCGTTTGATTTCGTTGTAAAAACGCCTCCTGCGCCAATTTTGTTATTGGAAGCAGCTAAGGTAAAATCAGGTTCGGCTCAGCCAAACTTGAAAAAAGTAGGATCTGTTTCTTGGGATCAAGTGCGAGTAATCGCTGAGACTAAGATGCCAGACTTAAACTGTTTTACAATTGAAGCAGCAATGAGTATGATTGCTGGAACGGCCCGATCAATGGGTATTACTGTTTCTGGAGAGAAACCGTTCTGATTGTAATAATCAGAATTTAACATTTTAATAAAAAGGTAATGGCAAAACTTACGAAGAAAAAAAAGGAAGCCCTTTCTAAATATGACGCGACGTTAGAGTATTCTCTAAATAAAGCGGCTGAAATTTTGAAGGAAATTTCCTATACAAAATTCGACGCCTCGGTGGACATTGATGTTCGCTTAGGAGTAGATCCCCGCAAAGCCGACCAAATGGTTCGTGGTGTGGTTGCCCTACCTCATGGAACAGGAAAAGACGTACGAGTTCTCGTATTGTGTACTCCTGATAAAGTAGAGGAAGCAAAAGCAGCCGGTGCTGACCATGTAGGATTAGATGATTATATTTCAAAAATCGAAGGAGGCTGGACCGATATCGATGTAATCATCACAATGCCTACGGTTATGGCCAAATTAGGTCGCTTGGGTCGTGTGTTAGGTCCACGTGGACTTATGCCTAATCCAAAGTCTGGTACAGTAACTTTGGAAGTAGGAAAAGCAGTAAATGAAGTGAAAGCTGGTAAAATTGACTTTAAAGTTGATAAAACAGGTATCATCCATACCTCAATCGGTAAGGTTTCATTTGATGCTAGCAAAATTGCTGAAAATGCGCAAGAAGTAATCAATACCTTGATGAAATTGAAGCCATCTTCTGCAAAAGGTACATATGTTAAATCGATCAATATATCTTCTACTATGTCTCCGGGCATTGTTATTGATAAGGCGACAGTAACTGGATTGTAATCATGACAAGAGAAGAAAAAAATCAGATTATTGATGAGTTAAGCGAAAAGTTCGCGGTAACTCCGTACTTCTACATTGCAAGTACAGCCGGTTTAACAGTAGCTCAAGCTACAGAATTCCGTAGAATGTGCTTTTCAAGAGGTTTAGAATACAAAGTATTCAAAAACACCTTGATCGCAAAAGCATTAGAGAAAACGGGAAATGACTATTCTGCATTCAACGAAGGTGTATTGAAAGGTATGTCTGGAATCATTTTCTCCCCAGAAAATGCTAAAGTTCCAGCTAAATTGATCAAAGACTTCCGTAAAGAGGCAGGAAAGGATAAAATTGCATTCAAAGGCGCTTCTATTGAAGGGGGTTTATACATTGGTGAAGACCAATTAGCAGCACTTGAAAATATCAAGTCGAAAAACGAGATGATTGGAGAGGTTATTGGCCTATTGCAATCGCCTGCTAAAAACGTTATCTCTGCTCTTACAAGCGGCGAGAAGAAATTAGCTGGTATCGTGAAGACTTTAGGAGAGCGTCCTGAATAATTACCCGATATTACCGGGGTTTTACCCCACAAAATAATTAATTCTTAACAATTAAATTTTCAAAAAATGGCAGATTTAAAAGCGTTCGCTGAACAATTAGTGAACTTAACTGTAAAAGAAGTAAATGAATTAGCTGCTATCCTTAAGGATGAGTACGGTATTGAGCCAGCTGCTGCTGGTGCTGTTTTAGTTGCAGGTCCTGCTGCTGGTGCTGGTGACGGTGCTGATGCTCCTGCAGAGAAAACATCTTTCGATGTAGTCTTGAAAGCTGCTGGTCCTAACAAATTAGCAATCGTTAAATTAGTAAAAGACTTAACTGGTTTAGGTTTGAAAGAAGCGAAAGATGTAGTTGATGCTGCACCGAAAGCTGTTAAAGAAGGTGTATCTAAAGACGAAGCTGAAGGTTTGAAAAAAACTTTAGAAGAAGCTGGTGCTGAAGTTGAATTGAAATAATTCACACACTGATTTTAGAAAAAAGGGGATGGCAACATTCCCTTTTTTTTGCTTTATTTGAATTCTAATTGCCATTACCTAATTTATTCCACATGCGTGATTTGATCCAATTACTTCCCGATGCCATAGCAAACCAAATTGCTGCCGGAGAAGTGGTACAAAGGCCCGCATCCGTAGTCAAAGAGCTCATGGAAAATGCCATTGATGCTCAAGCTACTTATATCCAACTCATCATCAAAGATGCTGGAAAAGGAATTATCCAGGTTATCGATAATGGAACAGGGATGTCAGAAACAGACGCAAGAATGTGTTTTGAAAGACATGCCACATCTAAAATTAGAAAAGCAGAAGACTTATTCAGTATCAAAACCATGGGCTTTCGAGGTGAAGCCATGGCCTCCATCGCCTCTGTGGCACAAGTGGAATTAAAAACCAAAAGAGAACAAGATGAGCTGGGCACTTTAGTCCGAATGGAAGCCTCTGTTCTAAAAGTCCAAGAAAATATCCAACAACCGATTGGCACTTCGATCACCGTTAAAAACTTATTTTATAATATACCGGCTCGAAGAAATTTTCTAAAGTCTAATCCGGTAGAAATTCGACATATCCTGGATGAATTTCAGCATGTCGCACTAGCACACCCCCATATTCGTTTTTCCTTTGTTCAAAATGAACAAGAAACCTATCTATTACCCGCTGAAAAACTAGGTAAAAGAATTGTTGATCTATTTGGGAAAGGCTATCGAGAACAATTAGCATCTTGCGAAGAAGACACCTCCTATGTCAGCATTAAAGGCTATGTAGGTAAACCTGAACATGCCAAAAAAACACGAGGAGAACAATTTTTCTTTGTCAATGATCGATACATCAAAAATGCTTACCTAAATCATGCCGTAATGAGCGCCTATGAACGCTTATTACCTGAAGGTTCATTTCCATTCTATGTTTTGTTTTTAAGCATCGATCCTAGTCATATTGACATCAATGTCCATCCAACCAAAACGGAGATCAAATTCGACGACGAAAGGTCCATCTATGCCATTGTTCAGGCAGCTGTAAGAAAGACCTTGAGTATACATAACCTAATACCTTCTCTGGATTTTGATACCAATGTAAATTTTAACATTCCTCACAACCCAGCTGGACAAGCCGCTTCAAATAGAAGTGGAGATTTTTCATCTGCTTCAGGAAATACACATTCCAATAAAAATGTGCAAGATGCTTGGAAAAAACTATATGAAGGCTTACAAGACAATATTCAGGCATTTGAACAACAAGCTCCAGCTATAAAAGCTCCATTATTTGAACAACATTCATACAGCTCTGAAACCATTTTACAAAGTCGGGCCAACCAAAGAGAAAATACCGAATTCAATACTTCCAATTTTCAGGTTATTCAAATACTGCAGAAATATCTCGCTTTAAGTTGGTCAAATGGCCTTATTCTTATCGATCAAAAAAGAGCCTATCAACGCATTCTGTATGACCAATTTATGGATCATTTGCAGAGAAAAAATGGAGCATCCCAGCAATTACTTTTTCCTAAATTATTACATATTAGTCCAGCCGACCAATTAATATTAGAAGAAATCAAAGAGGATCTTCTATATCTAGGCTTTCAATTAGCCCTGGAAGATGGAGCCAAGTATTGGGTCAAAGGAATACCAGCTGGTTTAGGAGAAGAAGATGGCCAATCCTTGCTAGAAGGAATATTAGAACAAGTCAAACATGAAGCCAGTGATCTTAGCAAACACCGGAATGAAAAAATTGCTCAAGCAATGTCTAATAGATCGGCCATCAGATACCAACAAAAAAAATTGAGTAACGAAGAAATGAATGCTTTGGTGGAACAATTATTTGCAAGTAGCAATCCTAATTCCTCCCCGAATGGTGAGCAAATTAGCCGCGCCCTTCACCTTCAAGAAATTATCAATTTACTGAACTAATCATCTATTTTTTATATTTCGGTTTTGAGGGATTAAATTGCTTCTTTGCCATTTTTGCTACGGCATAGACCATATTGGCTACCGTGGCTGGCACCATAGTAATCAAACCTGTCCCTTGTTTAAAATCTGGATTTTGGTTTAAAAAATCATTGACATACTTATTCTTATGTCGCAATGTCTCAAAATTCAAACTCGTTTCTTCCATTTTAAATGGGGTATTCCTAACGCGACTATATCTTTCTATTTCAAAAAGATCGTAAATCTTATTAATGGTGGACGTTTGAGAAGGTAAGTTATTCTCATAACGCAGGAAGTTTTTAGTATATTCCCTAATAACCGAATAAATAATGGGGTTGATTGGATTGGAATAAAAAACCACCTTTTTCGACAAATTTTTTAACTTGATGAAGATCATTTCCCATAGAAAATCATGATAGGGCATTTTAACGATATGTCGATAATTTCTTTCTACCGATAAGGTTAATCGAATGATCACTAAATCTTCATGTGTCAATATGGTAAAATAGCAGAATCCCACCATTTTATCTTTTACCATAAAACTCCAGATAAAAACTTCATCAGGAACAGGATAACAAAATGACCCGCCTAATGCTTCTTCTAAAGTAAGATTGGGACCAATGGTATGTGTTAAAATAGCATAAATGCCCGAAAACAAGTCTGAATGAATATCAATATCCTGTTTTTTTATGTGGTACTTTACAACCCTCATAGAACTAATTAAAAAAGTACCCTTTTAAATAAAATTAAGTCCTAAAGAAACATAATTTTTTAAAATAATCATCCTTAAGAATGTTATCAATCTACTAAATCACTACTTAGTCAAACTTGAAGAAAATTATTTGGCTAATTCAACCGCTCGATCTCTAGCAGCAAAAATACCTTTTTTTAAACCTTCTCCAACTTCTTTTTCACCAAAGGTCTTTAATGCAGCTTCAGTGGTTCCCCCTTTGGAAGCTACAGCCTGAATTAATTCATCCAACGACTTGTCGCTGGTTTGCATCAGGTGATAAGATCCTAGCATTGTTTGCTTCACTAATAAGGCTGACATGGCAGGGTCGAATCCCATGGCTACACCAGCATCAATCATATTTTTTATTAAATAAAAGAAATAGGCTGGCCCACTACCACTCAATCCAGTCACAGCATCCAATAAACTTTCTTCTTCTAAAAATACAGCTCGACCTGTTGAGTTGATTAAATTCTCTGCCAATCGAATATCCGACAATCCTACTTCTGGTGCTGAAGCAAATGCTGTCATTCCCATACCTAATAATGCAGGGGTATTAGGCATAGCCCGAATAATTAATGGGTAAGATAAACTTGCTTGAATTTTCTTTATAGGAATACCTGCCATGATAGAAAGCACCAATTGGCCAGGTCGTAAATATTGTTTCAACTCTTCCGACACAGAAGGATAATCTTGTGGTTTTACGGATAAGATAACCAAATTAACAGATGATATTTTCTCAGAAATAGTATCTACAACAATTCCGGCCTTTTGTTCTTGTAAAATATCGCCTCTTTCCTTATTTTTTTCAATGAGTAATAAGTCTTCCTTTTTGACCAAATTATATTGAATAAAAGAATTGGCAAAAGCCATTCCCATATTTCCGCAACCAATAATGGCAATTTTCATCTGTTATTTTCCTTTAAATAAATTTTCTAAAAATTGATCTAAGCTTGCCCCTCTAAGTCCTTTGGCCATAATTTTACCTTCCCTATCCAACATAAATGTCATAGGAATAGCTGAAACTTGATAAGCTTGAGCGGCCACAGAATTCCAATATTGCAAATCAGAAACATGTTTCCAGGTTAACTGATCCGTATCTATGGCCTTTAGCCAAGCACTTTTGTCTTGATCTAAACTAACCCCAAAAATTTCAAAACCCTTGTCTTTAAAGCGTGCATAGGTTTTAATGACATTGGGGTTTTCCCGTCGACATGGGCCACACCAACTTGCCCAAAAATCAATCAAAACATATTTCCCGCGCAAAGAGGAAAGAGCTACTTTTTCTCCATTGGGTGAGGGTAAACTAATTTCTGGCGCTTCGGAGCCTATACTGACACCTTTCAAACGTTTTAGATTTTCCAAAAATGGCTTTATCTGAACATGATTAGGTCTGGCAGCTTTAAATTTTTCAGCTATGATTTCCAAAGTTGCCATCTCTGTTTCTACCGGTAAAAAATTCGTTGTCCAAAGTGCTACCAAGTTTGCTCCCATTTGTGGGATTAAGGCTTTAATTTGACTAAGAGCTGCATTTTGTGACGTTTCAAATTCCTTTTGAATTCGGGTTTGGGAAGCTGGTGTTTTTTGAATTTCGGCATTCCAAGCAATGACCTTTTTTTCAAGGCCCTTGGATATAGCCATCACTTGGTTCATCATCTTGATGTTAATCGATTCTCCGACAACACGATAGGTACCTGGTTTATCCGGTAAATTCACGCCATCGGCTTCTATTTGAACTTGCTCATTTCCTTCTAATATGACCATGACCTTTTGAGGATTGGCTATATCATAAAAATTAATGAGATAAAATCCTCCATCATCCAACACCTTACCCCGAAAAACTACGCTGTTATTTTGATCAGGACTTAAAGAATCTATTTTGATAGCTTGCCCACGAGCATTTAGAAATTCTAAATATACTTTTCTTTGGGGTACTATTTGCTTGACCTTGACTTGAACGGTATATTCTTGAGCCTGTAAAGCAAATGACATAAGGAAAAATGCAAGCATGCAGATACGGTTCATAGCTAATTATTATTGAGCCAAAGCCTCTTGGACTAATTGATTAACAAGTTTTGGGTCGGCTTTGCCTTTTGATTTTTTCATAACCTCCCCTATAAACAAAGCGATTAACCCTTTTTTTCCCTTATGATATTCTTTTACTTTATCTGGAAAAGCACTAATTACTTCTTGAACGAATTGTAATAGCTCTTCATTGTTATCTGCCAAAGCCCATCCATATTCATCGACTAATTGTTTGGGCGTTTTAGTAGTATCATGAATGCAAAGTGGGAATAATTGATGTGCCGCTAAATTATGTGTGATGGTCCCTAGTTCAACTAAGTCGACAATCTCTGCCAAATTTTTAGGACTAATTTTCAAATCTTGAATGTGTACTACGTGTTCATTCATATGGGATTTTACAGGGCCCATTAACCAATTAGATAAAGCTTTATGGGCCTTGGTATGTGTTGCGGCCTCCTTAAAATACAAAGCCATTTCTTTTGTATCCGCTAAAAAGTGTGCGTCATATGCCGGTAATCCAAACTGTTCTATTAATTCTTTTTCTTGCTCCCAAGGTAATAGAGGCATGGTATTTTTAACTTCATTGATCCAATCTTGGCTAATGTGCAAAGGAGCTAAATCTGGTTCGGGGAAATAACGATAATCATTCATCGTTTCTTTAACTCGCATACTCGAAGTTTTACCAGTATGGGCGTCAAATGTACGTGTTTCCTGAATAATGATTTCACCTGCATCTAACATCGCTGCTTGCCGGGTGCATTCAAATTCAATGGCGCGCTGAATGTTGCGAATGGAATTCATGTTTTTGATTTCCACTTTGGTTCCTAACTTATCTGCACCAATAGGTCTCAATGAAATATTGACATCGGCACGTAAGGACCCTTCTTCCATATTACCATCACAAATGCCTAAATAGCGAACCAATTTGCGAACTTCGGAAACGAGAGCAAAAGCTTCTTCAGAAGAATGCAAGGTGGGATCCGTCACCATTTCAATTAATGGAGTTCCGGCTCGATTATAATCAATAAAACTATATGGATTATCGCCCTCATGCAGAGATTTACCGGCATCTTCTTCCAAATGAATGTGGTGAAAAGAAATGTATTTCTCTTCTGACTTTAACTTAACCTTTATTTTCCCACCTAAGCAAATAGGCGTTTTATCTTGGGTAATCTGATAACCCTTTGGAAGATCAGGATAAAAATAATTTTTACGGTCAAAATATTGCCATTCATTTATTTCAGACCCGATGGCTATTCCCATTTTAATGGCGTATTCAACCACTTTTTTGTTTAAAAAGGGCAAAGTTCCAGGATGACCTAAGCTGATGGGAGAAATTAATGTATTTGCCTCTCTACCAAATCGGACAGCATCGCTCGCGAAAATTTTGGAATCCGTTTGCAGCTGTGCATGGATTTCAAGCCCAATAACCGGTTGATAAATAGTAGATTGAAATGTACTCACAGATTTGAAAAATTAGATCATCAATAGTCTGTAAAGATACAAAAAAGGATAGGAAAGCTAGGCTTGGCGCTTGATTTTACAAGTACACGCCACTTTATGTTGATAATTAACCCAATAAGCGACTGAAATAAAAATCCCTAAGAGTAAGCCAAATGCCCACTCAAAGGGATTTTTACCCAAACTCACTTCAACTACCTTGACTAAAACAGCTAGAGCGAGGTAGATCATCGGTAAAAATTTACGATGTTTTTTGTAATCTTGAAAAAGTAAAATGATGGCCAATAAAAAACTAGTGGATACTAAAATCCATTCAAACGTCGATGTAAAAGCGAAACTACTTGCAATATATGGGGCAAAAAACAAAAAGATAGGCAATGTCATGCAATGAATAGCACAGGCTATCGAGAAAAATAAACCCATCTTTTCTATTGGCAAGAAATGTCTATATCTTTTCATTATTTAGATATTATACTAATTATTTAATCTCTAATTTAAACTCTAAATCAATATCTGTTGATCCAATTTCTTCATCGCCTGTTTTAGTTCTTTTTCCATTAGCAGGAGGTTGGTGTTTTAAAATTACGTGCAATTTACCAATTCCTTTCCCTTGGGTTTTACCTGTATTTTTAAGTCCAATGGGTAGATTATTTTTATCCTTGTCTTTCGCTTTTAGTGAGAATAAAGAGGCTGGTGTAATTTTATATACAAACAAGTGAGCTTCAGCATCTTCTTCAATTTTCTCGGTCACATCAACACGTGGTTTTCTGGAATCATCGTAAACTTTTACTTCCATTTCATAATTTTCATTGGCATCGAGCACGATGGATTCAAATTTATCGGGTGGAGTGATGGAATTAGCATCTAGATCTTGAAAGGAAAAAGTTTTAGTAACATTTTTACTATCAGTAAATTCGAGCTGAACTGTGGTAATGAGTTCATTATCATCAGTAGGTTCTATTTCAGGATCTTTTTTACAGGAAAATAAGGTTAAACTAAAAATTAATACATAGAATAAGTTCTTTTTCATAGGAGGACTATTTTGCAATACTGTTGCAAATATACAAAGAAGATTTATTATTGCAACGATGTTGCAATATATATTGTAACATTTAACTAGTTATATATCAAATTTTACATGCTTCATTGATAATATCCTTTCTGCTTGGCGGAACCGTGATTCACACCGCTTACGGCAGTTAGAATGTAGCATGAAAATAAATTGTAAATGATGAAGTATAAATTATGAATGGATTTGGCTACATTCTAATCACTAATAACTAATCCCTATACAGGTTAATCCCAACGAAAGATGGGAACGAAGCATGAGCGAAGCGGCAGGCGCATCTTTGACCTCGTGCGTAGGCTAAAGCTAAGCGTCAAAGATTAAAGCCGTATGCGGAGTGAACATCGGTTCCGCGCATGCGGAATTCGTATTGGATTAACCGTATTTCCTCTGTTTTTTTTGTTTCTTTTTTTTATAAAAAAAAGAAAGACCATGAAAAGGTTTATTCCAACAATGCAGCACTAATAAATGGTAAATGGTGAAGTATAAATTATGAATGGATTTGGCTACATTCTAATCACTAATAACTAATCCTTATACAGGTTAATCCCAACGAAAGATGGGAACGAAGCATGAGCGAAGCGGCAGGCGCATCTTTGACCTCGTGCGTATGCTAAAGCTAAGCGTCAAAGATAAAGCCGTATGCGGAGTGAACATCGGTTCCGCGCATGCGGAATTCGTATTGGATTAACCGTATTTCCTCTGTTTTTTTTGTTTCTTTTTTTTATGAAAAAAAGAAAGACCATGAAAAGGTTTATTCCAACAATGCAGCACTAATAAATGGTAAATGATGAAGTATAAATTATGAATGGATGTCGGATTCACATTCGAAACTCTAATAACTAACCACTAATTCTACATTCTACATTCAGCAAAAAAAAAGCCCACTAGAATCTAGCGGGCTTGGGGATAATAATAACTTGGAGCTTACTTACTTTCCCGGGTTTGATCCCAGTATCATCAGCGGTGCGGGGCTTAACTTCTCTGTTCGA